>NZ_JBSMVT010000001.1:0-378144 GCF_053760925.1 Enterococcus olivae
ATTGGGACGGCTATTTCTTCGTCACTCGCATCAAGAAAAATACCAAAGTTCACGTCGTAGACACATTGGAAAAATCATCAGAAGAAGAAATTCTACGAGATGAGCTGGTTCGTTTAGGTTCTAAAACTTATCTGACTGCCACTTTCCGACTCGTCACTGTTCAAGATAAAAGTGGACGTGCGTTTCAATTTATTACCAATCGAATGGACTGTACGTCAAAAGAAATAGCGGACATGTATCACGCTCGTTGGCAAATTGAATTGTTTTTCAAACACATCAAACAACACATGACCAGTAAAACGTTCTTTTCTCAAAGTGAAAAAGGCGTGCAGAATCAATTGATTTTAACGATGATTTCCGCTCTCCTTACGTTTCTCATCAAATTGGAGACGAAAACGGAACAATCGGTGTTCCAAATCAAACGATTCTTTCGTTATTTACTGTTTCAGCCTTTTGAGTGTTGGTTAGAAAAATTAATTCCCACATGAGAAAAAAGAAATTTAGCTCGTTACTTTTTTGGTTTTCAGTTGAATAACAGGTAAAAATTTTTCTGGAAAAAGTCATCCTTTGCGTCAGCACAGTTTCTTTTGACCTATTTCCACGAAAATTAGTTTTCAGAATATTCTAAATTATTTTTATGCAACACCAGTGACTTTTTTAATGTAATTTTTTATTGATATTTCTAATTTAAAACGTTGATATACCGCCTATCTAATCCCCAAAGCAATCCGGGCATAACGGCTCATTTTGTCTGTTGTCCAAGCGGGATACCAAACCAATTTTACTTCAATTTTTTCTACTTCTGGTACATCTTTGAGTGCGTCATGGATTTCTTCTGTAATAACATCCGCCAATGGGCAGCCCATGGTAGTCAGTGTCATTTTGATGACTGATTCACCAGTCTCACCATCAAATCCTACTTCATATATTAAACCTAAGTTGACAATATCGATCCCTAACTCTGGGTCGATAACTGTTTCCAAGGCAGTCAAAATGCGATCTTTGATTTCTTCTACTTCTTGATCGGTTCTTGCTTCGCTCATCTCGATCCCTCCCTCATTGTTCTACTTGCAATCATACCTTGTTTCTGATTATTTGTAAATCGTTGAACTGAATCTTGCAGGAAAATGGTATAATACAGAAAACAAAGGTTTTAGGAGGAGATTTAATGGCAAAAGAAGCAAGCTTTGATGTTGTTTCAGAAATGAATATGGAGGAAGTGAAGAATGCTATCCAAATGACATTGAAAGAGCTGAAAAACCGTTTTGATTTTAAAGGTTCAACGGTTGATATTACTTTGGATAATCAAAAGCTTACCCTGGTTGGTGATGATGATTTCAAATTAGAACAAATCAAAGATGTTCTATTGGGAAAATTTGTTAAAAGAGCTGTTCCAATCAAAAATATCCATTTCTCAGAAACAGAGCATGCCCTAGGCTCAAAAGCCCGACAACATGCGGACTTGATTAGTGGTATCGATAAAGAGAATGCTAAAAAAGTAACGACAGCGATCAAAAACTCAAAAATCAAAGTCAAAGCACAAATTCAAAATGATCAAATCCGTGTGACTGGTAAAAGCCGGGATGATCTGCAGGAAGTGATCCAACTATTAAGAAAAGTCGACTTACCAATCGAGTTACAGTTTACCAATTACCGTTAAAATGAAACAGTCGTTGACCACTTTTTCTACTTGGTCAACGACTGTTTTTGCCAAAAATTTTTTAATTCCTTTGCGAGCTCTGTTGGACGGAAACAGATTTTGGCTTTTTGCCAGTGAGATGGAAAGAGCTGACGATACCTCGGAGCAGTGAAACGCTGATCCAGCAGTAATACAGTTCCTTTGTCCTCCATATCCCGAATGACCCGACCAGCAGCTTGCAATACTTTATTCATTCCAGGTAGCTGATACGCATATTCAAATCCTGCTTGTTTGTGCTCATCGAAATACTCTTTGATCAACTCTTGTTCCGGATTGATTTGAGGCAAGCCTACTCCCACAATCGCTGTGCCGATCAAGCGGGTTCCTTTTAAGTCAATTCCCTCTGAGAAAATTCCACCCAATACACAAAACCCTATGAGTGACTCCTCGGGTTCTTCCGAAAATTTAGCCAAGAACGCTTCTCTTTCCTCTTCGTTCATATCTGTGTCTTGCAAGATAGTGGGAATCTCAGGAAACAACTCGGTAAATAAATTATAGGTGTCGTCCAAAAATTTATATGATGGGAAAAACACTAAATAGTTGCCTTTTTTGGCTTCTGCCATCATCACGATAGTCTCAACAATTGCTGGCAAACTAGCCATTCTTTGTTTATAAGTCGTTTGAATGTAATTAGCGATCAAGATTTGTTGATGATCGATCGGGAAGGGACTATCTAAACGATAACGTAGTGCTTCTTCTCCCCCTCCCAATACCTCTTGATAATAAGGCAAGGGACTGAAGCTTGCTGAAAATAGCAGGCTACTCTCTCCTTTGTCTAGCATTTTTTGTAAAAACGGAGCTGGTTCAAGACACAGTTGACGAATCGTTAGATCGTAGCGTGAGATCTCGATCGTCGTTTCATAATGATCATCATAAAATTCACTGATTTTTAAAAAATGAAGGCAGTCAAAATAAACACTTAAAATATTCTCCAATCCAGGCTCTTCTGGGTGTGCCGCCAACCACTCTTTCATTAGTTCGCTGAATTTAAACAATTGATTCAACAAGCCTTCAGCAGCTGGCGCCTGATGATGGAAAGACCAATTTTCCTCTTCGGCGATCGTCTGAATGGCACCAAACTCTTGATCGACTTTATTCAAGCTCCGATGAATTTTCTTATAGTCTTTTGAAAGTTTTTCTTTTAATCCTTTGAAAGCAGAACGTTGCAATGTAGCTGAATACATTTCTCTGGAACGATTCACTAAATTGTGTGCTTCGTCAATCAAGAAATAATACTTTTCTTCAGGCTCTTCAAAAAATCGTCGCAAATACACGGTAGGATCAAACAAATAATTGTAGTCACCAATGATCACATCACAAAACAAACTGACATCTAATGACAGCTCAAATGGGCAAAGCTGATGTTTTTTAGCATATCTTTCAATTACTGGACGTGTAAATTGATTTTCATGATGCAAGAGATCCCAAAGTCCTTCGTTGATTCGATTGTAATAGCCATTCGCATACTGACAGTCATCGGGATTGCATTTACGTTCGTCTAAAAAACAAATTTTGTCTTTGGCCGTCAAGGTGACACTTTTGGTTTCAGCTCCAACTTCAGCTAATGCCTGCAAGGCATCTTCTGCCACCTGTCGCGTGATCGTTTTTGCTGTTAAATAGAAAATACGATCCGCCCGTTCTTCTCCCAAAGCCTTGAAGGCCGGAAATAAGGTCGAGATCGTTTTTCCCGTTCCAGTCGGGGCCTCCACGAAGAGACGCTGCTGATTCCTTAATGTTTTATAAGCGGCCACCGCCAATTCTCGTTGCCCCTTCCGATATCCTTCATAAGGAAACTGTAAGGCTTGTAAAGACGTTGTTCGCACCCTTCGCCAATCATCCTGAAACAGCAGCCAACGATGATATTCCTGCGTCAGATCGTCAAAGAAAGAGGTCAGGAAATCAAAACTAAACGTTCTGCTTTGGCGAGTGACTAGAGACTCTGTCGTTTGAAAGTATGTCAATTGAACCTCGATAGACGAAAGTTCATTTTGCAAACTATAGATATAAGCATAAACCATTGCCTGATAAAAAAATAATTCTATTTGATCTGCTGGCAGATCCTCAAACTGCACTTCAGAAGTTTTGATCTCATCGATCACCCAATACTCTTCCTTCTTAAAGATACCATCTGCTCTACCTTCTACAATCAGCGTGTCCTCTCCAACAGAAACTTCCGTCTTTAAAAAAACTTCTTTCTGATAGTCTATGCCGCTCTCTTTTTGGATTTTCCTATGGATACGTGCACCTTCTTGGGCAGTATGATTACTTACTTTACGGTTGTCGATACTACCTTTTCTTAAAATAAATTCTACTAGCTTTCGTACCGATATTTTTCCACGATGCATAGATTCACCTTCTCTATCTTTTTATTATAGAGAACTGATTCGAAAAGTATAGCGAACAAAAAATTTTTTTAAAAGTCTTTTATTTTTTCTTTTGATACATTTCTTTAAGCTGAATCAGAAACCGTTTAAACGGTTCTACATCAATGCCCATTTTTTGATAATTCTCTAAAATCGATTGTATTTCAAGAAACAAATAACCTAAATATAGTACATAGAGCATGGTCATCCCTGCATAAGCAGGGAGCAAAAAAGCGACTGGCAAAAAGAAAATCAGCAAGATCATACTAGCCAGCTTTCTTAAAATGCCATTGATCCCTATTTTAGAAGTCACAGCTTTCATCCATTTTGCCGCCAGAATCCCGCTAAAAAAATCTAAAACCATGGCGATCGCTAATACGGACAAGACGTATAAAATATTATGCTCCTTAATTGTTTGAAACCATTGATTAACATCCATATTCTCCACTCCTTTCATTACTAGTAACGAAAAAAATTGAGAAAATGTAAAAGGAATTTTGAAAAAAATCAAAATTCCTTTTAAAGTTTTATTTGTCGTATTGAATCGTATAAATGATATTGTGCTCATCATAAACACGATGATTGTCTTCGTCTTCAAAAAAGAAGATTTTCTTAAAGTCCTCACCAATAAGCTCGATCTTTTCCTCATCGATAGACAAAGAAACTGGAGAAAACGTGTCTTCATAAACCATATAAGGATCCCCTTCCCATTCTTTACTTGGAAAGGTCTTTTCAAAATCTTTTTTGATAGGGTCGAGGTCGATCTCACTAATCGTCAGATAGTCTTTTTGATGACTACTAGGTATATATTGCTTCACAATCGTCAGCTTGCCTTCACTAAAATCATAGACTCCTTGATTTTGCGGAAACATTCTAGCTTCTTCCTGCATCAGAAGCACATCCGAGACTTCTGTCTCCTGGACGATCGGTGTACTTTCTACGATCGGATCATTACTCGTTTCAATGACCTCAGGAGATGGCTGACATGCAACAAAAAGAAGATTCGAAAAAACAAGAACTATTACTACTAATGTTTTTTTCAATGACAGTTACCTCCTATCTAAAATAAGTATAGCAAAGAAGCGAAACGAACAATTTTAAAGGAGAAATTTTTCATGTAATTTTTAATTTATTCCTGTTCTTTCTAATCAGATACTTAACAATTCCTGTTTTTCTAAAAAATTCTTTTTGTTTGTAGACCTTGTTTACGTTATACTTGAAGTATCATTAGACAAGGAGGGCTTTTATGGAAATTACACGTATCGTCACGGGTGTAATTGATGAAAATTGTTACTTAGTCTGGCAAAATCAGGAACTGCTAATTATTGATCCAGGAGCAGATGCCGAAAAAATCATCAAAGAAATTGAGAAAATTGAAGCAAAACCTTTAGCGATTTTGCTGACACATACGCACCATGATCATATCGGAGCAGTCGATCAATTGCGAGATTTCTACCAAATTCCTGTATATGTGAGTCCATTAGAAAAGGATTGGCTGCAAGATCCCGTTCTCAATCTTTCTGAATCCCGAGCAATCACTGCACGTCCGGCTGAATTCGAACTAGAGTTGAGAGCATACACGATCGGTCCTTTTACTTTTCGTGTGGTCGCTACACCTGGACATTCAATCGGCAGTGTAAGTTTTATCTTTAATGACTTTGTAGTTTGTGGAGATGCACTGTTTCGTGGAAGTATCGGTCGGACTGATCTGCACACAGGCAGTCTTGAACAGCTTTTACACAGCATTCAAACACAACTTTTTACCTTACCTGGTGAACTACCAGCTTACCCTGGGCATGGTGAAGCAACAACGATCGAACATGAAAAAAATACAAATCCGTTTTTTAACTGAAGGAGAGAATAATTATGGCGAAAACAGAACTTTATATCGTAAGACATGGGAAAACAATGTTCAATACACTGCAGCGTGTACAAGGATGGTGTGATACTCCCCTAACGAAAACCGGTGTGGCTGGAATCGAAAATCTTGGTGTTGGTTTAAAAGACATCGATTTTGTTGAAGCAGTTTCTAGCGACAGCGGTCGGGCGATCGAAACGATGCGCATCATCTTGAATCAGCATTCAAAAGGCAGCGAGATTCCTTACCATACTGACCAAAGAATCCGTGAATGGTGTTTCGGTTCTTTAGAAGGTGGTTATGACGCTGAGATGTGGGGAGTCGTGCCTCGTGTATTGAACTTCGAAAACTACGATGAAATGATCGACCGTGAAACTACGTTTAAAGACATCTGTGAAGCGATCCATGCTGCCGATACAGCTAATTGGGCAGAAACATATGAAGAACTAAGCACTCGCGTAATGACAGGCTTTGAAGACGTCGCTCATCGTGTAGAGAAAAATGGCGGCGGAAAAGCCGTAATCGTTTCTCATGGCCTAACGATTGCTTTCTTGCTGAACTTGATCCAAGAAGAAAACAATGTTCGTATGGACTTGGAAAATGGTTCTGTTACCCGATTAGTTTATGAGGATGGCCAGTTTATTTGCGAAGAAGTTGGTTCAACAGATTATATCGAAAAAGGCAAGGAAATCTCTAAAAATTCATTAAGCTAGCATACACACCTTTATCACAAAGGTTGATACTGCAGCTTCAAGAGGAAGCAAACTATTTTTGTTTGCTTCTTTTTTTGAAAAAAAGTTGGTAATCTTTTCAAGAAAAGGTATACTAAATCTTGTCATTATGTAATGAAAGGATGGAAAAAATGTTTTTTGCAAATATTATCAAAGCCGTAGTTTTAGGTGTTATCGAAGGAATCACCGAGTGGTTGCCGATCAGTAGTACCGGACATTTGATTCTAGCGGATGAATTTATTCAGCTAGAAGCTAGTGAAGCATTTATGACAATGTTTAATGTCGTGATCCAGCTAGGGGCGATTTTGGCTGTGGTTGTCTTGTATTTTAACAAGCTGAATCCCTTCTCTCCTTCTAAATCAAAGGAAGAAAACCGCGACACCTGGTCATTGTGGTTCAAAGTAATCGTCGCTATTATTCCGTCAGCGATCATTGGCTTGCCTCTCGATGACTGGTTAGATGCTCATTTCCATAAATTTTTACCAGTAGCGATCATGCTGATTGTCTATGGGATCGCCTTTATCGTTGTTGAAAAAAGAAACAGAGATCGTGTTCCAAAAGCGACTCAGTTGACTGATATCACCTTTCGTTTTGCTTTTGTTATCGGTATGTTCCAAGTTTTAGCCCTAATTCCAGGTACTTCACGTTCAGGTGCAACGATTCTTGGGGGAATTTTAGTTGGAGCTTCGCGCTTCGTTTCGGCAGAGTTTTCTTTCTTCTTAGGAATTCCAACCATGTTTGGTGCTAGCTTGCTAAAAGTCGTTAAGTTTATAACTTCTGGCAATAGCTTCGACTTTCAAGGAATCGTGATTTTACTGGTCGGTACGATCGTTTCCTTCCTTGTTTCAGTCGTTGCTATCAAATTCTTGATGAATTACATCAAGAAAAATGATTTTACTGCCTTTGGTTGGTATCGAATCGTTTTAGGTATCATTCTGATCGGCTATTGGGCATTTGCAATGTAATTCTTGTTTTTTGTGTTAAGTAAAATTTCTTTACAACTTATTATTGCATTGCTCGTTTTGTTTATGTATAATGACTAGTGTTGATTTATACGTTTTTCGTATAATAACTTTTTTATTCGGAGGTGAAACAAATGCCAAACATTGAATCTGCAATCAAACGTGTGCGTACAAGCGAAGTTGCTAATGCTAAAAATTCATCTCAATTGAGCACAATGCGTACAGCTATCAAAAAATTTGAAGAAGCTGTTGAATCAGGTGCGGATAACGTAGATGCGTTATTTAAAGATGCTGTTAAAGCAATCGATATGGCTGAGTCAAAAGGATTGATCCATAAAAACAAAGCTGGTCGTGACAAATCTCGTCTAAGCAAAAAAGTAGCTAAATAATGCTAAAGAAAAAGGGGAAAGCAACTTGCTTTCCCCTTTTTCTTTTTATTTCGCCTGTAACTGATTGGCTGTTTTCAAGACAAACAGCTGAAATAGAAATTCTTTGTCCATTCTGCCACTTTTGATCAGATAATCATTCTCGATCAACTCATCGTATAACAAGCTGAGAGCCTTTTGATCGAACTTTCGTGCCTGCTGCATCGCCAGTTTGACCCGATAAGGATGAATTTTCAACGTCTCGACAATATTTCCCTGCTGATAACCAACCTTCATTAGAATTGCTGTCTGCAAAAGCAAGCGAATCTGACTGATCAGAATAGCATTGATCTTGATTGTTTCTTCTCCTTGAATATGCAGATCTTCGTACAATCGTAAAGCCGCTTCCGTCTTACCTTGAAGAACGTATGTCGTCAAATCAAAAACATTATGCTCCAGTGATTTGGGAATCAGCTCTTCTACTGCATATTTTGAAATACGTTTCTCCTCACCAGCATATAGGCGTAGCTTGTCCAATTCCTGCATCGCCTTTGACAGGCTGACATCTGTCAATCGAACAAACAACTCAAAGGCTTCCCGCTGCATGACCAGCCCCTCATTGTCCAATGTCTGTTGAAGATAACGTCGAACCTCCGCTTCCTTCATCGGTTGAACTTCAACAAGAGTTGCTGCCTGCTTCAACTGCTTCGTTACCTTTTTTCGTTCATCCATTTTTTCATAGCTTGCAAAAATTACGAGAATTGAGGTATCCACTGGATTCTTCAAATAATCCAGTAGTCCGTCAAGATTGTGTTCCGGTGCATTACTTTTCTTCTCTGCCGTCAAAAAGAATGGATGTTCAACAAAAATCAAACGATAGTCTCCAAAAAAAGGCGTAGATTGTGCTTCATCCAACACAACATCCAGCGAATCCTGTTCTAAGTCAAACTGAGCAAAGTTCAAATCGTCCTGATCGACATTCAAGCTGGTCAGAAACGCTTCACGTACTTGATTTTGTAAAAAATCTTCCGTTCCCAAAACCAAATAAACCGGTTGAAATTTCTGTGAGCGAATCTCCTGTAATACTTTTTGCGTGTTCATCTCTCGTCCTCTCCATTCTTTCAATGGTTATCCTATCATGAAGCAGAAACAAATGCTAGTGTTCTTTTGCTGTCCATATCTTTGGAAAACGATCTTTCGGATACCACACATAGCGGACCATTCCGTCTTGATCAGTCCGGTATATTTGAACCTTTGCATGATTCAGTGTATCCAAAACTTCTGGATGAGGATGATTGAAGCGATTGTTCTTTCCGCAAGAAATAATCCCATGCTTCAAGCCGATTTTCTCGATAAATGCCGGATCAGTAGAAGTCTGGCTCCCATGATGCCCAAGCTTCATGACCTCCGCTTTCAACTTGGGATAATGGGTGAGCAATTGTTTTTCCCCCTCCTTGCCTAAATCACCTGTCATCAAAAAGCTAGTATTACGAATGACTGTGGTTAAAACCAGTGAATCCTCATTTTCACCTTTCCCAAGATGTTGAGGTGCTAGCACCTTCAGAGGGATTCTTTTACCTATCTGTTCATTTTCTGAAACTTCACGAATATTAGTTCGTTTTGGCAATTGAGCTGCCAAACGCTGAATACTAGGATGTGACAGGCTTCCTTTTCCCACATAGACCCATTGGACGGGTATCTGCTGAATCAATTCTAACGCATCTCCCATATGATCTGCGTCACCATGAGTAAGGAACAAACCAGTGATCTGAGTCACTCCCTCTCCTTTCAAAAATGGTAACAAAGTATATTCAATGCTAGCGCGATAATTTCTGGTTTTCCACTTTTCTTGTTCAAATTGCAATCGTCCCCCAGTATCGATGACATACACCTCTTGATTAAACAGACTTTGCAGAACAACACTGTCTCCTTGGCCAACATCTACAAAAGAAACCGAGGCTGTTAGCGATACTCGTTGACTGATAAGTAATATCAGTAACGGGACAAACAACCAGCGTTTTTTGCTACTCTGATAAATAAGTAAACTACTGATTATCGTCAGCCAAACAAGAAGCAAAGGTGGCTTGCCTGTGATCAATACTAGCGATTTGGTATAAGACAAAAGTTCTTCAAACAAGGAAATACCCGCAAGCAGTAGCCAATTCAGACTTGCCGTTTTTATACCGAGCATTGTTAAAAGACTCGTGATTGCCCCTAAAGGTAGTAAAAAGAAAGAAAAGAACGGTGCACAGATTGCTGTCAAAATACCCGTCAATAGCGGCAGTTCAAAGAAAGAATACATAAAGATCGGTGCTGCCAAGCAAGCAATCACCTGCGAGCGTTTCACGGCTCCATAAAATCCTTCAGTTGAAAATGGACAGAGCAAGATGAACCAGGAGATACCTAAGGACAAGATCCCTGATAACTGCAACAATATTTTTGGTTCTAATAACAATAAGAGCAGAGCGATGATACTAAAACGATCCATGCTCGACAAATAAATTCTCTTCTCCTTTAAAGAGACGTTCAACAAATACAAACAAGAAGCCCGTAAGACACTTACTCCTTGTCCAAATAAAAAAATTGAAAAAAAGATCAATACCGCACCTGCTGGGGCGAATTCTTGAAATATCAGCCTCGTTCGTCTAAACAAATAGTGCATCCAGCCATAAAACAAATAGACATGCATCCCCGAAATTGTAAAAAAATGCAAGATACCACTCCCGCTGTAGATATCTCTTAATTCATGGAAGGATTGATCTCGATAGCCTAATAACAATGCCCACAAATAAACAGTCAATTTTGGTGAAAAATGTATTTCCATCCAATCAATAGCGGTCGCTCGGATCTTTCTGAGAGAATACCACGAGGAAAGTGTTTTCTCACTACGAATCTCCTCCACAATAAAATTCCCCAAAAGTCCAGCTGAGAAATAGAAGTCACTGACATCAAAGCCATGCTTGTTCCGTTTTTGTTCCTTTTCTTTGAAAAAACCGTTCACCAACAGCTGTTTATTCCAATTTGTTCTCCTTCCCCACTCCTTCACCTCTTCCTTTGAGGTTGCTTTGTACTGCCCTCTAATCTTGCCATAGACCGTCTTCCCTTCGAAGGTGATCAAGTCTCCATTCAATTGGATCGTATCGGGAAAGACACGCATCTGCAATTGAATGGTCGTTTCTTCAGGAACTTCGATAAGATAGGTTTGCTTCATCCTGATAAACAAAAGACCGCTGCATAAAAGACCGATCAGGACCAACACATATCGTTTTTTATAGCACAGTACAGCTAAAAAATAGCAGCCAATCAAAAACAAAAAGGGCCACTGTAAAAGAAAACTATATAAAAAACAGATAGAGAAAAGCAATGGAAAAACCAGCTGGTTCTTCCATTGCTTTCGTTCTTTATTCTTCATTTAATTTACCAAAAGACAATTTTTCAAAATATTTTGGCTCTAACTTCACTTGTTCTACTTCTACCCCAACATGCTTGATTAAGTCCATGGCATAATCATTGTTGCGATAATCATTCAAATAATAAATTTTTTTGATCCCTGCTTGTAAAATCGCCTTGGTACAGGGCAAGCAAGGAAAATGTGTCACATAAATTTCTGATCCTGCTGTTGAAATCCCTAATTTAGCACATTGCAACAGGGCATTCATCTCCGCATGGATCGTTCGTATACAATGTCCCTCTACTACGTAGCAGCCATCGTCTATACAATGATCGTCCCCGCTCACCGAGCCGTTGTACCCACCAGCAATGATCCGACGATCCTTGACCAAAGTCGCCCCAACTTCAAGTCTGGTACAAGTACTTCTTAAGGCTAAGAGGACCGCCTGAGCCATAAAATATTGGTCCCAAGGGATACGACTATCTTTTGCTTTTGCAAATTCTTTTGAATTATGGCTGTTTGTTTTGTCATTCTTTTTTTCCATTCAAATTCTCCCTTATTTTTAGTCCAAATGATTTTTTATATTTTCATTACCCAGAATGCCTATGGTCGCTCAAGTTACTTAACTGAACGTCAAATAAAAAGTTGATCAAATAATCTGTATCTTGTCCAAATATTACCATATTCCCACTACTTTGTGTACAGATTCCAAAGAATAATGACCCTTTATATTCCTGTAAATATATTTAGTTTTCAAAGAACGTTCGAACTGCCTTTCAAATAAAAATACGCAATTTTCGTTCTTTTCTGGTCAAAATAACAACTATTAGCAAAAACAAACTGTATATCTATTGCAACTTTACCAAGAAATTTTTTGACCGTCAGAAAAGAATTGTACATTTGGTCCAGATGCATCTAGCGTCGTCAACCAAAGGATTTTTTTTGCAGCTTCTTGTGGTGTCCTTGAAGCACTTAAACCACCCATATCTGTACTGACCCAGCCTGGGCACACAGCGTTGACCCTGATATCACCAGTTACCTCAGCAGCTAAAAGCTGTGTGAGTCCATTCAAAGCAAATTTAGACAGTTTATACGCGCCACTTCTTTCAGAAGTTAAGGCACTGAGTTTTCCCATTGTCGAAGAAATATTGACGATCCTCCCATAATCATTAGCCATCATAAGTGGAAGAAATGTTTTAGTGACATAGTAAGCCCCTAGTAGGTTGGTTTTTAATGTTTGTTCCAAAATAGAAGCATCTTCCTTCAGCAGACCGCCTTGTTGATCTAAAAGAATTCCGGCATTATTGATCAGAATATCAAGTTTTCCATATTCATGGCTCACCCGATCGTTTGCTTGTTGGATACTTTCTAGTGAATCCACATCCAAATGCAAATACGCTACATCGAGTGACGATTTTTTCAAGGCTTGAACTGCCTGTTAACCCTTTTGAGGATTTCGACTGGCTAACAATACTTTATCCCTTGTTGTGCCAGTTGTCTGACCAATTCAAAGCCGATCCCTCTATTCGCTCCAGTCACTAAAGCAACTTTTTGATTTGTTTCCATTACAATCTCCCCTGATATCCGCCACAGGAAATTACCAGCAGTGACATAGTTATTACCACCTAGTGACACCGATATTACCAGTGAGTGCCAGACAAGTTACCAGTGAGAAAAACAATCGAGAAAAGCTGCCCTAATCCTTTAAATAAAGGAAGTGGACAGCTTTTCGTGAATAAGGTCAAAATGCACCATCGGTGAATACACTTTACCAGTAAGTGTGCAGAGAGTTTAACAGCAACTATACTGACCTTAAGGTCACCTAAGAGCCATTCCATATAATCCAGGAACGGCTCTTAGGTGATTTCAAGTATGTTTTCTACCTGTAAAATTTAAAGTTAGTATTGGTTGATGCTGCTATAGCCCTTTCATTATCTCGGAAACAGGGTGATTTTTATTCCATTCGATACGCTCCTCAATGAGACTTTGGTACTTTCTGTACGCGGAATAATCATCAAACACTTGATAAATATCTCCCTCTAAATCAGGGAACGCAAGACGTTCCTCATCTGATAATTGATTGACAGTGCGCCTTAGGTCGACAACTTGTTCTTCCAATTCAGTAGAATATTCAATCAGGGCCACGATAAAAGAAACAAGAGCGTCCTCCTCAGATTGCTTATCTAACATTTTATAATAATCTTCGGTTTCATCTTCATAACACATATTCGTTTAAACCTCCTTACATTGAAATTTAGTTGCGGATGCCATGTCGTTCACGCATGGATATTTCTCCATCTATCAATAATTGGATCGAGTTATGCACGATTCGATCCATAATTGCTTCAGCTACAGTGCCATTCCCAAGCTTTTGAGGCCATCCTTGCGGATCTATCTGGGAACAGAAAATAGTCGATTTGAGCTTGTATCTCATTTCCACAATTTCAAGAACGAGCGCTGCCTGCTCTGGCGAAATATCGATTAAAAGCCATTCATCAAGAATCAGTAGGTCTACTTTGGAAAGTTTTTTAATACTTTTGCGGTAAGAATCGTCATTTCGATATTGCTCCACCATCAGTTCATCCAGTAACTCCGGAAGGCGCACATACTTCACAGTATGGTGTTGACGGCAAGCTGATATGCCGAAAGCTTGTGCGATATAGCTTTTTCCAGCTCCAGTTGGACCTTTGACGATAATGTTGTTTGTTTGGCGAATGTAATTGCAGCTGGACAGTTCCAAGATACGCATCTTCTCTAATTTCCGGTCTTCGTGGTATTCGATGTCTTCAATGCAAGCCTGTGAATCTTGAAAGTTAGCGCTCTTGATCAATCTTTTCAACGTGTTCGATTTGCGTCTGTCGTACTCATGATCGATCAACAGCTGGAATCTTTCTTCAAAACTCATTTTTTTGAACTCCGGCGAACTCTCTTGGTTCTGATATCCTTCTACCATCCCTGATAATTTCATTGAAATCATTTTGCTTATTGTTTGTTCGTTCATTGTCCTTTTCCTCCCCAATAATCTGCGCCGCGTGTAAATCCGAAATCATCCTGAGACTTGGATGGTTTTTCCAGTGCTTTCTCGGCATCTTTTTTCTTATTTGCTTTCAGTTGATTTTGAACTAATTTGACCGTCGGTCGCTGAGTGACATTCAAGATTTCCTTGCACGCTCTTTCGATTTCGTACTTGGTATAACGGCGGGAACTATTTTTTAAAGAAAAAATAGACGAGAGTGCCTTGCGCTCAACCTGATAGGTGTCTAATAGATATTGAATGAGGCGCAAAGTGTTCTCTCCGATCGTTTCTGCCCATTGTAAGGCATTTTCCGGTGTTTGCTCGATATACAATTTATGGTTGTCAGGCATGTGATCTTTACTGGTGGATAACTGACCGAATTTCCCATATAATCGGGAGTGTGTAGCTACTCGCATTTGTTTGAAGAAGACCTCGATGAGATGCTCAGAAACACGTACATCGACGTTTTTCCCGATGTATTCATATGGGACGGAATAAAACATATTTCCAATGCTGATATGATAATCCAGGCGTACTTTAGCGGTTCTCCACTCGGCCATCTTGTATGGTTTTGCTGGAAGAGGTGAAAGTGCGAATTTCTCCTCTTCTTCAAACGCTGTAAAGCGAGTGCCTATCTTTTTCGAGAAATCTCTATGATTAAATTCTTCGAGCTTCAGGCCGACTTTTTGATTCAAGTCGTTCAGAGTAAAACAGTGCTCGTTCCGTAAAGCCGCAATTATCCATGTCGATATTGTGCTGACCGAGCCTTCAACAGACGCTTTGTCTTGAGGAGCCCGAACCCTTGCCGGCATGCATAAAGTCCCGTAATGATCACACATTTCACGATATGTCGGATTCAGCACGAGTTCTTTCAGCGTATGGCGGGTAACGGACGTTTTAAGGTTATCCGGAACAACAATCTGCGTACTTCCTCCAAAGTATTCAAAAGCACGGTTATGTGCACCAATCCAAGCGTTCATGTCCATGGATAAGGTAGCCTCAGCGTAGGACAATTGGCTGCACGGAAGTGTCGCGACAAAAACATAAGCCTTTACTTTTTCCCCTGTATCTCGATCAATGATAAATGCTGTTGATCCTGCCCAATCCACTTCCATAATTTCTCCTGGTTTTCTACGAACCCTTAGGGTTGCCTTGTACTTGTCTGCATAAGCTTTGTAATGACGTAAAAAAGACCGATAGGTATAAGGAATCTTGCCATTCGCACGACAACTGATACCATACTCATAGTGAAGCAGCGACAAGGTTACATTGGGTTTAGCCAGCTCTCTATGCACGAGTTCAAAATCAATCATGCCGTAGCCAGAATTTTCAATGGCTTTGTATGGATAAAGAAATTCTTCTATCCAATGGTCATCCATCTCCTCTGTCAGAGGGCATTCAAGTCCTTTTTCTTTAGCCAACTGAAGAATTTCAGTGACTTTTGGCCGACCATGACCCGTACTTGCGGAGACAGTCCGTAAGCTCAAGCCCTCGTGGGCCATTTCCAATATTTTTCGATATTGAATCATAAAAAAATACCTCCAATATAATGTTTTGCACAATCGTGTGCTCCTTCATTATATTGGAGGTATTGTTGATTTAATCATCTATTTTACCTAGTGGTAACTTCAGTTGTCACTGGGTGGTAATTTTCGTGTCTCTGACTGGTAATAACTATGTCACTAGTGGTAATTTTGGCTGGCGGATATCACTCCCCAATCTATTTTTTTGAATACTGTAAATGTTTGTTTCTTTTGATAAACCTAATTACTAATTTTTTCTATTATACTCCCCCCCTTCTCATGGAACAGTTTGTCATTTATCAGCAAAATAAAAAATAGATATTGCTTTAAACTCAAGGTGAAGGTTTATCCTAAAGATACATCATAATGATGAATAAATTTGAAGGAGAGATTCTAAGATGAATGATGTATTGATATTGACGAAAGAATGGGACAAAGTATTTCCGAAGAGCAAGCAGGTCGATCATTGCAAAGTGACTTTTCACAACCGCTACGGGATCACTTTGGCTGCAGATTTATACAAACCTCAAAATAGTGAGGGACTATTACCAGCAATTGCTGTGAGTGGACCTTTTGGGGCAGTAAAGGAACAATCATCGGGACTTTATGCTCAAACGATGGCTACCAAAGGATTTTTGACCCTCGCCTTTGATCCATCCTACACTGGAGAAAGTGGTGGAAGTCCAAGATATGTAGCATCACCTGACATCAACACAGAGGATTTTCAAGCAGCTATTGATTTTCTATCTGTTCAAACAAATGTTGATCCTGAAAAAATTGGGATCATTGGTATCTGTGGTTGGGGAGGTATGGCATTGAATGCAGCAGCTATCGACACACGTATCAAAGCTACGGTGGCTTCCACGATGTATGACATGTCTCGAGTAAATGCAAATGGTTATTTTGATGCTATGGGAGCAGAAGAACGCTATGATTTAAAAAAAGAATTGAACAATCAACGAATCTCGGATTACAAAAGTGATCACTATCAAAGAGCTGGCGGTGTCATTGATCCATTACCGGATGATGTGCCAAATTTTGTCAAAGATTACTATGATTACTACAAAACAAACCGTGGTTATCATAAGCGGTCACTAAATTCAAATGATGGATGGAATACAACTTCTTCTTTATCATTTATGAATATGCCACTTTTACAATACATTAGTGAGATTCGCTCTGCGGTATTTTTGATCCATGGAGAAAATGCTCACTCCTTGTACTTTAGTCAGGATGCCTATAAAAAGTTGAAGGGGAAAAACAAAGAACTGCTGATCATCCCAGAAGCTTCTCATACAGATCTCTACGATCAAATGGAGATCATCCCTTTCAATAAGATGGCAGCCTTTTTCCAAAAGCACCTCAATTAGATGGATTCATACTAACAAACAGAGCTTCTTCTCCTTGTGTTTGAGAAGCTCTGCTTGGTTTATAAAATCAAAGACATAGACTCATTGAACTTTGATGGATTCCCTTAATTTTTCTACTGTCTTCTCGCCGATTCCACTAACCTCGGTTAAATCCTCCACTTTTTGAAAAGGACCGCTTGTCTCTCGATAGTCGATGATCGCCTGAGCTTTAGCAGCGCCTATCCCGGACAATTTTTGCAATTCTATCTGGTCTGCAGTATTAATATTGATTTGCGCATCTGTTGTAGCCGATTGACTATACTGATTATCTATCGGAACGAAAGCATTCTCTGCTTCTTCTTTACTCGGCACATAGATCATTTGCTGATCTGTTAAACGTTCTGCCAAATTAAGCTGTCTTTGCTCTGCATTCTCAGTAAATCCTCCAGCTAAAAGCACCACTTCTTTGACTCGAGCGCCTTCTTGCAGCTCATATACCCCCGGTTTTTTGATTTCCCCTTTAATATCTACCATCAATACGACGGATTCGCTATTAACGGTAGACTGTATTTCTTCCACTGTCTGTTCTACCTGTAGATCTTCCCATGCGGGTGCCATTTCCTTATCGGGCAAGAGTAAATAAATTCCGGTGATCACTAATAACACAGCAATTACAAGTAGCCATCCATATTTTTTCATTGCGATGATCTTTTCCATAATCTGCTCCTTTCCTCTCTTCAATGAATAAATACGAAAAAAAAGTTTGATTCTTTTAACAAAATATCTAAATAATCACAATTATAAAACTTAGTGAAATATCCAATGCACAAAAAAAGGAATCTACAATGAGATCCCTTCGCATCTATAGTGAAAAAAATATATCAACGTGTTAAAAACCAAAATAGGAGCACCGTGGCGACAACTGCTACAACACCACGAACAACGATATCAACCGACAAGAAGCCAAATAAATTTCCCCAAAATGAATGTTTATTTTTCATCTCTTTTCTCTCCTTTTCTAATTTGCCAAAGTCAAACCTCCGAAAATTTCACAAACTTCTTATTTATATTATAGCAACATTTTTAGAAAGCGGGATACGTCTATAGTAGGATTTTTGATAAGTTCCTGTCCAAAAACACTACAATTGACTATAACTATTCGTTAAAGTAAGAAAAAAAAGCCGATGACACAACTGAAATCAGCTGTATCATCGACTAAATTTATAAAAGAAATGACTTTTTTAATTTTTAAATGAATGGATCGGTGCAGGAATTCTGCCGCCTCGTTGAATAAAATCAGCAGATTTCGCCGGATTGGTTTTCATGACTGGTGCAGTACCTAGTAAACCACCAAATTCGATCATATCGCCGACTTTGGCATTATGTGCAGGAATGATCCTCACAGCCGTTGTCTTATGATTGATCACGCCGATCGCTGCTTCATCTGCGATCATCGCCGCAATCGTTTCCGCTGTAGTATCTCCTGCTATGGCGATCATATCTAGACCAACTGAACAAATCGCTGTCATTGCTTCCAGCTTTTCTAAATTCAATAGACCATTTTCTACCGCCTTAATCATTCCGGCATCCTCTGAAACAGGAATGAACGCACCCGATAGTCCACCCACATGATTACATGCCATCACGCCACCTTTTTTGACAGCATCATTTAGCAAAGCCAAAGCAGCTGTCGTGCCGTGAGTTCCAACAGATTCCAAGCCCATTTCCTCCAGAATCAATGCTACACTATCTCCAACTGCTGGTGTCGGAGCTAGAGACAAGTCAACGATTCCAAAGGGAACATCCAAACGCTCAGAAGCTACTCGACCAACAAGCTGTCCCATACGAGTGATCTTGAAAGCTGTTTTCTTGACCGTTTCAGCGACAACATCAAAGGATTCTCCTTTAACTTTCTCCAGTGCTCGTTTGACAACACCTGGACCACTGACCCCCACATTGATGACACAGTCTGCTTCACCGACTCCGTGGAAAGCACCGGCCATAAACGGATTGTCTTCTACTGCATTGGCGAAGACAACCAGTTTCGCACAACCCATATCCGACGCTTCAGCTGTTTTTTTGATCGTTTCCCCCATCAATTTAACAGCGTCCATATTGATACCCGATTTTGTTGAACCAATATTTACCGAAGAGCACACAAAAGAAGTCTCCGCTAGCGCTTGTGGGATCGACTCGATCAGTGCACGATCTGCTCCTTGATAGCCTTTTTCAACTAAAGCGCTGTAACCGCCGATAAAATTGACGCCAACTGTTTGTGCCGCGCGATCCAATGTATGTGCGAATTTCACACAATCTTCAGCACTTGCTTGAGAAGCAGAGGCAATGATACCGATCGGTGTTACTGAGATCCGCTTGTTAATGATCGGAATCCCATATTCCATCTCGATTGCTTCACCGACTTTGACTAAATTTTTTGCTCGAGTGGTGATTTTTTGATATATTTTTTCGCATGCTTGCTCGACATCGGCATCCATACAATCCAATAAAGAAATGCCCATTGTAATCGTACGAATATCCAGATTTTCTTCTTCAACCATGCGGATCGTTTCAAGTATTTGATTTGTTTCCATGTTTGGCCTCCTGATTATAATTTATGCATCGCTTCAAAAATTTCTTCATTTTGAACGCTAATTTTTACACCTAATTTGTCGCCGATTTTTGTTAATTCTTGGCGTGTGTAATCAAAATCAGTCTGCTTTTCCATTTCCAACATCATCATCATTGTGAAATATTCTTGCATGATTGTTTGAGTAACATCCACAATATTTATTTCAAGCTCGGATAACTTTTGACTTACCCCCGCAATAATACCAACCTTATCTTTTCCAATAACCGTTAAAATAGCTCTCATGAATAAAGCCCTCCTTGATTTTTTTCTATTATAGCATACCTTCCCTCCTCTTCGAATCGATATTCAGAAAATAATTTCAACTATTTTCTGAATATTTACATGAACATCAATATTTGCTCCTTCGTTCCCTTCTTGTTTCTGTTTTTTAAGACTTCAAGGAATATTTTCTGTTGAAAAAAGAGCATTTACCGTTTTTTTATCGGTAAATGCTTTTTGTCTCTTTATCTATTGTTTAATCTAAAATCGTTACTTGAACAGTCCGGCGTCCCCAGTTGATACATTCTTCATAAGTTGGAAAGTGAACATCAACGATATTGCCTTTGATCGCTCCACCCGTATCGCTGGCAATGGCTTCTCCATAGCCTTCTACATACAATCTAGTTCCTAGAGGGATCACATTAGGATCAACTGCTACAGCCATTGGATTTTCCAGCAAATTCTGCCCAGTAGCTGTAACTGTCCCTCCACCTAAAGCATCAGCAGGATCTGAACTATAGGCAGTCGACTCCATAGTTAGTGTTCGACCTGAATAGTTGGTTGCTTCTGTTTGACTTTCTTCTGAAGTATCCGTTGTGGTACTGCTGGCTGTCCCTGTCCCTTCACTTTCTGTATTGATTTTTAATGACGTTCCGTCAAAAATCACATCTGGATTAGCGATGCCGTTGTCCTCTGCGATCTGATCGATGTGATTAACATTGCCAAAGTATTCCATCGAAATACTTGATAACGTATCATTAGGGGTTACGGTATGCTCGATTTCTTCTGCAAAAACACCTGTACCAAAGCCGACCATACTTAAAAAGGCAACACTGCCAAGTAGAAAATATTTTGTTTGTTTCATCTATGAAAACTCCTCTATATCCATTATTTCGTCGTCAAAAACGACTGAACAAATCATAGCAGGAGTTTTATCTAGTTAGGTAACAAAGTCATGACGAAACATGTCATTTGCAAAGAATCTCCTCTTACTGTTACAAAAAGGCTTTTCATTCTCTGTTACACACCTTCTAGTTACTTTATTTTTGTAACAAAAGCTACTAAGAAAAAGTTAAGAAGCGGTTTTTTATTGTTAAAAAGATACGTTTTTCAATCAAAAATGACAAAAAGATTGACTAAATGACAAAAGCATTTAGTCAATTTTCACGCTTTAAAATTTCATTTTTTCGATTCGGTCAAAGGCCTCTTTCAGCAGAGTGATCTCTTGTGTCACCGCCAAGCGAACGTGCTGGTCCCCTGTTGTGAAACCAAATGCCTTGCCAGGAATCATCAGAACTTGTGTTTCTTTCAGAACCTTTTCGACAAAATCAACGGAAGTTAACTTCGTTTGTTCAATATTAATAAAGGCGTACATCGTTCCTTTGATCTCACCAAGTGATAGGAAGGGAATCGCGTCAACACGTTTTTTTACGTACTCCAGCCTTTCTCGAAAGACATTGACTACTTTGGGAACCAACTCTTCAGAATGTTCCAGGGCATAGATTCCTGCCTGTTGCGAAGGAGCTGGTGCTGAATACGTCACATTCTCATTGATGCGCCGGACAACGTCATTCACAAAGGCTGGTGCGATCATATAGCCGATCCGCCAACCAGTCATGGCAAACGCCTTGGAAAAACCACTAAAAGCAATCGTATGTTCCGGGGCATAGACAGCCATCGGTGTAAAGTCCTCATAGAAACATAGTTCTTCATAAATCTCATCTGACAAAATAAACAAATCATGGGCAATCGCAAGTTCTGCGATTCCTTGGAAAACCTCTTTGGAAAAAACCGCACCTGTCGGATTATTCGGCGAATTGATCATCAATGCCTTCGTCTTATCAGTGATGGCTGCTTCCAGAATCGACAGATCAATCTCAAAGCCATCCTTCTCGTAAGTCGGAATCATCACAGGAATGCCGCCAGCAGCCTCCACCTGTTCTTTGTATGGTGAAAAGAAAGGTTCATGAATAATGACCTCATCTCCCGGATCAAGAATCGCCAAAAGTGCCAAATAAGTGCCATGCATGGCCCCAACTGTCGCTCTCACTTGATTCAATTCAAAGGAAAGATTATAACGCTTCTGGTAATGATTGACTACTGCTTGTAAAAAAGCACGGCTGCCGTCAGAAGCAGTATATTTTGTGTGTCCAGCTTTTGCATCTGCAAAAGCTGCATCGATAATCGTCTCATCTGTGATTAGATCAGGATCTCCCAACGATAAATCGATCAAATCGGTCGCCGTTTTTGCCAGCAGCCCAATATCCATTAATAGATTTTTCTCTGGATTTTGGTACTTCTTAGCAACTTTAGACTGATCCATTGATTACATCTCCTTTGATTATAAAACTTTGTTCAAAAAGCTTTGTGTTCTTGGATTTTGTGGGTTCCCAAAAATTTCATCTGGCGTTCCCTGTTCCTGGATGACTCCTTCATCCATAAAGATCACACGATCGGCTACTTTTCTTGCAAAGCCCATTTCATGTGTGACAACCACCATCGTCATCCCATTTTCTGCTAAATTCTGCATAACAGCCAGAACTTCACCGACCATTTCTGGATCAAGTGCAGATGTTGGCTCATCGAAGAGCATCACATCTGGCCCCATCGCCAACGCACGTGCGATCGCCACACGCTGCTGTTGTCCGCCAGAAAGACTGGAAGGATAACTGGTGCTTTTTTCCTCTAAGCCTACTTGCTTCAACAGGTTCATGGCTGTTTCTTGAGCTTTCTTTGTTTCTTCTTTTTTGACCTTGACTGGACTAAGCGTCAAATTTTCTAAGACTGTTTTATGAGGAAAGAGATTAAAGCTTTGGAAAACCATCCCCATTTTTTGACGAAGCTTGTCGATATCGGTTCCTTTGGCTAAAATATCCGTGCCTTCAAATTCGATTGATCCTTTTGTAGGCTGCTCCAATAAATTCAAGCATCGTAAAAAGGTACTCTTTCCACTTCCTGATGGACCAATGATCACGACGACTTCTCCAGCATTGACTGTTAGATCGATTCCTTTCAATACCTCATTTTTTCCAAATGTTTTGTGCAAACCTTTAATATTAATCATTTGTACTCATTCTCCTTTCAGCAACTCCCAATAGACGAGAAAGTGTAAACGTTAAAACAAAATAAATCAGTGAAACGATAACATACGGAAGAAATGGTTTAAAGCTTGCTCCCTGTACATTTCCCGCCTGGAAAATCAGTTCCGATACACCGATCACTGAAACAACGGAAGACTCTTTAATAACTGTGACAAACTCATTTCCTAAAGCAGGTAGAATATTTTTGATTGCTTGCGGGAAGATAATAAAACGCATCGCCTGTCTGCTATTCATCCCTAATGAACGAGCGGCTTCTAGCTGTCCTTTATTGACCGCCATAATTCCAGCACGAATGATCTCAGCCACATAAGCTCCACTATTCAATGCTAGTGCGATACACCCTGCAGCCAAGCGAGAAAGCTCAAGCCCGAGGATTCCTGTTCCAAAATAGACAATAAAAATTTGGACTAATAATGGCGTACCACGAATATATTCAATGTAGATTGTTGCCAATAAACGAGTGACTTTTGAACGTGCCAACCTCATCAGGCCTAGAAATGCACCCAAAATCGTTCCGAACAAGACACCGATCAACGCCAAGAAGATCGTATATCCGGCACCATTGACATAAAATTTATAATATTTCGCAAAAAAACCTTGCTCCTCTTGGAACATATACTGGTTTGCTTCTTCTTTGTATTGATCCAGCAAGCCTTCATCATTGATGACTTTGATTGAAGCATTGACTTTTTCGAGCAACATCGGTGCATCTTTTGGTAAGGCAACTGCCGTTTCTTTTTCCCCATCCTCAAATTCCAAGTCAGAGAAAATCAAATCCTCGTTATGATCAACGTAAGCCTCAGCCACCGGTCCTTCTAAAATAGCTGCATCGACTTTCTTATTTTTCAGATTCATGATTACATCTGGAATCTTCTGTAAAGAAGTCGGTACAGAGCCAGTCAATTCATCGAAAGCCAGAGCTTCCTGTGTTGTTTGCTTCTGTACACCGACTGGTACTCCTTCAAAATCCGAAAGACTTTGGTAGTTATCTGCATCCTCCGCACGAATCAGCAAACGTTGTTTCACCACCATATAAGTATCAGAAAAATTGACTTCTTTCAATCGTTCTTCTGTTACCGCCATGCCTGAAATGATCATATCTATTTTTCCTGTTTTTAACGCGCCTAGCAAAGCATCGAAGCCTAATTCTTCAATCCTCAGATCAACACCTAGATCGTCTGCGATTTTTTGAGCAATAGAAATATCAAAACCAACGATCGTATCCTTGCCGTTCACTTCCGCATGAAATTCATAGGGAGCATAGTCTGCAGAAAGCCCAACAACAAGCTCCTCTTTTTGGAGAATATTCTCATAATGCGGATCAATTGTTTCTGCTGTTGCAATCTGAGCAGGAAGCAAGCTCATGATCAAAGCAAAGACTGGCAAAAACAGCATCAACGCTTTTTTTCCCTTTTTCATTTTGTTTCTCTCCTTTTTATAAAATAAAAATGTATAAAAATTCAACTTTTACAACTTTTTCATGATACCATAGAACGTAGTAGAGGAAAAGATGTTTTCTCCACCTTCTAGTATTTTCCCTGTTATATAAAACATTTACTGTTTTTTTCTCATTTTCACTTTAATATTTTTCGAAAAAAATGTAAAATGATTGAGGTATATAAAAACATTTTATTGGTAGGAGGATTTCGATTTTGACAGATGAAAAACATACCCTAAAAAAAGACGCTTTGTTTCGCTTTTTTTCTAACGACTTTGATTCTTATACAGAATTGATAGAAGATTTAGAGAAACAACCTGTATCCACTAAAGAACTAGCGGATTTCATCTTGATGGTTCATCTTTCTCCAATGGCTACACTTATTATCAATGAAGAGTTACGGATCCAGTACGTAAATAAAGAAAGTATCCGTCAGACTAAAACTGAGTACGAAACAGTAATTGGCAGAACACTGATGGAACTCAGCTTTATGAATCTGCATGGTTCTGACATTCGTGATCTTTGGAAACAAGCAGTAACCAATGGTAAATGGTCAGGTACAGTAAATTATCTTGACAAAGACGGTTGTAAGAAGTCCTATTTGCTCCAATTGATCTGTCTTTCCGACCAAGAGACACAAGAAAAATACTGTGGACTGTTTCTCTTGGATGCTCTTCATCTTGGTGAAATAAACAATGTGGAACGGCAATTTGCTTATTTTGACCGTGTCACTCATCTTCCCAATTTTAACCAGATCGCCTATGATATCAACAAGCATATTTTATCCAATGAACAGCAACCAAGCGGACTGGCATTATTCAGATGTAGTAATATCGCCAAAATCTCAGCTCTATACTCCAGAGAAGTTCGCAAGCTAGTAACATTGGAAATGGTCAGAAGGATTCAGAATCTCCTACCGGAAAACTATCGACTCTACCGGCTTTCAAGAGAGATATTTGCAGTATATGTCAAGCCTCTGACGGACGAAGAGTCCTTCAAAGCCTGCATCGAAAAAATCCGCAATTATATTTTACAGCCTTTAAATATAGACAAGCACGTGATCCTGATGAACATTGAGATCGGCGCAACCAGTTTCCCTTCAAAAACCCGAGAACTCTCTGATCTGCTTGAACATGCTGGAATTTGTCTGGATCAGCACGAGACCTCTAAGATTGTTTATTTTTCAGAAGAAATGACGAAGGATTTCACGACGAGCTTGCATACAGTCGAACGGTTGAAACCTTCTATTGAACAGGATCTGTTAGAGATGTACTATCAGCCGATTTTCGATCACAACGATAACATTGTTGCCGCAGAAGCGCTGTTGCGATGGAACGATCCTGAGTTGGGCTATGTTCCACCAAATAGGATCATTAGATACGCAGAAGAACATGATTATGTGTCTGAACTCGCCAACTGGATCATAGACAGAGTATTCAAAGATAAGCTATACAAGGACTATTCGATCAATGTCACGATCAACGTCGATGTCACTCAGGTCGAACAGCCTGATTTCTTAGAAAGTGTCCAGAGGCTGATAAAAGAGCATCAAGTCGACACAGGAAAAATCATTTTTGAGATCACGGAACATCAGGCATTCGAAAAATCTCCTCTTGCCGTAGAAATTCTACACAAGCTAAAAGACCTAGGTTTCAAACTTGCTCTTGATGATTTTGGCGTTGGTCATTCGGCTCTTGCTTTGTTAGGTGATCTGCCTGCAGATATTTTAAAAATCGATGCCTCATTTATTACCCTGAATAATTCATAATTTTTCAAAAAAGCTTCAAAAACCTTGTTATAACAGTCTATTTTGTTTCGTTCATCCGCACTCTTTGGGTGTACAAAAAGAACCCCAATCTGCTATGGTTAAAGTGACTAAACCTAACCAAAGAAAGGGGTTCTCTCAATGGCAACTTTACACGAAAATCGTCTACTTTTCAATTCAAACGTTACAGTATCTCACTCTGGTGGAAATTTATCCTCAGATTCCGGCTTAATATTAGTAAAAGAATTCATGGACAAATTTAAGTTTAGCCGAATCTTACGTAAAAACATCCAGATTCAAGATGACCGACTGTATCATATTCATGAAAATGAATCCATTCTGGAACAAATCATCTTACAGTTAATTGCAGGCTATCCTACGGATTCTTCTGCCAATATATTAGCAACTGATCCTATCTTTCAAGCTGTTTTAAACAAAAAACGGTTGGCTTCACAGTCATCTATTTCTCGCTTCTGGGATCGGATGACAACAGAAAATATCATTCAACTTCAAAAGGTTAACCAAATTTTGATTGATAAAGCACGTAGGATAAGAAATACGAATGAAATGATTTTCGATTTAGATTCCACCCACAGCGATACCTTTGGAAATCAAGAAATGACCGATTATAATGCGCATTACCAGACAACCGGTTATCATCCGCTCGTTGCCTTTGATGGTCTTACTGGTGACTTTCTTAAAGCAGAACTTCGTTCTGGAAATGTCTACACCTCGAATGGTGTCGCAGCATTTACTCGACCATTATTTGAGCATTATCAATCTGTGACACCCGTAAGCACTATTATGGTACGTGCAGATAGTGGATTCGCAACGCCCGATTTGTATGAACTTTGTGAAGAATACGATAGTCTGTATACTATCCGCTTAAAAACCAATCGTAATCTGTGCAGAATCGCTGAGCAATTCATTACTATTAAGGATAATCACGATTGGGATAAGAAAGAAGTTCATTACTATAACGCCACTTATCAAGCAAAGGCGTGGAAAAAATTCAGAAGGATTTGCATAAAATCAACTAGAGAAGCTGGTGAATTGCTTTTTAGACATGAATTCATCATTACCAATTTCTCAAAAGATGTCTCTCCAGAAATGATTTTCCAAACGTATTCAAAAAGAGGAACGATGGAAAATTACATTAAGGAAGCAAAAAACGGGTTTTACTTTGACAAAACAGACAGCCCCAGTTTTATAGAAAATCATGCTCGTATGATCGTAAGCCTATTGGCTTATAATATTGTAAACTTCATGCGAACATTATGTTTTACCAATGAAACGAAAGGGTATCAGGTTTCTACTATCCGCTTATTTTTCTTTAAAATAGCTGGAAAGATGGTTCATTCTGGAAGAAGAAACTACTTGAAATTAAGCAGTTACCATGTTTACCAGAAAGTATTTTATCGGATTCTACAAAACATTCAGGTACTGCAGTGTTAAGTACGTTAATTGGGTAATTTAAAAAGTTCGTTAACCATCTGCTAGGATGAGTGTGCCCAAAATGAGGTCTTATTTGAATTTAATCCGTTAGCAAAAAGAAATTAGACCATTTAGAAGAATATTTTTGAGAAAAAGAGCCATTGACCATAAAATGAAACAGATGATTGATAAAATTTAGCCCTTTATAAAAGGTATGAATTATTCAGGATTACAAATGTTGAGGAAAATTCTCGCAAAGGAATCATCGCCCGCCATATCGTTAACTTAGCACAAAATTTAGGATTGCGAACCTGCTGTGAAGGAATCGAAACAGTCAAAGAAGCCAAACTTGCCCGATTGATCCATTCCAATTATATGCAGGGCTACTTATTCAGTAAAGCACTTCCATTAAACGAATTTCATGAATTTTCTAAGCATTGGAAAGAAAATCATGTATAAAAATACACCTATTCAATAGAAAGAAGGCAATGTCAATGCAACTGATCGTTAGAGGAACACCACAAGAATATGAATGCCGGACAAATGCCTGGCAAGGTTTGGGTCAGCATCTGACCAAACGAGGCTTGACAAATATTTTGATTCTGCACGGAAAGGATTCTTGGGCTGCGGCTAAGCCCTACTTCCCAGCACTGGATGACTTTACTCTTCATTTTGAATATTATGGTGGAGAATGCACCGATGCAAAAAGCGAAGCATTCGCCGAGTTTATTAAGAAGCATCAAATCGATGGTATTGTCGCTGTTGGCGGCGGAAAAGTGACCGATCTTGGAAAAGCCACTGCTAATAAAGTCAATGTCCCAATTTTGATTTTACCAACTTTAGCTGCCACCTGTGCGGCTTGTACTCCTTTAAGCGTCATTTACAACGAAGACGGTTCGATGGATCGCTACGATATTTTTCCAAGAGCAAATGCGCTTGTATTGATCGAGCCTGAAGTGCTTCTTCATTCTCCAATCGATTTGATGATCGCCGGAATCGGAGATACATTAGCCAAATGGTACGAAGCGGAACCATTGATCGGTCAGCTCTCTTATCAACCACTTGAGATTCAAGTGACAGAATTTGCAGCAAAAAAAGCCCGTGATATCTTGCTGGCAGACAGCTACGAAGCGCTGGAGGCGATGAAAAAGAAAGAGATCAACGAAGCATTCTTAAATATCTTAGAGACTAATATCTTACTGGCTGGTATGGTCGGAGGCTTCGGAGACGATTATGGACGTACTTCTGGCGCACACACAATCCATGATGCCATGACAATTCTACCGGAAAGTCATGATCATCTGCATGGAAATAAAGTGGCCTACTGCATTTTAGTCCAACTTGTCATCGAGAATAAAATCGATGAGATCCAACGCCTGCTTCCTTTCTATCAGCAATTGAACTTGCCCACATCTTTAAAAGCACTTAATATGACGCTCTCTGAAGAAGATTATCAGTTAGTCGCAGAACGTGCTGCAAGACCACAGGAAAATATTCATTTTCTTAGAGAAACGATCACACCAAAAATCGTTACTGATGCAATGAAACAACTGGAAATGATTACTGCATAAAAAAGATTCTCGCTGACTTTATTTTAGCGAGAATCTTTTTTATTTGAAAGGACAGTGTTCCAAGTGATCATTGACAATACCTACTGATTGTAAAAAGGCGTATACACTTGTTGTACCTAAAAACTTGAATCCATCTTTTTTGAATTGTTTACTGATCCGGTCCGACAATTCTGTAGAAGAAGGTACTTCAGAGATCACTTGCCAGTGATTGTTTATGATGGTGTATCCTGCCATTCTCCAGAGATAATCATTAAAGCTTCCATATTTTTTCTGAATAGCTAGATAAACCTCTGCATTGTTGATTAGCGCTTCGATTTTTTTTACGATGACGAATAATCCCTGGATCCTTTAACAATCTGTCAACATCTGCCTCTTGATATAAAGCTATTTCCCGATAATTGAACTGGTCAAAGGCCTGTCGCATCGTCTCTCTTTTCTTTAAAATTGTTATCCAGCTTAAGCCGGCCTGCATACTTTCTAAAACAAGCATTTCAAACAGCTTGTCTTCTTCATGTAGTGGCTTACCCCATTCTTGATCATGATATTCTTGCGACAAGAGATCTTTTGTCGCCCAATCGCATCTGTTCAACCATTTCACCCTTTCGGTTTACAAAAATAAGATTATGTAAACTTATTTCTTGATTCTCTCAATGGCAGGAATCACCGTTTGTAAAAAACGATCTTCACTGAAAAAATTATATTTGAACAGCATCCCTTGACTGGCTCCTGTTGAAATAATTGACACATGGGTCTCTTCTTCATTAGAGGCAATGGTCAGATGCAGGCTGACACGGTTCTGTCCCAAGATACTGTATCGCTCGTAGGCACGGATTGCAATCTTCGTCTCTCCAACCTGAACCAAAGAACTTTCTTCTATTGAAATAGTTGAACTTCCCTTAACAATGGCGTCATTAATATATTCAAAAACTTCATCAATCCCACCTGCCACATAGGCCTCATACTTTGCCATGTTTCTCCACTCCAAGTCTTTTCTATTATTTTTCTTCTTAATTTTTAGTGCATAATAATTTTGTTTCTGGTAATGATCTCATAACTAACGGATGAATCAATCATTCCCGATCCTGCGACTTCTTCGTTCCATCAGAACCGTATCACGCCATGTACCACAACTGTCCTTTCCGATTTTTTCCCGAAAACCGACTTGTCGAAAGCCACATTTCTCATGTAACGCAATACTACCGGGATTATTGGAAAAAATATCTGATTCCAACATCCAGAAACCTTCGTCTTCGGAAACACTGATTAGCTGCTCCATCAAAAATGTTGCGGTACCTTTTCCTTGATACTTCTCATCAATATAGACACTCAGTTCAGCTACCCCATCATATTCCGGGATCTTTGGATACGCCTGCTTCAAAGTAGCCCAACCAACGACCTCTTCATCATCTAAGATCACCAGTCTACCTACTGAAAGTCGTTCTTGATCAAATTCTTCATAAGTCAGCTCTTCTACAGTAAAGGTGGCTAGTCCTGTTTTCATTCCTTGACGATAGATCTCATAGACCCTTTGCCAATCTGCTTTCTGCATTTTTCTTACTTGAAATTGCATATAAAAACCCCTCTCCTTCCTTTATTTTCTTATAGAATTTGATTGATTGCAACTCCTCTCTTCTCTCATCTGCTTTGATTTGATGCACTCTTATTTAGCACTCTCGTTAAAAATGGTATAATAAGGGTAAAGAAAAGGCGGTGATGGCAATGAATCTCACTCAAAAAAGTCAGGAACGTTGGGAAAGTATTTCTCATGCAGTCTCTCGTTTTTGGTTCTCGACCGGTGCATTTTTACTTGCTACTCTAGTGATCATGATAGGGACGGAACAACAAGAGTTTTGGGAAAAACAAATTACCTGTATCTTTCTTGCCGGTTCTCTAGGCATCCTTGCACAGCTGATATACGAACTCTTTTTTCAAAAGAACAAAATGGTCCAATGGTCGTTGTATGTAGGCGCTTGCTTGTTCTCGGTCGGTTATTATATGTATTTGCGTCCTAATGAACTTTTTGAATATAGTGCAGGTATTCGGACGGGTGTCTTGTTCTTTATTGTTTTGATCACGGTGCTTTGGCTTCCTTCCATCAGGCAAGACGAATACGCATTTTCACGAAGTTTTATCGTGTTCGTCAAAGCATTCTTTACTTCATTTTTGTTCTCACTGGTCTTATATATTGGATTGATGGCGATCCTTTCAGCTTTTAACTTTTTGATCACTTCCATTGATTACAAAATCTATTCGCATATTAGTGCATTGACCTGGAGTGGCTTTTTTCCAATCTACTTCCTGTCACTGATGCCGGTCTTTCCGACTGGCAAAGAAGTACCCAATGAAAATTATTTACGTGCTACAACAATACCTAAGTTTTTCGAAATATTATTGACCTATATCATCATTCCAGTGATCGCCATTTATACACTAATCTTGCTACTATATATTTTACAAAATATCACTGGGGAATTCTGGAACAACAGCCTCTTAGATCCACTATTGATCAGCTATGTGATTATTGGCTGGTTTAGCTTATTTTCAATTGATACTCTGGAAAATCAGATCGTTCGTTTATTCAGGAAATATTTTCCTCTCTTGTTGTTTGTAGTCACTGGTTTTCAAGGAGTCGCTACATTGAACAAAATCAGACAAATCGGTCTGACGGACGGACGTTACTTTATTTTACTCTTTGTTCTTTTCTCTATCGTTTCAAGCGGGATCTATCTACTCCGACATAGCAAAATGTTCTTGATTCCTGGTCTATTGATCCTTTTGTCGGTACTCTCCATTTTTCCTGGAATCGATGCCGTCTCGGTTGCCTCAAGGTCACAAGCAAACCAACTAGAAGCCACATTGACTGCTAACAATATGTTGCAAAACAATTCGATTAAAGCAGATGGTACCATTCCAGAAAGAGATAAGAAAAAAATCGTTGAAAGTTACAGATACCTACGCAGGGTAGATCGTCTAAGTGAGGTCGATTTTCTGCCCCAAAATTATTTGAATAACACTGAATTCATCAAAACATTTGGGTTCAGTATTTTTAGCTTAGAGGAAGAGGGCTATCCTGGTGGCAATGAACCATTTACACCAAAAAGTTTTACCCTCAGTGCTGATCCTGATGATGTCCTTCAATTCAACGTTGAGGATCAGGATGTGTTGCTACCTCTTTATGTAGACCGAGGAAACTTTTCTCAAGTAAATACCAATCAACTGCCGATCATCTATCAAGATAAAACATATCAACTGATCTGGCAAAACAGCTTGGGCGAACAGCTAGACGAAGAAAATGTGCAGCAGGATCAGCTACAATTGATTTTGGAAGATGAAGATGGTCAACAGCTAGCAAATTATGATCTTCATTTTTTGACCGAACTGGAAGAGCTTGAACAGTCCTATCAGGAATTTTCAAAGCCTCTCGATGAGTTAACTTTCACTGAAGAATTTCCAGAAGTCACGATCACACTTTCTTTTACTAATCTTTATGTAGAAGAATCCAACTATCTCACTGCTGATTTTTACCTTATGCTTTCTTTTCACTAACAGACAGCCCCCAAATCAAGTGTAGAGCGACTTGATTTGGGGGCTTCTTCTGTTATTTTGTCTCTCTAAAAAGAGCTTTTCTTCTCAATTTAGGCGAGTATTTTTAATTCCAATCGATCGGGTGTGTTTCGTTTCTTTTTAGTAGTCAAGTACAATCTTTCTTTTGTCTCGACACATTCTAAGATAATATTTTGTCTCATTCGTGATTCTCCTTATTTCTATTAATATATTAAAATCATCTTTCAACGATCAGCAAGATAGGCTTCTATTTGGATCTTTTTGTCATGATCTAGCTCTTCCGTCGAGAGTTCTTTTAATAATTCTTCTTTTAAATTGACTGGGATTTCCCAGAAACCGTCGATTTTCTGGAAGAGTTCTGAGTCGTATTGTTCAAATAAAGGATACAGCTCAATAAACTCCTGGAAAGAAAGATTTTCTTCTTCATAAAAATCTTTGATCCAACCGTTCTGCAATGCAGCTTCTGTTGGAGAGCCATTTTCAGTGATGATTCCTTTTTCGACCATCATTCGGTACATAGCAGCTTTGGGTGCCTGCTCTCTTTCTTTTCCAAGAAAATGAAACTGAATACTCTCTTCGACCAGGGGTGGATAAATAATATTCATTCCGATCACCTCCTAATCAATCACTTTTTTCCCTTTATAATAGCCCTTTAACGAGACACGATGACTGCGTCGGTATTCTCCTAACGATTCATCATATGAAATCTCTGGTTTGTTGATTTTTTGATGTGTACGGCGAAGCTTCTTTTTGGCTTTCGATGTTTTTCTTGCTGGAACTGCCATATCATTTCCCTCCTTCAATTAAACCACTGCTTACCAGCTGGCTTTTTTAACTCCTGGAATCAATCCTTGATTCGCCAATTGTCTAAATTTGATACGAGACATACCAAATTTTCTCATGTAGGCACGTGGACGACCATCAATCAGATCTCTATTTTTATAGCGATTGGGATTAGAATCTTTCGGCAGTTTGGCTAACGCCTGATAATCTCCAGCTGCCTTTAGTTCCTTTCGCTGTTCTGCATATTTTTCAATCAATTCTCTTTGTTTTTCAGCTTTCGCAATTTTGGATTTTTTAGCCATGTTGTGTTCCTCCTTTCAAATCGTAACGATTACGTTTTACTCGAAATACTTTATCATCATCTCATTCATGTGTCAATAGAAATAAATTTGAAATTTCATTCATATGTTAGCGTCCTTTACTTAGTTATCATTCACTGTAAAATGCCTTACTTAAGATCCGGAGTCGAATCGTCATAAAAATTTAAGCTCAAATTGATCATCCTCGTTGTCAAAATCAAATCTTCTTATCTTTTTAAAGCGAGTTGACTAACATTCGGCTACGCATGATAACAGCCTAATTAATAAAATTCGCATTTTCTTGATTTTTCCTCTTTACAAAACGAACAAACATTCGTATAATATAAATACAAACATTTGTTCGCATTTATTGGAAGGGTGAAGAATATGAAAGCAATTCGTCGTTTCGGTTTTATTATAGGTATTTTATTGATTGGTATTATTATTGGAAATTTTGGAATGTTAACAGCTATTTTGATCGTCTGTCCACTGCTCACACTATGGTTGATTCTTTGGGACGATAAAAAATTTCGTCAGGCAGAACGCAGAAAAAAACACCAGATCATGACTGAGTATTATTCTTCTGATATTCAGTATGAATAATGTCTAAATAAAAAAAACAAACACTTTTTCTTTAACAGCCCGACACTGTTCATCGAAAAAGTGTTTGTTTTTTTGTCAATGCAGATCAATAAAAGCATTTGGTAAAAAACAGGACAGTCGTGACTGTCCTGCTTGTCTTTTAATATTCCATTAGAGTCAAAATCTCGTAATTCTCGATTTTTTCGCGTCCATTCAGTTCCATCAATTCAATAAGAAAGGCGCAACCAACTACGACACCACCTAGTTCTTCAACTAATTCGATCGTTGCTTTGATCGTTCCTCCTGTTGCCAGCAAATCATCGCAGATCAACACCCGTTGACCAGGAGTGATCGCATCTGCATGGATCGTCAATGTATCACTTCCGTACTCCAGATCATATGAAACTTCGATCGTTTCGCGAGGCAATTTCCCAGGTTTTCGTACAGGTGCAAAGCCCACGCCTAACTCATAAGCTACTGGACACCCTACGATAAAGCCTCTTGCTTCTGGACCAACGACCATATCGATTTTTTGTTCTTTCGCATAATCAACGATTTTTTTTGTCGCTGCTCGGTAAGCCTCTCCATCTGCCATCAGGGGAGAAATATCTCTGAAAACGATTCCTTCTGACGGGTAATCTGGGATACTCGCAATATAATCTTTTAAATCCATGTTGTTTCCTCCTAAGTTTATAATCAGTCATCCAGTTTGATTATTTGGACAACCAGTTTTTTAATGTCGTCAAATCACTCAATAATAAAAATTCTTCTGTCTTAATTTTTTTCAATCGTGTTTGATAGGTATTGCTTTCGGTCAACGGATGATTTGCAGGTTTTTCAACTCTTTGCATCACACCATCTGTTATCGTCACAAATCCCAATTCAGAGAACACCTGAATCATGAAAATGAGTAGTTTTTGAGGGATTTTTAAATAGTCTGAAACTACGGACAGCTTGTAACGAACATCTACTTTTTCTTGTTGTGCAATAAATTTGAAGAGCTTGGCATATTGTTCTCTAGAACCCATACCATCCAAATAAGCTTCATCCTCTGCGACACAAAGCAGATAAATACGAGAAGCTTGGATTTCTTGCGTGATCTCTCTGACTGCATCTAATTCTATCGGACAATCCAAAAAAACGAGTTGTTCAAAATCTTGATCCGCTGTTACTTGAAACGGTTCTGTGTCTTTAACTACCACTATCGCTTGATTCACTCTTGACTTCCAACGCTCTGCCTGCTTCTCTGAAAAAGAAACATATAAAGTTTTTTCTTCAAATTGTAACTTCTGATGATACTTTTTGGGACGATAATCAAATACTTGTAGTTCCTTGACTTGATAATCCTCCAGCATCAATTGTGGAATCCGATTTCCATTCCATTCATTGATCGACAACTGACCGATCACACTTAAGTCATCACTTTGAAATTCCAGCTCTTGCGGACCAAAGCCAAAGCCGATCCCTTCCAGTTGATGACGAGTTTCATCCATTAAGGTAAATTTTAAATGCTTGTTGTCGGCACCAATTCTTCGGCTATTGCTAACAGCTACCTTTTCAAATAGAAAATTAGGGACTGGGTTGTCCATGCCAAAGGGTGACAAATGTTTCAATGACTCAATGAAAGGCACCGATACATCGGATAATGGCAGCACAGCATCGATCGTCAAAGACATACCGCCTTCCAGCTGATGTTCTTCCATATACTGATTTAATTTCTCTTTCAACACAGGAAGATGTTCCACTGACAAGCTAAGACCAACTGCCGCATGGTGTCCCCCAAAAGAAATCATCCATTCACGCAAGCCATCTAACATCTCAAACAAATTGACCGCTTCTATACTACGACCGGATCCTTTGGCAGTTCCATCGTCTTTGATCGCCAAAACGATCACAGGTTTTCCAGTCGCTCGTAGAATCCGACCTGCGACGATCCCCAAAACTCCTTCATGCCAGTTTTGACCAGCGATCAAATGGATTGGATCATTTGGATCGACCATTGCCATCGCTTCTTCTGTAATTACTTCAACTAGGTCCTTACGTCGGGTGTTGATTCGATCTAGTTTGCTTGCCAGTTCTTCTGCTTCCTCATCATCAAAGGTCGTCATTAGATCGACTGCAGGGTTGGGGTCTTCCAACCGTCCGATCGCATTCAAACGCGGACTGATAGAAAAGCCGATACTTGTTTCATCCAATGTTTCCAGTGAGACACCACTGACAGTGATCAATTTTTCTAACCCAATGCGTTCCGTTTGCTTCATTGCATTTAAGCCAAAAGAGACAAGTGCTCGGTTTTCATCTTTCAAAGAAACCATATCCGCAACCGTCCCAATCGCAACCATGTCCAAAAACTCCATCGGAATCTCTTCAAGCAGCGCACAGGCTACCTTAAAAGCCACACCTACACCAGCTAGCTCACCAAAAGGATACTTTCCTTCAGGATGTCTGGGATGAATCAATGCGTAGGCATCTGGCAATGTTTTTGGTAGCTCATGGTGGTCCGTTACGATCACATCTACTCCCTGCTGATTGGCGAAATCGATTGCTTCGTGTCCAGAAACTCCGTTATCAACCGTGACAATCAGCTGAATTCCTTCAGCGATCTTTCTATCATAAACAGCCAAATTAGGGCCATAGCCGTCCTGAAAACGATTGGGTAGATAGAATTCTACCTCGGCACCCAAAAGCTCCAGCGTTTCCTTCATGATGGTCGTACTGGTGATACCATCTGCATCGTAATCTCCATAAACCAAGATTCGTTCTCCATTGACGATGGCTTCTTGTATCCGAGCGACTGCTTTCTCCATATCATGGAACAAGAACGGATCGTGTAGCATGTCCAAAGAAGGGCTTAGAAAATGTTCCAGATCTTCAGAGGTTCGCAAATTGCGATTCCAAAAAAGTGGTCCTAAAGAAACTGGCACATTGTTTTCTTCTAATGTATGAATAAACGTTTCTGGCAATTCCTGTTGTGGAGGCAACTGCCATTGAAAACTTGCTTGTTTCACTTGATCACTCCTAACTAAGTTAGTTTATCACACGAGAGTGACAAAATGAAGCATATAGCGCGGAATAATCACGTTTCTTAGCAACTTCGCTTTTCATCAGTAACAGTAAAAAACAAAGAGAAATAAGCAAATGGTAGTCAAAAGGTAGTCAAATTGGGCGAGCAAACAACAAATAAAAAAGAAGGAAGAGATTATAATGAAATTTTGTGAATGGTATTTACTTTGGTATGAGACGTACAGAAAAAACGGCAAGTCACCTGCGACATTAACTGCGTATGAGAACACATACAGACTTTTAAAGGAATCCTATTTAGGAAACATGGATATCGATCGAATCACTTCCGATAACATTCAAAGTTATATCAATGTTTATGGAGAGTCCCGTATGAAAAAGACAGTCAGAGCACAACTGTTCACACTAAAATCTTGTTTCGAAGTAGCCAAAGAAGAATCGTTGATCAAGGCTAACCCTGTTAAAAATATCGAATTGGTTTACTGTGAAAAATTTATGTCGCAAGAAAAACTACTGAAAATAAGAAATGAAAAAAAGTGGTTAGAACTCGATGAATATAATAGAACTAAAAAATTTTTGGTTTCATGGCTTGATAAATGTCTCGAATTACCACCTTTCCCCTTGAGCAAAAGAAATACTGATAGAAGTTTCAATTCCCAACCTTTGATGATGATTATCTTTATCGCACTAAAAACCGGAATGAGATTTGGCGAAATTTTAGGAATAACTCGTTTGGATATTTCAAACAATAAATTGAGTGTAAATAAGACCTGGAGCTACAACTATACATTAGATTTTTCTCCTACTAAAAACCTATCAAGCATCAGAGAAATTACTTTAGATCAAGAAACGGTTTATTTACTTAAAAAATACATTGAATGGCTAGACAGACATAAAGTTATAATGTACTCAGAAACAATTTTTGTTGAACGAAATAAGAAAAATATCAATAATTATGTAAATAGATCCCTACAGAAATTGCTGACTAGCTTATCAATCGAACGTATTTCATTTCATAAGTTGCGACATACTCATGCTACTATTCTTTTAGCTCAAGGAATTAATATAGATGTGGTCGCTAAACGTCTAGGTCATTCAGACACCACGATGGTTAGAACTGTATACGGCCATTTGTTAAATTCAGTAGAAAAGGAAGAAAACAAGAAAATCATTAATTTGATATAAGAGAAAACACGAACCCGTCAATTGAGTTCGTGTTTTTCTATCTGATATAGCGATATGTCACGTTCCCGTGGTGTGCTGCTTCACCAACAATTCTCTTTCGATCTTCATTCTTATTCCAAACCTCGATAAATGCCATCACGTTTTTTCTTTCAACTTCTATTTTTTCAATTTCTCCTTTGATCAACTTTTCAATCAATTCAACATATGGATTCATACTATCACTCCTTCGATTTTCGATTATATCAAAACTTTAAGATTTTGTTCGCTTTACAAAACGAACAAACGTTCGTATAATTTGATAAACAAGCGAATGGATGTGACTGTTATGTACTTTGATTATCGACTTGAACCTATTCGAGATATTCTGTTTATTGATATGAAATCCTTTTACGCCTCTGTCGAGTGTCAGAGACTCGGTTTAAATCCTTTGACAACCATGTTAGTTGTCATGAGTACAGGAGATAATACAGGGAACGGATTGATCCTCGCTGCTTCCCCTACTGCTAAAAAGAAACTAGGGATCAGTAACGTGACGAGAGCAGACAATCTTCCTGATCATCCTGATCTGATCAAGGTCAGTCCTCATATGACAATATATATAGAAGAAAATATGAAAATTAATGATCTATTCCGAACTTTTGTTGCGGAAGAAGACCTGTTAATCTACTCGATCGACGAATCAATCTTAGATGTGACAGCATCTTTAAACTTATTTTTTCCGGATCCTGAACTAACCAAACAACAAAAACGATGGCGTATGGCTAGACGGATACAGCGCGAATTGTATAATCAAACAGGTTTGTATTGCACAGTAGGTATTGGAGATAATCCACTATTGGCTAAACTTGCTTTAGATAACGGCGCGAAACATACGAAATGGATGATTGATGAATGGACGTATCAAGATGTAAAAGAAAAGGTTTGGAAAATAGATCCAATCACTGATTTTTGGGGAATTGGATCTCGGACTAAAAAACGACTATACAAAATGGGAATTGATACCATTGGACAATTAGCTACTGAATCTCCTTTGCGGTTAAAGAAAGAATTTGGTGTCATCGGAGAACAACTACATGCTCATGCTAACGGCATTGATCGAACAATTATATCAGAACCTTCCTTACCCACCAAAGAAAAATCTTACGGAAATAGCCAAGTGCTTGACCGTAACTATAGCAAACAAAAAGAGATTGAAATCGTGGTCAAAGAAATGGCAGAACAAGTCGCCACAAGAATTCGAAGGCATGAATGTTTAACTCAATGCGTGAGTGTTTATATCGGATCAGCTTTTGGGGAAGATAAGGGATTTAATCGACAAATGAAAGTTCCGGCGACTGACAATAGTAAACAACTTGTAGATTATTGCTTATTTTTATTTAGAAAGCATTACAAAGGACAAGTAATCCGACATGTAGGAATATCTTACTCCAAGTTGATTTACTCCAAAGCTTACCAATTGGATTTATTTCATGATCCAGAAGAATTTGAAAAAGATAGGAAACTAGATAGAATTATTGATTTGATTCGAGAAAAATATGGTTTTACCTCTATAGTCCATGCAAACAGCATGCTACCTGGTGGACGTGCCATTGCACGAAGTCATTTAGTTGGTGGGCATGCTGGAGGAATGGACGGAATTAATGATAAAGGATTGGATAATAAATGAATATTATATCAGCCTATGAGCAAGGATATATTAGTTTAGATTATTTTAAACAAAACTTTTTGGATTGGGTTTCCGAATCATTAGAATGTTGCTATGGAGAAAACTGTGTAGATTTTTATGCGGATTTGTCATTAGGAAAACAGGATTGTCACTATTATGTAAAAAAATATGGAGTTGGTTTAGATGGAGACATTGCGTGGCAAAGTTACCAAGATAAAGATAATCAAGTACCTGACGAACGGAATCCCTTTAGTCAGATTTAATGTCGACGACACTAACTGTCTGATTGCGTTTCATAGCTTGAATTTTCTTTTTGAGGTTCAAGAAAATTCCGATATTGTTGTCGGTGGCGAATATAATAAACGTGGTCAATTTGTAGTCAAACGGTACTGCTCCATAAAAAATGAAGCGTTCAGGACAAAATACGCCACGTTTGGGCTATAAATGGTTCTAACCCTATTTTTTGTAGTATAAATAATAAGGGGTTGATGCTTATGGCTGCTAAAGATATTATTTTCCAAGTAACCAATTTACAAACGAATGAAACTCATACATTTGAAAAACTTAGTTATGCTATGAGCTTTCAAAAACTATTAGACAAGAAACACATTAAAAACAATTTAGACTTTCAAAAAAAGAAATAAAGCCTACCTCGTAATGAGATAGGCTTTACTAATTGAGAATATTTTTATTTTGATTTATGAGTCTTATGTTTCGAATCTATTCTGTATAAAACAAAATATCCTTCATCATTGTAATATCCGAAAATTCTGAAAGGGGTTCTATCTTTCCCGTAATGAAAGACTTCTCTTTGCGCTCCATTAATAACCTTAAGTTCATAATTTTGACCACGCCCCTTGGTTCTTAGAAATAAATTATCTACTTCTGTAATAGACAACTTCTTATCTACCGTTTGTTTAATAAAATTATCTAAAGCTCTTAATGATTCTTTATTCAAACACTTAAAGCAATAATTATTATCTAAGCTCTCTTGAATACAGAACTTAAATCTCATTTCCCGCCTGTTTAATATCGATCCATTTCCGGTTTCTGTAACTCTAGTTAATCGTTGCGCCAATTTTAATCTCCAGCATAAATACTTCTGTAATAATTTTTCATATCTTCATCTGCTATTGCTTCACTACAACTACCACCTTCAGAAGCTCCCGCTCTAGATCTAGCGGAAATCCAAGGGGCTTCCACGTGAGTAAGGGCCTCTAATTCATTTGCAGATTTATCTCCGTAGGTAATCCAAACTGATTCTAACAAATCATTAGTCATCTCATCAATTTCAAAACTAATTTTTTCTTCCTTTTCGATAGAATTCCATCTGTAACCTTTGTATTTTCTATATAACTCTGGAGAAACAGGACCATGCGCCCAAGCTTCAAATTGGGTATCTGAAATCATCTTTTTATCAAACAAGGCATTGCTCCACGCTTGTGCATAGAAACATAGTTTTTGAAGTTTTTTAGGTGTCATAGAATCCTTAAATAAGAACCAATTAGCAATATCATACACGCTGTAATTCGTATCCACCTTCATCATCCTCTTTCTATCAAATCTTCTTACACAAAATATTAGCATATTTTGTTCGCTTTATATGTCATGCTTACACTGTAACTATATCACCATATTAGGAACCGTACAATAGTTCGGCTTAAATTTGTTCGCTAATTTTATAAGCTAATATGTAAGTTAATCTGATAAAACTATGTACAACCCACGCCTTTATCATCAGCGTGGGCAATAAACATTACAGGATATTGATTTTTTATTTTTTAGAACAATTTGTTTACTTCTCTTTGCACCGCTACTGGATCATATCCAGCTTTTCGTAATCGGTCAATACGAGTTTGACCAGTACCCCAATTACCAACACCATTGTAAATCTCTCGTGCAATTTGAGCATTAGTTTTTTTGGTTACTTTTGGTTTAGCTGCAGTTTTGACACCTAGTTTTTGATTGACTAAATTTTGAATAGTCGTTGGATTGTAGCCAGCTTTTTTCAAGCGATTGGTTCTATCTGTACCATTACCCCATTGACTGTTGATGACTTCTTGAGCGATAGTATCGTTAGATTTTTTGGCTGGTGCTTTAGGTTTAACAGTAGCACCTAGTTTCTCGTTGACACGTTTTTGGACTGCATCATATTGACTACCTAATGCCTTTTTACATGCATCTCCAGTACCATGCTTGCCAGCAATCACTTCATCCGCCAGTTGGTCAATGGTTTTTGATACTGGCTTAGATGGCGCAGTCGGTTTAACCTCTGTTTTTGGAGATTCGACGGCTGTTGATTGACCGATCGTTTCTCCAGCTACAGCTTCGATCAATCCTTTGCCGATTCCTTCTTTGTTTTTCAAAAATGCATCGACATCTTTAGAGTTGGTCACATATCCCATCTCCACCAAGCAATAGCTCGTTTTCGTTGGATAGAATACGTTGAGATTTAACAGGTTTCGTCTGATCGACACGCCATCTGTTCTGGACCAACCGATGTAATCACCAATCACTTTAGCGACTCGCTTATCTGTGGCATCCGGTGAGCTACCAACGATGATGTGGCCACCTGTATTTTTCCCTACAATTCCGGCATCCCAGTGTACTTCGAGAACATAATCGTACTTGCCTTTGACGCTGTGAGCGCCACGTCCTTTTTGCGTTTCAGTGTACATATTGAGTCCGAGATTATAAAAGTCTACTTTGGCATTTTTTAGCAGTTTAGCGTATTTGACCAAAACGGGGTACAGCTGATCATATAAGGTAGTTTCATTCCATTTACCGTGAACAGCTCCTGGATCCCCTTGACGGTGACCGCCTACAATTAAAATTTTTTTCATTTAAAACGTCCTTTCTTGGTATACTTTCCTTATCAGCAAGTGGTCTGCTGAAATCTGATAAGGAAGGTGGTGAAAATGTATGAAATTAGATAACTTACACTTGGATTTTGACAATGCTGCAATAATCCAAAATGATGAACGCATTGATTCGCAAGGAAACAAGATTGTCCGTCAAAAATTAGACAATGGAGTTACTTGGATCAGAACTGAAACGCCTGATGGTTATAAACGTATAGATTTTAGTCATCAACCTATTGATCTCGGCGGAGGTTCTTATAAAATTGATGCAACCACTAAGAAAGCCGATTTCCATGATTACTACTGATTAAGATTAGTCATAGAAATAGTTTTAGCATCAAAAGTTCCTGACGTAATTTTAGAAGTTTCCTTGTTGGCTAATTTCGCATCAACTACTGACAAACCTGTAATAGGTTGCTCCTGGTCATCATCGACCGGGAGTGATTCTTTTAAATTTACATTTCCTAAATTTGTACTGATAGCCGATAAACTGTCAGTTAGTATCTTGCTAGCATCAACACTGATAAGCTTGGCACTTGCGATAGAATTATCGGCAATGGTGGTTTTTCCATTGATTCTGATTTTGTCCGCTGAGATCAAGATGCCTTCATCTGATGTGTTGATTTGACTGATTACACCCTCTTTATCTACTTTCTTATCAAGCAGTCCGACTAAAGCAGTTACTTGTCCGGCTAATTGAGCAACCGTAGAATTTAAACTTTTAACCTCTTGTTCTAACATTTTAATTTGCTGATTTCCTTCCATCATCATTCTTCCTCCTATCTAAAATAAAAAGGACTAGCGCTAAGCTAATCCTTAATTCCAAGTGTCTTAGTAAACGCTTGGTGCAATCCAGTAGATGCTAAGCCACTGACTGCACCGTAAACGATACTTTCAATTCCTACACCGTTGATCAATGCTCCTAGCAATGCCCCTAAGATGATTACAATCAAAGGGATGTAATCATTTGCCACCTTGTCTAAAAACGGCGTGTGCTTAATCGCATATCCTACAACTACGCATGCCAAGATGATGACTGGTACTAAAAATTCTGTGATATTCGTTAAATCCATTTCTTTAACCTACTTTCTTCCAAATTGATTTAATTTGTTCCCCGTGTTCGATCAGACGGTCATTGTGCTTGTCCATGCGTTCGTCATGCTTCTTCAACTCATCATGGATAGTTCGTCTATCTTCCTTACTCGCTTCCAAATCTTTGTTGATTAAATCTAGTGTGTGGCTCATTTTCGTGAGATTGTCAGATATTTTGGTAAAGTTCGTCATAATCGGTTTAACCAAATACGACACCAATCCGATAATCGCCATAATCGCTCCACACCAAGTTGCTACTGTTAATACATCTACCATGCGACACCTCCTAAAAAATTAAATACCCAACAACAACCAAAATAAGAGTAAGCCTATAATGATTAGTCGCCATGCGTTGTATTTCTTCATTCTTCTTCGTCTGCTTCCGCAATCAGCTGATCTTCAATATCCCAAATTTTGTCTTGAAACTCTCGCCAGTCATTCCGACATTCTGTCTTGTTAGCATCGTACAACTCTTGATTCGTGATAGACTGATTGGCGTTTGTATTTTGACCCTCACCGATCATAATTTCTGCACGGAAATAAACTGCTTGATTTCCCCCAACCATAGATTGTCCTGTTAGTGTCGTTGATTTATTAATTTTTAAAGCCATGATGATTCCTCCTAATATTTTTTTATATTTAAAAAGCCACCGACTATTTGTCAGTAGCTTTCTTTGTTGGTTTACTTGGCGCTTTTTTCGGTTTCGTTTGTGCTTCCATCTGATCAAGCAGCTTGTCGTAAATGTCCGCTTCGTCACCGCTTAATTCGCCTTCGTAAGCTTTTAAGATACGTGGCATTTCGTTAAAGTTTTTAACGTAAGCGCCAGATTCGATGACAACTTCTTCTTCCCACAAGATATTTTGTTGCGTTTTAAACTTCGCAACGGATTCTACATTTTGTTTTTCTGGCGGTAGCAACTCTTTGTTCTCGTCCAATAACTCATATTCCGACATAAGCTCTTTTTCCGCTTCGACTAACTCACCGAACGCCAATTCCAACTGTTTCTTTAATTTGGTACGGTGGCGACTATCCTCTCCTTTTACCGGAATACCTTTCAAAAAGTTGATCGTTGTCGCTAGTTCTTTGTTTTTCAGTGTGATTTTCATGTTGTTCCCTCCAATTAAAATATCCCTACGCCACTAACTGACGTAAGGATTCTACTTCGTTTCTTAACATGCTGATTTCTCCAATCATACGCATGTTCTCATTTTTTATATCTCTTAGTTGCTTCTCGTGATCAGCCAAGATTACGTTGTGATACATGCTGATACGGTCATAAGCTAGTGATTCCACTTGACCATCTGAGCCATACATAACCACTTCTTTTAAACCCTTATCATGGAAATCATCCGCGATAAATCCGTAGTAACGGTGCGTAGACTTACCACTTTCAACAGCTGCCTTATCTAGCCATGAGCTAGGCTGAATCTGCAAGACTTTTTGTGCATTCACAATAGCCTGGTTAGCTACTTGAATATCCGTTTTATACTTTCTGGCTGAGGTAGAACGTCCAATTGTTCCAGCATCAGTGATATACATATTAGACGAACCAGAGTATGTTCTGTTGTAGATTGCCCTACTCCAAATTCTATTACCACCTGCGTTAGTACCTCCATCACGACCGAACGACATACCTGCTGCGGTGTCATTGAAATAGCCGTCTCCTCCTTGCGATCCCCCTCCTATCTGCACTTTATTATTTTCAATAGTAATCATTCTTTCGTAGATGTTACTTCTGTTGTAATAAAACTCATAGCCATATTCCGATCTAAAAATCAATTTATAATTTGAAACGTCCTCAAATATTTTGTGTTCACGGTTGGAATCACCAATATTAAGCTCACGACTTAACGTAACATTACGGTTGAAAGTTGCAGCAGCCTCAACTGTCATCGGGGCATTTACTGCCAACGATCCCGCTTGTATAATTCCTTCGCCGTTCAATCTCCATTGTGCATTACCTTGGCTGCTAGAGGAAGGTATTACAAAAACATTTGAAGATGTAGTTCCGGCTGAATTTAATGAAGCAATTGAGAATATTTCTCCCGGATATTGAAATATTGCCATTCCAATAGGATTTTTTGAAGCATCATTTGCTACCCCTAGATAACCTATATCGGAGCCACCTCTAGCGAATCTCAAAGCACCGTTGCTCATATTCATTGTATACTTATTGTTTGTTTGCGTAATTATTCCACCAGTTATAGTGACCCCAGTAATACTCCCTGCTGTGACATCACCTAAATTTGCAGAAATAGCACTCAATTTGTTCACCGAAGCGTTATTTGCCACCAGTTTGTTAACGTCTAAACTGATAATCTTAGCACTAGCAATAGTCGCATCAGCTATCTTCGCACCAGTTACTTGCAAGTCACCAATCTTCGCAGTACCAATAGTTGCGTTGGCTATCTTCGCACCAGTAACAGCTAGGTCTGCAATTTTACCTGTAGCAACTGCCAGATTTGCAATCTTACCCTCGGATACGGACAAGTTAGCTAGTTTTGCAGTGGAAACCTGTAAATCATTAATGTTGGCTGTGTTGACACGCAAATCAGCTACTTTTAGTCTTGCCACTTCCATCTGACCTGTAGTGATGTTTGAAGCGTTAATCTTGGAGACAGTGATAACAGAAGCATCAATAGTGCCTGCTGTTAGCTTGTTAGCTGTTAGACTGGCAATTTTAGCATCTGTAACTGCCAGATTTGCTATCTTACCTTCTGATACTGCTAGGTTAGCTATCTTAGCAGTGGAAATGTTGGCATCCGCAATGTGCGCAGTTTTGATTGTAGCATCCTGTATATACGTTGTTGATGGCGTGACCATTAGAACATTATCATTGGCTCTGATTAAGACTCTGCCAGCTTGTGTGTTGATTTGACCTATCAGTTCGCCTTTTGATACACGTTGGTCAATCATATTTGACAATTGCGTGATTTGAGAAGAAAAATGGCTTGTTGGTAGACTGTATGAACTAGGCGCTACCTTCCCTTTAACTAACATGAAGTCAGTAAAATACAAACTGCCATGAGCATCAGATGATCCAGCTATTCTTCCATTATTATCAAGTCTAATATAAATTTCCTTCCAATTATTACCCGTTGTGAACGTAAATTCAAAGGATTCTAACCCAGTTGTAGATAATCTTTCTCCTGTTCTTGAAACAAACCCATTAAAGCCGGAACTAGCGCCATTACCTGTTTCGCTATTCCACATTACGTATAGATCAAAACTAGATAAAGCAGAATTATTAAATCCCCAAAATTTAACAGTATAAGTTGAGTTACTTTGAATAGGTATATAACGAGTTCTGATAATTCTTTCGGATGATGTTGGATTTAAAATAACCCAAACTGGAGCAGCTCGATTCATGTAAAAGTCATGATAGACTGATATAGTTTCAGAACCAAACCAATTTCCAGAAACTGGTGCATTTTCAGCATTTCCAAACGGAAAAATATTATCAGTTCCAATGCTACTTAAATCAGATACTACAGACGTGATCTGTCCTGCCAACTGCGTTACTTCTGACTGGTTAGCTTTATTAGCAACGGTTCCTTGTATTCCGCTAACCGTTTGTTGCAATGTGCTGAACGCAGTGACTGTTGCTTGATCCTCTGGAGCTGGTTGCCAAGGAACTGGCTTATTCCCTTCGACTAGCATTGGAGAGTTGATCCATAATGTACCTGGGACAGATAGCCTGCCCAAAATAATTCTTTTTGGTTCATGTGCTTCTTCTTGAGTCCAGGTTATCCAAAAATATGTCCATTCTGTTCCGACAGTCAAAGAAGATGAACCATCATCATTTCCCGTTCTGACTTGACCTTGACTGGTTTTGGATCCTGTAGTCGTATTAGGACTGTAGAAGAAGTTGCCAAAAGAAACGGTTCTATCTGCTTTAGCCCAAAATGATATAGTGTATTCTTTGGCTTTAGGAACTATTGTTGTGACGACGGTTTCTGATCCAGTAAATGCATCACTGTAACCACTTGTTACAGTGATGCCGATAGATACATTGCCCAGATGCCCTTCGCCCCTAACTCTTCGCGGAGCGGTAGTTACATCGCTCATGTCTCCTGTTCTTTTGAGTAGATTCCGTCCGCCAATCTCCAATCCGTCTAAATCTGACCGTACAGTAGCTACAGTTGACTGTAAACCACTGTAACTACTCTGCAAATTACCAATCTGTGTGGTATGCCCACTAGCCAACGTGTTTAATGCGGTAATACTACCTGCTTGTGTGCTCAACGTACTTTCTGCGCTACTCACACGCCCCGTCAGTGTGTCTACCGTTGCAGTAGTCGCACGTAAACCAATCTGCGTTGTGTTCGCAGATATGGCTGTTTCAGAAGTTCCCACACGCCCAGATAGCGTGTCTACCGTTGTCTGATTGGCTTTCAGCTCTACTTCACCACTTAGCGTGTTCACTGTTCCTGTCAGCGTGGTTACGTCACTCTTTGCAGTGTTCGCAGTATTAAGCGCAGTCTGCGCATTAGTCAAAGCAGTGCTTGCGTTCCCTTGTGCAGTAGTAGCTAGACTCTGCGCAGTGTTCGCAATATCAGTCGCAAATCCAGCATCTTGCACCGCTTGTTGGGCTAAACTCACCGCATTGTCAGATTGGCTGATTGCTGTAGCAACTTCACCCTCCATAGATGTGACCATGGATTGTGCTGTTTCGCCCGCAGTCTTGGCTTGCTCCCCAACTGTCTTCGCAAGTTCTGCTTCTGCTAAGGCATTAGCACCTACTTGTTCCGCTTGTTGGGCTACTAGTTCCGCACGTTCTCCAGCTTCTTTTGCTTCCAGTCCTGCTTGTTGAGCTTGTTGACCTGCTTGCTTGGCTTCCAGTCCAGCTTGGGTTGCTTGCTCACCAGCGAGACGGGCTTCTTCGCCTGCTTCGATAGCTTGTCGAATAGCTTCTAGCAAGGCTTCGTTAGGTGCATCAGAAATCTTAAGAACCCACTTAGGATCACCATCGACTAACTCATACTGCCAAATCTCGTTATTTACGCCATTCTTTTTAAACCAAGTATCACCAACCTTTGGATTAGGTGGTTCAGTTTCAGAATCATAATAGTTATGATTCCCACCAGTCGCGCTTTCTAAAACACCTCTGATTTCTTCGATTTGTTGTTTCAGTGTTCCTCTGTAACGATAAGTTACCTCGGAACTTGAAGAAGTCGTAGCCTTTGAATCAGCACGCATTCCGCCATTGTAGGTAAAAGAAAAAGATAGATTAGGTACCGAATAACGAATACCTTCTCTATCTTCAATGTATATCCAATCCCCAGCTTCGAGGTTGGGATTCCCTTGCCATTTTAGTTCAAACGGGAAATAAGTAATATCTTTCACGTATTGCCAAATAGAGTTAAGCAAAGGCTGAGTCATGATTTTATTTTCCAATGAAATGACATTGCCGCTACTTGATCCAACTCGTAATACGTCTGTTTCTTCATCTCCTGTACGGACGGTAATTCCATTTGGGCGATAAGTGGATTCGTTTTTCGTGAATCCTTTTAGCATATAGTTTTCTGGCTTGATCGTAAAATTGGTTGTATTTAGTCGTTTGACTTGCAACTTACCATCACGATTGAAATTGGCGAAACCACCGATGAATTGAGCGATTAAGCCGATTGCTTGTCTATGAGTGTAACCTTCCGGCTTTCTTATCGTTGTTGTTGGTAAGGTAGAAAATGACACTTGGTCAATCTCTACACCCGATAGATTTGCAATTTCTAACGCGACATCACGAATGCGTGCTGGATAAGTCAACTTGGAATCGTAAACACCTTCCAACAAAATCATTTGATCTAATGCTGTGATAGTCGTTGTTTTGTTGTTTCGATCACGATTGCATTCAGAAATGATAAACTTACCAAGTTTCGAAAAATGGTACGTTTCGTCGACTAAGATTCCGACTTCTGCGGTTAGTTCTTGATCAATAGAAAGATTTTCTATCACTTCTGGAAATACTACACTTAGTTGATTGATAAAAGTAGAACCAATTTGAAAAGATTCTCCTACGATTGATTCTTCTTCAAAAGAAAGAGAAGTTACACGATCATTCTCGTACACTTCTCCGTTTAAAAATATTTTCACTTCTAATTGTCGGCTAGGTTGCAACCATGCTTGATTTACTTCGTTTGTTACATTTAACATGCAAACCACCTACCTTTCAATGAAGTTCATGGTTAGCCCTTCCCACTTTGGGAGTTTGCTATTCCACGAATAAGTAGGCGCTGACCTTGTGCCGACATAAAAGGTTTTTGTTTCCATTGAACCCGTCACGGGATCCGGATAAGTTGCTTGAAAAAACTGATTCCTTACTGATTGTAAAATCGTTGAAATTTCACTATCAGAAAGAGGTGCCCACTCAAGATTTAACTTGCGCTTCACACCTACACGGTCACGGATCATATCACCGTTAGCATTACGTCCGCTCTCGCTGTCAATATCTTCAATATCGACAGAAAAAGTTTTAGGGGTCTTTACAACGACCCCTCCAATTGCTAAATGCGCCATATAAAGACCTCCTAAATATTCAATTCTGTTCGACCGATACGTCTGTGATAATCATTAATTTCTTTGACTGCAAAACGTCCGAACTCTTTACCGCCAATGTTGATGATGATATCGCCATTCGGTGCTTGCTGTGCTTGACCGCCCATCATTTGAACAGCCATCATGATTCCGTTGACCATAGACTCCATAGAGTCTTGAATTCCTCCACCTTCGTAACGAGTACCGTTGTTATCAGCGTAGTTACGGCTAGGTTGAGTAAATGTGTTAGGTTCCAACGTGCTGGGCATCGAGATTTCAGGATTTGACCAATCTACACCCATGTAATTGAGTGCTTGCTCAATCAGTTCCATCGCACGAGCGGGTTTTTCTAAAGGAAGAACCATTTCTTTCTTGTTGCCTTCTCCCATGCGATAGATACCATCTTCTGTGACCCATCCACCGTTAGCGTATCCAACGCCTCGATATGCCCTCGTAAGAGAACCGTAACGAGAAGTTGCATAGCGCATAGAAGCTAAGATGTTAGACATCGGATCCCAAATATTCTTATTGTGAGGACTACGAGCATATGCTCTAAATGTCGGATCAATTACTTGCAACAATCCTTTTGAAGGAATTCCATTTCTAGCATTGATATCCCACAAATTAATCGCATTTGGATTTCCGTTTGATTCGGTTCGAATTTGGTTTAATGTTGCGTTGACATTTGCAGTGTTGAGCAGTCCTAGCATACCTAAAGCTCGCTCTACTGTACCTTGCCAGCGCGCAACGTTAGGTGCAAATCGCCTAACTCCTGAAACCTTACCACTTGACGTTGCTTGTCCGTATGTTTTCGGATCGACTGACTGACCAAAAACACTACCTTTACGCAATTCATAATGGACGTGCGGACCAGTGGAATTACCTGTACTACCTACTGTTCCTATTTGTCTGCCAGCAGATACCGACTGCCCAAGACGAACACCGATGCTATTCATGTGCCCGTATAATGTATGCAATCCTTTAGCTACGTTGATAGCTACTAGATTTCCATAACCACTTGCCCATCCGGCGTAAGAGACTGATCCAGGGTGTTGTGCGGGTAGCGGTGTTCCAGTTGGCGCTGCGTAGTCCATACCGCCATGCCACGTTTTGCCGAATAACCTCGCTCGATTTCCATAATCAGACGTCATGATGAATGGCGGATTTCTAAATCTTGGTGCAAATGCTCCTGATCCAAAACTCGCTTGCTGTTGAGCAGCGACTTCTTCTTGGTGCTTTTTGTAACCAGAATTGAATTTATCCGTCACCCATTTAGTTGCACCGCTTGCCACGGTTGCCACCGTGCCTTTGGCCATATCAAGTCCCGGTTGTACAGCGTTTGAAAGATTGACAAATTTAGAAACCGCAGCGTTCAGCAACTTACTAGGTTCTTTGGCATAAGACCAAATGTCAGAAGCGACTTCTTTAGCCCCTTGCCATTTTTCTTTGAACCAATCACCAACACCACTAGCGTAGCGTGGCATGCCTTTCATCATGTTCGCTGTCTGTTGGCCACTTAATACAGAGGAGCCTTTCGGAAGGTTTACAACCATATTTCGTTGCTTAGGAAATAGTCCTGTTTGTCCGTTTGGTAAATGATAGGCCTCTTGGTAATTAGAACCTAGTCCATCGTTGACCATGGCCAATCCGCCTTGATGATATCCTGTACCAGTAGCGTATTTAGGGATTTTCCACTCGCCGAGTTTAGACTTGCCAGCCCCGACTTTACCTAGAACCCAGTTAATACCTTTGATCACACCATTCATTGCTTTACCGATGATACCTACCATGCCATTACCAATTGAAGACGCAGCATTTTTGATGGATTGAACACCATTTTTAAGACCCGAAGCAATTTTACCGGGCAATCCTGATGCCCATCCGCCTATCTTGTCAAAAACTCCCTGTGCCGTGTTTTTTAAACCGTTTAGTGAGTTTGCCATATTAGTTCGCATGGTTCGGAAAGCACTTGAACCTTTTGAGCTAGCGTTGCTTGCTTGTGAACTGATTTTAGAATAGATATTGTCAAAGTTTGATCTTGTGCTATTCCAAGTTTCGGAGAATCGTCTTCCAAGATTATTTTTCATCTCGTTTATCCGATTCGACGCATTGTCTTTCGCTTTGCGTGTCGTATCAGTGACTTTCGAAGTGAAATCATCCCACGTTTTCTTGGTGTTTTTAGAAACATCAGACCAACGGCTTTTGGTGTTGTCCCAAATGTTCTTTGCATTGTCTGTGACGGACTTTTTCGCCTTGCCCCAGTTGTCAGAAGTCCATTTAGTCACCTTGCCCCAAGTATCAGATGTTCCTTTAGATATATCTTTCCACTTGTCGGAAACCCACTTGCCAGAGGAAGTCGCAGCACTTTTGATCGCTGTACCTGTTTTCCCCCATAACTCTTTGGATTTATTCCAAATTTCACTGGTTTTGTCAGAAACAGATGTTTTCATATCAGTCCATAATGTAGTAATGATCTCAACGGGTTTCGCCATCAAGTCCTTGATTCCGTTGTACAAACCTTCGATTAAGAATGCTCCAAATTCAGCAAACACAGTCGATGGAGAATGGATACCGAACAACGACTTAAAGCCGTTCACGATTGGGTTAAATATGTTTTCTTCCATCCAATTTCCGATATTAGCTAATGCTTCGCCGATTCCCATCAACAAGCCGTTCATGAACTCCATTCCAGCATTAAAGAAGTCCGAAATATATCCACCCAAAGCACTAATAAATCCTGCAACAGAATCACTGATTACCGTCCAAATTTCTTGTGCTTTAGTTGAGATCGCTTCCCAGTTTTGCCATAACAAAACACCTACGCCAATTACAGCTGCAATTGCCAATGTTAACGGCCCGCCTAACGCTGCAACTACCGTTCCTATTGCGGCACCTACTGTTGAGAGTAAACCGCCCAGACCACCGATTGCTGACAAAGCAGTGAAAATACTCGAAATCACACTCACGATACTACTAATAGCACCAATAATTTTAAGTGCACCAGCGAAGGCGATAAAGAAGGTCACAAATTTTGAAAATCCTTCCGAGTGTTCCGAAATCCAATTCCCGATAGCCGAAAGTGCATCTCCTAGCTTCACAAGCATAAAGACAATTACACCACCGCTCCAAGAGGCAATTGGTTGTAAGAAACTATCCCAGAACCATGCAAAAGCTGGTTTTATACCGTTTATAATTCCGTTCACAAAATCAAGTGCTCCGCCAAGTAAATGAAAATATGCGGGTAATAAATCTTGGATAGTGAAACTTGCTAAAGGCAGTAGAATATTTTCATAAGCCCATGCAATACCATCAAATACATTTTGAACTAAAGGTTTCATTGACTCTAAAAGTCTGTTTATCGCTTCTAGCAAAGGACTGAAATCTAATGTTTCTGCCCATTTCGCAGTAACAGAAGTCATGCGTTGAATTGTGCCTAAAACAATGTTGATCAAATCGAATATGTTTTGCATGATTCGTGTGCCAACATCTGCCTCATTCCACGCCTTGTTAAACTGGCTCGCAAGATTTCCTATTATCAATCCGATATCCCGTACAATTTTAAGAATGTTTGAAACGACTTTTTCGCCGGTCCCGTTTGTCCAAACGGTCATGAAGCTCCGACCGATGGATTTTACTAATTCCCAAACTTCTGTTAAAGCATACTTCCAAGCGTCAATCACACTTTTTCCGTGTTTGTCCCAAGCATCTTGAATCGGCTTGAAGAAATCCTTCCAAATTTTCTTAGCTTGTGCTGCCCATCCCGAAACCCAATCAGGAATTTTTTGATCAGGAACAGAAAAATCGACACCAGGTTGTTTACCCGTGTTCGCTCCATCGTTTGAATCGTTTTGAACAGATAGATTGTTGATCTCGTCAAACCCCATCAAACTACGTTGCATTTGCTTGATTTTCTCTTTGTTCTTATCCGCAGCGGTTCCTGATTCATTCATCGCTTGGACACTTTCATAAAGCCCCTTAGCACCTTGTTTAGCAGCCGAATACGTTGTGCCAAACAAAGCGGCGATAAATCCTGCGAAAATGGCTGTAGCATGCGATAATGCACGCATCAGTGCATTGATAGCTGGTAATACCGCTTCGTATATCGGATAAAAGGCAGTTAGTAAATTGACTTTGATTTGATTCAATGAAGCTGAAAATTCAGTGTTTGCTTTGAGTGCACTCCATAAACCTTGGGATAATTGTTGTAACCCTTTAAAGAGTAGTCCATAGAATATAAACGTTCGGAACATCATTTTCATTTGTGTTCCGAGAGTGAACATCCCTTTATTGTTTCTGGCGAGTCCTTTATCAACATTTCTTGATGTTCTATTAAAAACATTCCCAAAACGAGAGGCAGCTAACGCAGCAATTCCAAGCCCTTTTTGTGCATTTGTTCCAAATCTAGCAGTTGCCATCGCAAGCCTAGATATGAGTCCGCGGGAACCTTCTGTTGTACGACCAAAACGACGAATACCTGATCCTGCTGTTTCAGTTTGTCGTGACTGTTGACCTAAAACTGTATTCACTTTTGAAAGTGCTGGCACGAGAGCTTGTGCTCTGTCCTCAATCATTGAATAGGCACGTTGCAACGAATCATTATCTTGAATCAATTTATCCATTACGCTAGATTGCTTCATAATCTGCTCTTGAATTTTCAATGATGCCGCGGTGTCTTCCTTTCCGGTAAAACCACTCGAAAAACTACCTTTAGGAAGTTGCGCTTTTTCGTAATCGGCATTCATCGTGCGTAACTTTGCTTTAAGAGAGTCAATCTTTCCTTCGTTTTGCATCATTTTATTGGCGATATTATCCAAAGATTGAGGGATAGAATCAAATTCTTCCTTCATTTGTCGAGCCATTCCACGAGCGCTATCTTGATATTTCGTTAGTTGCGCTTGTGCCCTAGCAATTTGGTTATCGTACTTGATCATGCCTTTTTCATCATTGTTGGCCACAGACCCTTGACGTTGTGCACGCAAGAATGCTAAATCCGCTTGTTTAGCTCTTGCTTGACCCATTTTAGCGTTTATTTCATTGACAATTGCATCTACATCTTTGCCAACTGATTTTCTAGCTTTAGTAAATCCAGTAGAAAGATTCTTACTAATGTTAACGCCAGATCTTTGTGAGTTCTTTTCCATATAGTCCATTTGACGTTGAAAGTTTTTGTTTAACTGTTCTACTTGTTTTTCCATACGAGTAGCGCCTTCAGAAACATCCATGCTTTTTTCAGCTTTTTCTGTACCTTTATCTAAAGTTACACCCATGTTTTTTGCCCATTTTTCAACAAACGGCATCACTTTCGAGAGTTGTCTTTCAACTCTTTCTGCGTTGGCATCAATGATTATCTCCAGTTTTTCCAGTTCCATCTTTTCCACCTGCCTTTCTTAAATGATTTGCAACTCCTGTAAGTTGTTGTAGCAATAGTTGTTGATCAAGTGATTCATTAAATTCTTCGTTGTCTTCAAAGCTATTAGATACTTGTTTTCTTTCTTCTTCCAAAAATGGATACATTTCATAGATTTTAGGCATCTTGTTAGGTGTATTGAACGCATATGCGTTCAATTGAGCCGAGTTGTAGTCAAACATCGCTCGGTTTTTCATCTCAAGCTCGTACCTGTTCTTGTTGGCCTCTACTTGAGCGATAATTTCTAGGTAGGTTAAATCCCAATAGCGATCAGCGGGTATTCCCCATTGCAATGCTAGTGGCTCCATATCTTGAAAGAGTTCAGTAAGTGTCTTGTACTGCTTTACACTTCGAAGTCCGTCGCTTCCTCGTCGAAATTGACTTCCTTCTCCTTCTCGGTTTCCTTCGGTGCTTCCCTGGTTCCGAAAAAACCGGACTCATCCAGCAATTCTTGGATAATGTTCATCAAGTCCATAGTAGAATTGCCTTCGTCTAAGAATTTTTCAAAAGCGGTAAAGATCGTATCGTCGCTGACATTAGGCGTTTGGTTCGCACCTTGCAGAACGATCAGCATTTTTTTAGTGCTTGGTAGACCCATTCCACCTTTACTATTCATAAACAAGCTCATCAAGGATTCATCTAAGCGGTTTTCAATCCGATAAATGTCTTTGGCTTTCAGTTGGAGTTTTAGCAGTAAATTTCCAAATTTCACTTCTTTGAATGTTGGCATTTTGATCATTTTGTTTTCAGTCATGGTGTTTTCTCCTATTCATATAAAAAATAGGTCAGCCGATTAAGACTGACCTTTCCTGTTATTCTTCTGTTTCCGGTTCGTCTTATTCTGGTGGTTCTGGCGCTGTCAGAGTCAAGACGTTCGTATCAGTTCGATTGCCATTAGCTGTTGTGACTGTCGTGGTGTACACTCCTGGTGGTGTGTCGGCAGTCCAAGTGATATTCCCGCTAGAACTTACCGCTAAGCCAGTTGCGTTTGGCGCAATCGCATAGCCAACATTTTTATTCGTGGCATTTGTTGGTGCAATCGTTGCAGATAATTGGCGACTTCCAGCAGTCCCAGCTTCTGCGCTTGATGTTTTAGGCGATAACGTCACACCAGTAACATTTACAACTGGATCGGTAACAGTCACCGCACAAGTAGCAGTTCTGTTACCACTAGTCGTTGTGCAAGTAATAGTAGCCGTTCCAGCACTAACCGCGGTAACCACACCCGAATTAGTCACAGTTGCAACGTCCGGATTGCTAGAAGAATACGTGACAGCTTTATTTGTAGCGTTACTTGGTGCAACTGTGGCTGTTAAAGTCTCTGTAGAGCCAATAACAATGCTTGTGCTAGTTTTGTTAAGAGTTACTCCACTTGGTACGATAAGCAGTGTCCTGAACGCCTCTAAGGGTGTCATGTCAGATACGAAGTCACCCTGTACCCAAGCCACTTGATACTCGCCCTCCGGAATTTGAGTATTCGGGTTGAGGTTGTCTAGCTCAACTCGTGCACCCTCTCCTTCGACAATTTTTGTTCCATTTTTGAAAATCGATAAATTCAATCTGTTCACCTCTTTCTTATTCGGCGGTTATGACCGCCCCGCTTGTCGTTGGTGTTATAACGATATTGCGGGGAGCATTAGGGAGCGGGTGTTACTTCTGGTGCTGTATTCGGCACTAGCACGATTGTGTAAATCAATGCGGCATTGACTTCAATCCCGTTCAATCGAGTTGAAATTTCGCCTTTAAATTCAACTTTCAATCCATCTGGATAAGCGATCACCCAATCCAACGGATCACCAGCTTCTTCCAACGCTAAGATTTTTGCGTATTCATCACTTTCGTAAATCGCTTCAAACTCAAGATTTTCAGTATCTTGAATCCCTTTGATGTATTCACGGCGTTCTGATTTCAAGTGAGTTACATCTAGACGCTCTGGATCAGAGCCAATTTGTGGAATCGTGCGGATTTTTGCAACTTCTACTGTAGTTTGATCTTGCTTGTAGGACAATGTCGCTCCTTTCGAAGCTAAAGCAAAGGTTTGCAAATCCATTTTTAATTTATCTTGGTGCAAAGTAATGTTGTACATAAAAGTACCTCCTATTATTTTTGATAAACAAAATGGGTATCGTTATCGACGATGCCCCGATATTCGAGAATCTTTCTCGATAAATCGGCGACATTTGCATCGGTATCGTTACCCACAAAGCCTATACTTTTAAATTTTTCATCAATTTTAGTGACGATCGAAGTTAAATCTCCCGCTTTGTCATCATCGTATATTTCAACCGTAATGATCCAAGCGGATTGGATTTCTCGTTTGTGCGCATCTTTGAAATGAGTTGTTCTTTTTGTTCTGTAAATCGCCATCGGAAACTTGCTCCACGAATCCGGATAATCAGAGAGGACTAACTTTAGTTCATTGATGCCTTGTAGAATTTCCCATGTTTCTAGTTGCATATCATAAATCATTTAAGCCCCTCCTTCATATACCGATTCAGCGTTTCTTTGAAAATGCCCGGTGCTTCTTTGCTCGCATCTTTCAGTGCGGGATATAGCCACGGACTAGCTGGTTGTCCTCGTGTCATGTAGAAATCAACTTCCTTGATAGAGACCGTCAGCATGCCATACAGCAAACTCAAGTCTCTGTCCACATAACTTGTTGGGAAAAACCACCGAGTTTGACGATAACTAAGAACAATACCCGGTGGTAAGTCTTTGGGAGACTCTTGACCGACGGGACCCGTCCCAAATTCTTTGAAAAACGCTTGTTTCTTGTCCGACCAAACCCTACCCACAACATTTCCGCTGACATCCTCGGCGACTTCCGTTTTAATACTCTGTGCAAGCTCGCCTGTCGGATGCTTGGATTGACTTTGGACATTTTGAACCGCATAGATTTGAGTGAGATCAACCACATCGCTAGTCGCGTCGATCGCCGCTTCTTTTGCAATTTTAGGTATCTGTTTCAACTTTCTACGCAGTCGGTTCATTCCCCTGATTTCAACGCCCATCACATCACAACCTTTCTAGGACAACATTTGTATGTTGAGAATAGGTTTTGATTGACGAGATATAAAAATCAGGCTTTTCATCTTCCGACACATAAACACAGACACCATCAAGTTCGTTCTGACCCTCGATGATGTCTGTTCCGATGTATTTACATGCCTTGACGGTAGAAAGCTTGTTACCGTAGATTTGAGCCATTACAAGCCCTTCTGCTGGTTGGATAGTCATTCTGATCGGCTTAGGTTCGATATACTCAATCTTTTCCCCGCCTTTGGGAACAATAGTGACTTGTCGCTTTTTTAGGATGACTTCTTGTGTATCTTTTTTCGTCAGTCTCATAAGCTTGTCACACTCCCTAGACGGTACTTGTTGAGCATCGTTCTAAGGTGTTTCGGCATCCCGGTTTCGAAGTTACGAGTAACACCGCCCTCGGAACGGCTTTCCTCGCCTTCGTTGCCTTCCTGATTCGAACGAATAACAAACAAGTCCTTGACTGCTTTCGCCATGTTTCCCTCAAGGGTTTCACGGTTGCAATAGTCAAGGACTTCTGCTAGACAGTCTTCTAAATCATCAGCAAGTATTTGTTTTTCTGTTTCATCGGTAATGTCAAACTTACGAGCTAGCTGTTCTTGTAGCTTATCCAATGCGTCTTTATTGGTCTTGTTCATCACAATCCCCCTATTCCGCTGTAATAATCGCCCCTGTTGTTGTAGGAGTTACTACAACGTTTTGGGGAGCATTAGGGTTGAGCGACAGTGTCGATGATACCAACTAAATCAATACCTTCAAAAGTTGGCAATGAATTCATTGTCACTTTCGTTTCAACTTGAACAGGGTCAGCTTTTTGCATAGTTGTTACCGCAACACCAGTATCAACTACCGCTACATTTGCAACGTTGCTATTCATTAGATCAGATTCTTCTGGTGTAGTTGCAAACACAGTTTGACCAATAGTACCAGCTGGCAACAGAGAAAAGCGATTGTCCGTAATGAATTTGGTAGAAGCTCCCTCTGAATCTTGGTACATTTTATCGTAAATAACGACTGTCAAACCTAATTCGGTAGAAATGTAACTCAATACTTGATTACGCCCAATAATCGCTTTAGGAAGCGCTGGAGAAACAATAGAATCACGTACAGTCTTGTTTGCAATGATATGTTTGAACGTTGCTAAATTTGTCACCGCACGAGTTGGACGTTCGCCTGTTTCTAGCTCGATTTTATCCATCAAATCAGTAATATCTTGAATTGGATCAGCATTTTCATGATCAGACCAAGAAACCTTAGCAGTCGCTTTGTTCCCTTCCTTGAAACCGTAATCCAATTCGTATTCTTGACCATTACCTTTGATAGTGGCTGTACCTGTCATTAGTAATTGCATCCGCAAGATTTCACGAGTAACACGAGCCGCTTCAATCAATTTGGCGTTGTCATCAAAGATTTTGTTTAAAACAGCATCGATCATTTGTTGATTACCACTAGCAATAACCAAATTCAATTGTTGACGTAAGTTTTCATCAATGTATAGAGATTCTTTAAAGAAACCTAATTTAGTGATAACTTTGTCGAATTCAGCACGTTCACGTGGAATTGCTGGCGCATCTACTCCAGATGGTTTCAAGAACTTAGGCGCTCCAATTCCGCCTTTAACCCAACGAATTTCTGTTCCTAACTGTTTATCTGCTGGGAATAATTCTTCACCTAAATAAGGTGCTTTGTATTTAGGACTTTCTGTCCAATAAGACGCTGTTTCTTGTGCAGTCACTAATTCAAAAATTGAAGTAGAAAACAACTGCAATCCCATTTTTAAATATTTGTTCATGTTCTGTCCTCCTTATTTATTGCGTTTAGCAAATGTCACTTTGCCATCTAACGCTTCCTTTGCTTCATCAGTAACAGTTACATCTGGAATACGGAACTCGTTCACGAATCCAAAAATCAATACCGTACCGTTTGCTGTTCCGCCTGTAACATCTACCTCGTGCATAAGCACTCCTTGAGCGTTTTCGTCATTAGAAACGACCAATACCGCTTGTTCGCTGGCCAAAAAGTCAGCACTACCACCAACTGGCGTACCTGCTGGAATTAATTTGCGACCATTGCTATTCGCGGTCACTCCTGTATCTCCGATTTGAGCGCCTAATGATTCGAACAAACTAGCATTCAATAGAATCTGTTTAGTCGCTGTTCCTTTTGTTACTACTTGACCCATTTTCATATGTTTTTACCTCCTGTTTATTTAAAGAAATTACTTTCTTTAGTTTCTTGTGCATGTTGTTGTGCCAAACGTTTGCCGATTGAGCCTTTTTCTGGTTTACCATTGCCACCACCTGAACCCGCTGGAATATCAACCGATGATTTGAGACGTTCATTTACGCCAGCTTCTACCGCACTACGAAATGCTGTTTCGATAGCTTCGATTGATTTCTTGCAGTCATCGGCATTAGTCGTTACCACAGCCCCGATCAATTCTTTTGGAAGTTCACGAGTAGCAAGTTCTTCTAAAGCTGTCAAACGTAGCTCACGGCTTGTTAAATCCGCTTCACGTTTCGCTTCGGCTTCCGACTGTTTGCGTGCTTCTTCTTCCTTGCGTTCTGCTTCTGACATTTGAGCCATGCGCTGACCTTCTGTAAGGGCTTCTTGGCGTTCTTTTTCTGCTTGCTCTTTCCATTTGGCATGAGCAGTTTCTAAAGCTTTAGCAGTTCGTTTATCAATCATAGAATCAAGTTCTGCTTGACTGCCAAACGTGATCGGTTGATCTGAACCGCCTTCCCCACCATCGCCACCATCTCCGGTGAATAGTTGCAAGTTTAATTTTAGTTTTTCATCGCATAATTTTGTAAATTTCATGTTCATTCTCCTTACCCCATACACCCCAAAATTGAGCATAAAAATAATGCTCCATGAACGTTTTTCAACCCACACACAGCACCTTTAAAACATTTTTTATTCAATTATGACACGTACACGATTTATTAGTTACTTAGCTTTTAACGCCTTCAAAGTATTGGGCAAAATAAAAAGACTTAGTAAATGCCTAAATCTTCTGCTTCATAGTATTCTTCATCCAAATCCTCATCATCAACGACAAATTCATCCATTGTTACACCTCTTTCGTGAGTGGTTAGCAAATAATAGTTGCAAGCCACTAATCTGCTGATAATGCATATCCAGCAATTTTGCCCAAATCAAACATTGCATCACGTTTCGTTTGAGTAGCTACGCCAAAATAATCAAAAGTGATTACTTCGCCATCATCTTTAAAGTTATTCACATTTTGGAATCTTAACGTACTACCGTTTACAAGAAATATAATTAAATCTTTATCCATATTTTTCACCCTTTCGATTGGTCAGTTCGCTTTTTGCACAAACCACTATTTAACGCACTAGCTGCGAGATAGTTAGATCAGCCGTCCTTTCCGCTCTATGAGCTTTGAAATATTCCCATTCTCTTTGTTGGGAGCGGTAAAGCAACTCTATACTATCAGGTGGTTTTTTCTGCCTTTCCAGTTGTCGGATAGCTTCGAGTTGTAAGTTTCTAGGCATATCCTTAAAGAATCTTTCGGCATCACACGGTTTTCTGCGGTTTTCCATGATGTTCAACTCCTTTATTTTTAAGTACAAAAATAGCGCACAGCTTTTGTTTAGCCATGCGCCTTATTTTGATTTCTGAATTACTTTTTCGATATCATCAATAGTTACATCAATGATTCCCCACTCTTGTTCTTCTGTGCTAGCGTCCACCATGAAATGAGTGTCATCAAATTTTTCGATCACAGTTGCTTCACGTCCGTCTTTAAGGGTGACACCGTCATATTCTTTTATTGTCATTTTTTGACCTCCTTTATCATGATAGTAGACATCTTAGTTTCATTCCCTTTGACAAACCAACCGACAACGAAATTATATGGTTTTCCTTTGTTGTTATACATAATCATTTTTTGTTCATATGAATTACCGTAGCCGTTATTGCCCCTATCTCTTGCGGGATAAGATAAACTACGTTTCAGTATTTCATCTTTGAATTCCTGATAGTTGTCTTTTCCATACCCAAAACTACTAGAAATAAGCTTGCCTTTAGGATAACCAGATTTACTTGATTCGTTAAATAGATATTCGGTAAACTTTCTATCATCGATCGTCGCCACATCCGCATTAGGTAAAGCAAGCTCTGGATTTCTTTCAAGCCTGACTCTTCGCTGATAGTCTAATTTAGTTAGTTGCCAATCTCTACCGTTATTATACTTGATATTTTGATAATCATCCAACGATTCAGGTGCATCTTTACCGACAACGTCTTTTAATCGCTTGTAGTCTTTGTTGTCTCTACTCAAATGTTTGATCTTTTTCTTTTGGGTTTCAATTTCTTCATGAGAATATCTTTCAAGCAGTGCATTCATCCAATCGTTGTAGTTTTGATCACGTTTCATGATAAATGTACCGCCTCCGATAGGATCCCTGACCGTCCTTTGTCCGATAGTCGATCGATAACCATAGTAAGCCACGGCAATGGATCTGCAATGCGGATGACCGGGAGGAAAGTTGACTCCGACTTCTGCATCTGCGACTTTATGAACTTTTCCATCCCATTTCCGACAAATAGACGAGGTTCTAAGGTCAAGGACTGCTACAATCATATATTTTTCAACGCCACGATCTTTCCACGCTTTGAGCTTCGCTTGGTTAGATACATAGTTAGCTTCTGTCCGAATAAGCCTATTCGCAACAAATATAGACGTTTCAAACTCTTTGGCGATCGTGCGCGCCATATCCTGGTTGCTCATGCCCGTCATTGCCTCAACGGTAAACAACTCTTCTAACCTCTTAGCAAGAGTATCAGTATCTTTCCAAATGCGTTTGGAATAATTCGAACCTTTCCAATGAGTTTCTAGGATGTTCTTCGTTTCCTTGGTTGATAACTCCTTAAACTCATGTCCGTTGTGCTTTTTATCTTGATTCCAAACCTCGATAGGGACGTTACCAGACCTTCTAGCACGGTTCCAACTCTCAACGGCTATGCCTTTGTCTTCGAGTCGCTGAATTACATCCTCAGCGACCGCATTTCTATAGCTTTTATGGATTTCTTCAATGTAGAAGTCCGTTTGCTCTTTGTACTCAACGTCTGCCACTTGCTTAGCAACTAGCCACGACTTAGCTCTTAAATCTTCTAGGCGCGTGATCCGATGCTTGTAAGCTAGAATATTCAACTGTTTCTGCGCTTGTTCTGCAATCTCTGGCGTGTCAATGGACTTCGCTAACCTTTGATATTCGAGTACCTCACTAGGGCTTACAGCTACGTTTAGCGCCCTTTTGAGTTCTTCCTCGGTTGAATTGGTTGTAAGTCGAGCGCGAGAAAAAAGCTTGTTTACTTCGTCGGTCAGATACTTTTGAGCCTGCAAATAAGCTTTCGCTATTTTTGATTGTACTGGATCAATGCCACGTTGCATGTATTCCTCTTGGTCAACGTTTCGCATTTGCCAGTAGGGTAGCTTTTTCTTCTTGGCCATCTAATCACGACCTTAAATATTTAATTCTGCGTAGCCATTTCGGTATTTTGATTCAGATAATACTCTATCTACTTTTTTGAGAGCTTCCTCAGCATAGAATATCGCTCGACCAGTGTCATCCATGCTTTCGACTTCAATTCTAATAACTTGATTCGGCATTAAATAATGAATAGTATTACCGACTTCCAATGTCATGCCTTTTGAAACACTCCCCAAAATTTCTTTGAGCTGTTCCTCTGTCGTAGCAAAACATATTTTTCCGCCATCAGTTGTAATGATCGTTACTTCTTTCATTCTACTACCTCCACTCTACAATAATCGGGGTATTCTTTCGCAATATCTGATAAACCATCAAATAAGACTTGCAAACAGACATCTTCTTTAACGCTTGAATCTAAAACAAAATACCCGCCATCACGTTCGAACGTTCGCCCGAATGATAGCAAGGTATTGGTTACTGTGATAAACAAAGAAGAAACGCCAGCACATACTATATCATTGCCAACTTCGGCATAGTTTGCATGCCCTTCTACGTTGTACCAGTAAAATTTATCGTTTTGTTTCTTGAAGGTTGCTTTAATCATCAAAAGACACCTCGACTTTAACCATCTTTTTAGCTGTGTAATTCATTAGCCATCTAAGATAAAGAATCATCAACAAGCAAACAATCAACATAGTAACATGCAACCAATGGAAAGCAATTATCATTGATAGAATGCTATAAACGATACAAAATACCAATCCTATAATAATTCCAGCCATCGTTGATAAACCTAAAAGATTCTTATTACTTTCTATTCTTCTTTTAAGTTCATTCTTCATTTCCTTGTTCATTTTCATCATCCTCATTCTCTTCTAAATCGCTATGACTTCTATCAGCTTGTAACCCTAGCAGTTTTGCTTGTCGTTCGATATTTTCCTCTTGTTGCTCCCTTAACATCTCAAGCAGTTCTTGCGGATTGTCAACATCATCCAACCAGCCTAGACTAACTAACAACGGTACAAACTCTTGTGAGTCTCTGATTTGATCTATAACGTCTTTACGGTCAAACGGTAGGTTAATCTTAAAGCGCACGTTTACACGGTCTGTGTCCACTTTTTGACCCTTTACGGTTAAGATATTGCCAATCAGTCGCAAACGTTTGATAACACCATCCTCAAAGTAAGATGTTTTAACTGATAACGCTAAAAGCAAGCCTAATAGTTTGAACTTCATCGCTTGGCCACTCTGTGTTCCTGCAAAGTTTTCATCGTTTAAATTCGGCACGTAGGTAGTCTTATGAAAGTCATCAAGGATGGAATCAGCTAACACTTGTATTTGTGTTTCGTCAAAGGTCTTAGTGACATATTCGACCTTAGCGCCTTCTTCTCCACCTTGAGACGGTGCTTGTAAGATAATGCTACCATTCATTGTTTTTGGTTTTTTATCTGGCAAAGTAAAGCCATATAGAACCATCATCGCTTTTACAAAGTTTTGCTTATCTTTGATCCGATCAGTCTGTAATAGATTGTAACCGTCAATTTGCGATAAGTTTTGCTCGTAGTCGCCTTGTTTTTCTTCATTGTTTCTAAATTCGACTACTGGCACATCGCCAAAGAAATGCTCTTTCGTTTTCGGCGTTTCCATCAATTGACCTGGCTCAAGTTTCTTATTTTTAGATTTGTAAGTGATTTGATGGTTTTTAGTGTAAACAGTAATCTCCCAATATTCAGTGCGTGTAAGGTCTTGTTTCTTTCTAGGTCTAACCGCAAACAATGGCGTACGCTCTACGGTGTCATCTACAACTAGAAACATCCCTCTAGGATCGATCCATGCAACCTTGGGATAGGTTTCATCTGTTTTTTCGTCAACAGCTAAATAATGCAATTCTAAGCCTTGCCCCATCGCTGACAATCCTTTTTCAAGCTCTATGTCATGCTTGGCTATCTTCATTTTTGCGAGGGCATCAGTTAAAACAGTTATATCCTCGCCTTTTGGTACGGTATATGATAAAGGATTTCCGACAGAAAAGCCTGTCATCAAGTCCGTTACATACTTAGCGAGATTGACATAGATTTCATCTAGTTCATGAGGTGTTTTAGATGCTTCCTTGCCTTCCTTGTGTGGTTTGCCGTCATAGTAATCAAATAGCATCTGCAGGCGTGGCAGTTCTTTCTCATGTTCCTCGATACAATAATTGATTACATCAAAGCTAGGGTTGCGAATATCACCCGCTAGCTCTCTATCTATTGCAATTGCCATTTTCAGCCTCCTTTCTATGTCATCCAATCTGGTTTCTCCGCAACTGTAGCCACTGGACTTTTAGCGATAATCGTATACACGAAATATCTAACAGCATCCATTGCGTGATCGTGTTCTTTTACAGGTTTATCCTCGCCACGATTCGCAGCTTTTTCATCCCAGATATACGAACTAAATTCTTTCAGTGTGTTTTTACAAGTTGGGCTAAATAATATTTTTTCTTGATTTAACAGCGTGCCAACGAATCTTATACCGTCTGCCACATCGTTCTTTGCTTTATTAACCTCTAACCCTCGCTTGCGAACCTCTGCGATAAAAGAAGCTGCGGAAGGGTCAATAATGATTTGTTTTATTTTGGTACTGCCGATAAACTTTTGCAGATCGTCAGCATATTCTTTGTCAGTCTTTTGTTTTCCTTTTTCTCGCCCGGAATAATAATATTCTTTTGTGCAGTACCAAATATCATTTTTCCCTTTTTGCCACAAAAGAAAAACGGTCGCGTTCTGCGTACCGTAATCGACTGATATATAATTTTGATTGGGTAAAAGGTCGGTTAGTTGATTGTAAACATGTTTCAACTGATCGAACATGTCGTAAATAATCCCCTCGGCAACCGTCCATAAGCCCAAAATATAGCGCTGATAGAAAACTCCTGTATACATGCTTCTGTATCTGACTTTTATCTTATCGGACAAGCTCAAATTGTCATCCATCGTAAAATGTAAGTAAACTATATTCTTTTCTTTTACTTTTTGGATCCAATTGACATAAAACCAATGATAAGGACCGTCAGGGTTACAGTTAAACCAAAACTTAGATCCTTCTTCCGAGCAACGCCCAGTTGCTTGATTGACAAAACTTTCTGGCATAAGGGCGACTTCATCAAAAAACATTCCTGCAAGTGTGATCCCTTGTATAAGGTCTTGGGATCGTTCGTCTTTCCCGCCGAATACATAGAAGTAATTCGTTTTATTTTTCCTACTAACTTCCAGCATGTTATCCGCTCTATGGTCTTTGATACGATAACCACGAGCTACGAGCATCAATTTGAGCCAAAATAAAACGTTACGGCGAAACGATCCAATCGTTTTCCCAGCCATCCCTAGGTTTTTGTTATCAAACGTAGCCATCGCCCATAAAACGAATGATAAGGACATAGAAAGAGTTTTACCGCTACGAATAGCACCGTCTGCAATAATGCCATCTTTTTCTTTTACAGCACTTTTTGCAGTCCACCAAGTCAAAACTTGCTTTTGCTTTTTGCTAAATGGTTTAAATTTGAAAACTGTTTTTATTCGTCTGGCCATAGTTCCGCCCCCTCTGATTCGAGAGCCTCAATAAAGCCGTCATCTTCTATTATTTCGCCATCGTCATGATCAACCGTTTTAGCTATCTGTGCTTTGATTTGAGCGTTTCTTAACTCGTCGCCGCCTAAATACCTAAACAGCATATCAAGCGCCTTCTGTTTATCGTACAGCTTCACAGATACGCCATCCTTGCCTTTCTTAACTTCTTGGATAAGCGAACCATCGACTTCATCGGAACTTTTGAGATGAACATAAGAGTATTTCACTTCGCCAGTTGTTTTCACGATCGGCATACCGTTTTCATCGACTTCATCCGTGATCAAAGGTTTTTCAAGTTCGTAAACTTCTTTTTCTGTTCCAAACTCTGTAAAGTCGGTTATCTCTGCAAAAGCTTGCTTGGCGTACTCTGCTATGATGTCTTTGATCGTCACATAGCTATCTCTTTGCAACTCTGCTTTGATCCGATTGAGTTCTTTCTTTACATTAGGGTTTCTAAGCAATCTCGAGCCCTCAACCATCGCTGTATTATACTTACAATCAAATACAGATAGATAAGCTTTTGTAGCATTAAAACGATGCTCAAAATACATCAAGCAAAAGAGTTTCTGCTTTTCTGTTAGATCGTCATTATCTATAACCATCTTAGGCGTTTCGCTCTCTGCAACGCTACGTGTAACGCTACGCTCTTTCTTTGCAACGCTACGTTTCACCGTTTCGGTTTCTTTGCCTATTAGCTCATCCCATTTATAGCGAGACTTCCAACCTCTGACCGTTCCGGGTGATGCGCCGACTTCTTGAGCGATCTCAACGAGTGGTTTCTCTCCGTTACTGTCTTTATATAGATTAAATGCTAACTCTCGCTTTTCCACATCAGCGCCACCACCTTTCTATCTATGTACGCAAAAAAAGAAGCTCGGTACAATCACCAAACTTCTATCTCTGTTTTATCTTCGTTTTGTTCTAACTTAACCGCATATGCCTTTAGCAAGCGATCACGATCATCTGCTTTAAACTCCGCTAGCGCTCGTAGGTCATTGGGTGTCAATCTATTGCCATCTAGGATATATCCAAAGACAGCTAAACATTTATCTAAGTAATCTTCTTGCGAGTTTGAGACTGATTTTAAACTTTTACTCATACCTATCGCACCTCGGCTTCCTGGATCATTTTCTTTCCACCTTGACCGATAAGACGGATCGCGTGCCATTCGCTAGTAAAGATTTCACGTTCTCTAAAGTCGTATTCCTCTGTTTCTAGCCATTTTTCAGCATCTTCCGTAGTTTCGAATTTAACTACTCTATGCTCCCAAGCTCCGAATTGATACTTGCTACTTACTCCAATAATTTGTTTTGCCATGTTAATCTCTCCCAATCGTTTTTATTTTGTGTTATGATTGGGATAGGTTGACCGTCCAAAGTTTAACCTATCCCGAATCACTGACTTTTGTTAGTGGTTCTTTTTTTCTGCTCTTAGCAAGTCTATATCTCTTTTCAGATAAACGATCTCACCGCCTGCAGTTACTTCAATCAATCCTCTTTCACAGGCTACTTCTATAGCAACTCCTAAGTAGGCTAGCTGTATATCTGTTAGATCTTCTTTGCTATCTAATACCTCAACTTGTAAAAATAAATCTAAGTCTAACAATTTATGCAAATCTTTTTTTATTTTTTGTTGCAATAGTGTATTTTCATATACTTGGTTCATTTTCTCCATCCCCTTAAACTAATTCAAAATCAAATAGTTGCGTGTCGCCTAAGTCTTGGTAGCAGTTGTAATCGTATGTGAAGCTCCCTAGTTCTGTTTCTGCTACTAAGTCAATGCCATCTTCTTTTACGCTTAGAATACGTTTGAAAGGTACTCTGTCTTCTGCTTCGATCTCTGGGTTGCTGATTTGATTTTCTAAAAATCTTTTGAATTGATCTAATAAGTTCATTTTCTTTTCCTTCTTTCTTTTGTCTATCTCTTGTTTACATTCATAGTATATAATTATATACATATAATGTCAACAGTAAAACGAAGAAAAGTTGAACATTTATATAATTATATGTATAATATGTTTATAAACGTTGAAAGAGAGGGGTTTTACTATGGAAATAAATATAAAAAGTTTGGATGAGTTACAAGAATTTATGAAAAATAACCTACTAAAGAAGCAAGATGCCATGAAAGTTACCAATCAATCCGCCCAGGCATTTACCAACGCAGAACGAGCAGGGATGTTCAAGCCTTTTTACGAGACTGACGGGACAACGTCAAGCAAAGTTAAATTGTATCTGCGATCAGATATAGAAGAGTACGCCGATAACAAACGCAAAATATAATACTTCCCTTTCAAGCCGCCTATTAAGGCGGCTATTTTTTTACTATGTAAAGCAACCCATTACAAATGATTTTTAAAAGGGGTGATATCTTACGTCTGCCGCTGACTTAATGGGTTGCTATGCTGATCTAAGGACTTGCACCTTATGGGCACTTAATAGCCGACAGCTTTAATGGCACGTATTAATGCGCCTTGGATGTGTTTGTCGTTAATGGATCCATTGCCTAGATAAATCAATTTGCATGCCTTAATGGCGCTTATATCCGCTTCCACCGTTAATGCAAATAAGATATATCTAGCTTTTACTAGCTTAATGGCGATCCTTCTGTTTTTAGGACACTTATTACTAACTGTTAGATACCAATACATAACGACACCGCCTTAATGACAATAAAAATAGGACTACCCATGGCAAGGTAGCCCTACAAAAAGAGAGAAAAACGATAGGAATGAGTTCGAAAACTCAAAACTGATAAATTTTAGGCTTTTCTTCCTGCTTCCACTATTTTTGAAATTATTAGGTTACATACCCGAGAAGGCTGAATCATCAGGAGCTACCCGACAACTTCTTCTTGCTTTTAATGTATGGTCGAGGTCGACGCCCCACAACTTTCACTCGAACATTCAGCATCTTTTAAATGTTTGTCATCTGTCGACATAGCTATCCAAAATGTTTGCTGACGAATTAAGCTACTCGTGCCAAGGTCTTTCGTTAAACGCCTATTTCTAGGTTTCTCGTCAAAGCGATTCTTTTGAGTTTTCCAAGGTCTACCAGGTTTCTCACGCCTCCGCCTAACTTGGATTCTTTCACATCTGCGACGTCTATTATCTCGCCCGAAAGTCTTGCACCTTATTTCTGCATAGTTTCCACACGATACTTTGCGCTTTTTCCCTTTTAGGAAAAGCCTTATCCCTATCTCTAGGTTATGGCATTTTAATATAAAAGTATCCCTTTATACTAAAATCACGACTTACTACCGCATCGTCCTAGCACGCTGTTCACACGTTCTGCACTAGGTTTAAAAATTTATTCAGTTTTCAGTTTTCGAACACCAAAATTAATAGCGGTTTTTGTCTTTCAACGTGTAACCGCCAAACACTAAATCATCACTCAATCACTGTCAGATGACTGAATGGCACAAAGAAGAGTAAAGAATATTGTGAGTAATCTTACTCCGTAGCATGAAAAGCTCACACCGATTTGATAATACTATGTTATCACTGTTTTACCCCTCAAAACGGTACAGTTTAACCCTATGAAATGGTACAAACTACCATCCCAACCGTTGGGCGATTAAATCAACTATCTTTCTTTCGATTTTTCGGCAACCATCTTCGGTGTAACCGTCAATGTTTTCAGCGATTGCCACCCATGACATTGGCTCTTTGGAAAAGTATTTCAATTCGATAATCTTCTGTGCCTCGTCACTACTTCTTGCTAGCACGTCTGCAATGACCTTAATGGCTAACGAACGAAACTTAATTTGTTCATGACTTGCTAGCTTAATGGCTTTTTCTTCCGCCTCAAACACTGGTTTTGACGATTTGCCACCGCCAACATTTTCATCATCTTCCTGAAAAGGATAGAGTATCATTTGGCGTAAATCGCTGTTTTCTTTTTTTAACTCATTGTAATTTGCTAGTAAATCTCTTACGTGCTGTCTTGCTTTGTTGCTAATTCTTACATTTGCCAAATCGGAATCCCCCTATTTACTTTGGTTTGTTATAGCCGTTAGCCATACGCCTGTTAATATTGTGCTAGTCATTTCATTCAAGCCATTATCTCTTAATGTGTTGAAATAATCAGCGTGCATTTTTGCCATCTGCTGAACACCGACATCTATTTCTTCTTGGTCTCTGATTGCTTGCTCTGCTTGTTTAATAGGTTCATTCATTCTAATCCTCCCCGATAGTCCCAATCAGCGCCAACCCCTGAATCGTTTCAGCTGCTTTTATCGCTTGTTCTTTGGTGTCAGCATAGATATATACGACTTGTGCTCTGCCTTTTGTGTCAATATATTTAACTTTGAACGTCTTCATTTCACACCTCTAATTCATTCGCAAAGGCTTTTTGCACATCTGACAGCGCCTTGCGATAATCTTTGATCGTTTGTATCTCTGTATCGCCACCGAGCGTATGATGCTTCTGGATACCTTTGAGCGCCATTTCTAAACTGGCATACCATCCAACTGTTGATACAGCTTCTAGTTCGTTTCCGTCTTTGTCTTTTACCATGATGATTTGTTCTTTATCATCACGCCTTACTTTGCTAACCGTCACTTGGTTTGTGTCGCTAGTTATGCGATAATCCAACACTTTCATATTCAGCATTTGTTTCTCCTTCCAACTGTTAAGGATTGCTTAACTGTTCGTTTATTAAACTTCCAACAATTCTGGGTTATCCCAAACATTGCCAATGACAACATAATCGTAATTAACATCTTGAACCATTAATGACAATCCGTTACTTTCGCCGGAAAGAGAAGAATCTGGAATATCGAATGCTGGATAATTATCGCCACACCATTTCACTTCGACGATTTCTGATTCATTCCATTCGTCATGGTCTATTTTCAAATAGTCACCAGCGAATATTTCCTCACATTCATCATCTTTTAAGCCGGTTGATTGCATTAACTCATATTTCCCATTTAAAAGTTCAATATCATCTAAACAAATCACTATTGGAAAATCTGGGTCTTTAACGAAAAACCCGATTATCTCGTTCACATCTCGCATGATTTTCTGTTGAATATCCCATGCTCTGTATTTTGGCAATTTCATTCTGATTCCTCCTTAGACATAGCCATCCAAGTTCCAATCAATGCGCTAAATCCATTTCGAGTAAACTCCAACTCCATAGTTTGTTGCTTTTTGTTTCTAGTTGGTAAACATTTTGTTATCAGTTTAAAATTTCCGTTATCTAATTTTTCAACGCTAATTGATTTTTCAATATAACCTACCTCTGTCAATGCTACATTCTCCATTTTCATCACTCTTCCTCCTGTTCACAAAAGACTTGACCTAATTCATCTTCGATTACACGCATTCTTTGTTCTACTTCTTTTATCAACCATGTGGTTAGTTCTGCATTGGTTAAATCCATTCCTAAATCTTTCGAAAGATTCACTTTATAAATCAGCGACGACCTCGATATTTCGTTCTCAAGTCTTGCTGGCGTGGAAATCACCATTTCATCACAATTTTTAAAGCTGTTTGTTTTTATTTCTGAATAACCAGTTGGTTCTTTATTATCAAATTTCAAAGCTTGCAAGAAATTTTCACATTCCCTATATTGCCTTGTCAGTAGTTCGTAATACCTAGCTCTCTCCTCATACTTCTTGAATTCCATCGCTCTTCCTCGCTTTCTGCTATTTCGTCGGATTACTGACTAAATTACCTGTGCAAGCCCATCATATGAACCATCTTCGTTTCCCCAAACCTCGATTTGAAAAATAGCACCATTTTCTAACTTTTGTTTTAATTTGTAATATCCATCATAAATATCTTCAACTTCTTCAATGTCATTTATTGCATAAATTTTTTTGTACTCAAGGTTATTTTGTTTTAGGTAATCAACATAGTGGGTGCCCCACGCTTCGTCTAAAAATTTTGTATAGGCATGAGATAACGAATTCGCATAAAATTCTTTGTCTTCATAGTTAAACATCACTCTTCCCCCTGTTCAAACGCCCATTTAGAAAATAATTCTAGGACATGCTCTTGCTGATTATCTGTCAATTTTTGTTTGATAAATCCCCAACGTTTAGATGCTACATTCTCGATTGCTCCGAACGCTGTAGTAAACGGTCTGTTTTCTTTGTAATAATCTTTCAACCACTCCAGTACAATCCGCTGATTCTCGTTGAGGGTTGGTTGTTCACCCTTTAGACTTCGCAAATCTTCGATAAGCATTTCTAAATACGCCATACGTCTCCGCTTGTTGTCCTCAACAACTGGAAAATCAGTTCCCAGTGAATCATTTAAAGCAACGTATTCCATTTGTCGTTTATAAATCAATCTGTTTAATTCACTCACTTACTCCACTCTCCTATTTAAAATTGCTTACCACCATGCTTGTACGGACGGCTTTTGTTAAACTCGTGTTTCTGTTCAATGATTTCTTGCAGATCGATTCCGTAACGTTCGCACATATCCATGATTCTGATCACAACATCCGCCAATTCAGACGGCACACCTTCGAGTTTTCCATTTTCCCCCAAGTAAGTTTCGTTTAGTTCGTGACCATTCCGAGACTCTTCCAGTGCTTCTGAAAGCTCCGAATGACATAAGGCAATTAATGTGCCGAATTCTCGTTCTTGCTCCCACCACCCGTGATTTACTGCGTTTTCGTGTACCTCTGCTTGTAATTGTTTAATTGTTTTCATCTTCATTCTCCTAACTGGACTTTATTAATCGTGAATACTGTTTCCGTATCGCCTTGTAGTTCATCTGCTAGTGCTTCTATTCCGTCAAATCCACGATCTAAAACTTCCTCGAATCGTTCATCTTCTCCGTGTAAGATACCGTTTAAAATCATCGCTAAATCATCAGCTGCAATTTGTATTCTTGTCGTTTTCACTCTCTCACTCCCTTTAATAATTCGACCGTTGATACTCCAAAGATATATGCCAATTTTTGCAACGTCCGTATGGTGATATTTCGTTTTCCGTCCATCAGATCGTAAAAATATTCCAAATTCGAACTTTTGATCAGCTCAAACGTAATCGCCGTTGCTGACTTTCCACTTGATTCAAATAATCTTCTAACGTTTGCGCCCACAACCTCGGCAATTGGTGCTTCTCCGTCAGGAATCATACCCTCACGCCTTTCTGTAACCTAAGCCAACTAAATTATCAATTGCTGTGTACAACGTCTCTCTGTACGCCATAATGTGCTGTCTGCCATCGAGGATTTTTTCTAAGTCTCTGGAATCCACGAACCGATAAGTCAACATTTCCTCGTCAGCGACAATCGCCCGATCATAACTCTTGTAAACTTTAATCATGGTCTCCCTCCAACACTGGTATCTTTTTGTCCTCGTCAGTAAATGTCATCTTGGACAAGTTCTGTTCCTTAATATCGTATCTTCGTACACGGTTTGCTCTGACCCATTCGCCAAAACGTGCAGTCCCCACGCCTAATGCTTTTCTGATGTCTCTCACGAGATAGCCATTTTGCAACATGTACAAGTAATTTTTTCGTGTCAATTTATCAAAGTCCAATTTTGGCAACGGCTTAGAGTCAGCGATCGAATCACTGCCGATCACCTCTGATAGCTTCTGGACCTTTTGAACCGCCTGTTGATCGTCTCGCCAATTTTCTTCGAGCGTCATTGCAAAGATCACACGTCTTGCTTGCCTTTTTTGATACTTCGTATAACTCATTTCTTCACCACCCAAATCTAATCATTTCTTGTTGAGGTCTATATTCTTTCGTTTCAATGGTTTTGTCATCCAATTCCGCCATCAAATACTTATTCATGACCTTTTGCATATTCCGTGACATTTCGTCATGTTGTTCTTGTTTACGTTGAATGTTTTTCAGTACGTTTTCTTCTGATTCCGATACAATCACATAGACATTGACAATCTCTGTTTGGCCAAACCGATAACAGCGTCTGACCGCTTGATAAAACATCTCAAAACTATCGGACAATCCGCAGAAAATCATGTTGTGGCAAGATTGGAAATTCATCCCCCACCCTGCAATCGAGGGTTTACTGATAAGTCTTTTCACTTCATTCTTAGCAAATCCGTTCAACGCTTTCTCTTTCTTTTCTGGCTTATCAGCACCTCTGACCTCCACGCCATCATCAATCGCTTTTCCTAAAGATTCTGATTCGTTATTGAAGTCGCACCACACAAGAAACTGTTCCTGTGGCTTCTGATTGATGATTTCAACCGTTTTATCTACTCGTTTGACTAAACTATCTTTTCTTGCCTTTCTACGCTCTGTGAGTGTTTCAGCAAGCGTTGGGAGTAATTCTCCGATTTCTGTTTTTGATTCGACTGTGATTGTTTTGATATTTAAACCAGGCAAATCGTAACCTGTATCGTCATAGCCTAAATCGCTAGGCTTTTTGATAAACATCGCCCAAGTGGCTATCCATTCGTAAAATTTTGCTTCACTATGTCCTTTCAATCGCCAACCGATACCACTTGTAATATCATTGATGAAAAATTCGGATAACATTTCACTTCTACGCTTCACACCTAAAAATTCTGCTGTCGTTCCAATTTCTGTAAAATCATTCGGACTAGGTGTAGCGGTACAACATAATTTGTAAGGTGTATCTGCGAATCGTTCGATTAAATCGTTGGTTGTTTTACCCGTGAAAGATTTCAAAATAGAACTTTCATCAAGGACAATTCCAACGAATTTACTTGTATCGAATTTATCCAATCTGTCGTAGTTCGTGATATTCAATCCGTTGATTACTTCTGATTGATCGCGCACATATTTAACAGGAATGTTGTATTTCGTTTCGCCATCATCTGCCGTTTGTCTGGCAACCGCCAAAGGGGCTAGAATCAACACTGGTAGTTTCGTATGCTTATGGACTTCATCTGCCCAACTTAGTTGCATAATTGACTTACCAAGTCCAGTATCGGCAAATATTGCTGACCTACCTTTTCTTAAACCCCATCTCACTAATGCCTTTTGAAAGGGAAACAGCATAGGATTCACTGTTTCCACTTCAAAGCCTTGTTTGTTACTTCGATATTGCTTTTGTTTTAGAAAATCTATATATTCCATTAGTCCAACCCCTCGAATAAATCTACTTCTTGCGGTTTTTCTTCTGCGTACTCGCAATTTTTCACTGCTTGCTGGTAATAGGATTCTTTTAATTCAATCCCAACACCTTTTCGCTCCATAAGCAATGCTTGATACACTTCTGAACCAATTCCCATGAAAGGTGTAAAAACTACATCACCCTCATTGCTCCAAAGTTTCACGCAACGCTCAATCAAATCCAGTTGCAACGGTGAAATGTGTTTCTCATCTTTCTCCGCCCGTGCCGATTGTTTTTGAAGTGTGTTGGATTGTTTAATATCCATCCACACTGGGCTTGCGTATTGTTGCCACAGATCAACTGGGAAACTTTCATTCGTGTTCGTAATATGTTCCGTATTTTCGCCTTGGTTGCGGAATGTTATAATATAATCGGCTATTCCTTGACGTGACATGCTACTGTCTTTTTTGATTTGTTTATGCAACAACCCTAGTGCCTTTGTTCGCTGCATAGCCACTACTGGGTCTTTCCAGATTGAGACTCTGGAATGGTAAATAAATCCCTTGTCTTGGAATAGCTTTATAATTTGACCAGGAAAATCTTTCAAACCGATAAAACCATCTTTGTACTTGCTTGTTGGTAAATCCATACAATGCACACTCACTAAGCGCCCTGGTTTAATTGTCCTTGCCAACTCTTCCACGATAATTCCGAATTGGTAGAAAAATTCATCTTCGCCACGGTTATTTGATAAATCCCGTAAACTATCCGAATACGTGTATAAATCAATGAACGGTGGACTGAAAATAGAATAGTCCAACGAATTATCGGGCAAACCTTTCATGATTTCGCAACTATCGCCGTTGTATAACGTGAAGTTACTCCCTTGATGTTGGTTCAATACTTTCATTGAGTAGCTCCTTTCCTTTTTCTGTCACTGTTAGAGTTCGTGGTGATTTTTCGACAAAATCAACCAATCCATCATTTTTCATTCGCTTTAGCAATTGGTTCATGGTTGATGTGCTTTGAATTTTCTCATTCCACATCACTTCACGAGTCGTAGGTTGATAACCTCGCTTTTGGTAATGAGTAAGTATAAAACGAATGATCGATTTTCTTCTTGTTAAGTTACGTTTCATCCCAACTCCTCCAACTCAATTTCTATTCGAGGATTCTCTTTGTCCACCTCAAACGATTCAACATACCCAGCTATCTCGTTCCAACCATCATTTTTTAGCAATCCACTTTGAATCATGCCATCTTGGATGAATTTCTTCGCAAACATGATATTGTCTAAATCCTTACGCTTGTTCTTGCAAACCCACGTAATATGCAACTTGATTGGCAATTTTAGTTTCTTAGTACGGATCGGCATAAAAGCAACGGCGCATTTATCTGTCTGCCGTTTCTTAATCTTCGCTGCTTTGAAACGGTTTGTTCGTTCGGCGTTAATATAAGTGTTCAAGTCTGTTAATTCGCCTTGTATGATTACTTTCACGTTTTAACCCCCTTCTTAGCTCGCTGATACAGTTCTTGTGCTTCTGACCATAAATTCATCTGTCGTGACATTCAAGTAGCTGAAATCGACGTTAAAATGGTTCTTAGGTACTCTGTCTGTAATCAGCAACATATAGCGGTAATCAAACATGAAACATCTAAAGGCTAATTCCGCTGTTGCTGTAGTCGTTTCATTCATCTTGATCAAGTCTTGGGCGTATTGGTGAGCTTTCTCAACATAGCTTTGCTCATTTGGGCTTAACAACGAATAGATCAGTACCACTGGCTTTGTATAATCTTTAGTCACTATCCGTCTCTCCTTTGCTCGCTTGGTATTCCGCCATAGCTTTCTGCATGCGTGCCATCATTTCGGGATCTTCTTTCTCAACGTACGGTTCGTTGTACCTTTCGGGAACAACTTCTTTGCGAATTGGTTGTCGTTGTGGCTTTTTCTGGCGTTGCTTAAAGTCATTGTCTGCTTTGACTGCTTTTTCTAACGTGTCAATATTTGCCAATTTCCAATTTTCGAATATTCGATTGATGTACGGTTTCAGTGCGCCTAATTCTTTCCCGTAGTCGTACGAAGTTTGAATAGCGAAGCAAACCATTTCTCGTGGCCATTCTTTCATCCAACCAGAAAGAGCCGATTGCAAAATGCCAGTAGGGAATTTGCCATAGAGATTTTGAATCAATTCTGCTGGGTAGACTGATGGTTGTTGTCCTTCTTCTACATCTTTCTCTATCTCTTTTCTCTTATCTCTATTCTCTATCTCTATACTCTTAGTTGCATCGTGTTGCAGTGGTGTTGCATCTGTGTTGCAATGCAACACTTTCGGCTCTTTTTTGTTCGCTCTGCTCCTTCTGGAACGTTCTGTACTATAGGCTTCTGATCCCACCATTTCAGGAACTCTGTTCAAGAAATATTCGTCATCCTCAACGATTTCTAGCAAACCTTTAGACTGTAGAAACTGCAATGTGATAGATACATTTTCTGTTTCCTCATCCAAATCAAGCGCTATTTCATCGATGAAATCATTTCCTACCGATTCAAAATAAAGCAATCCATTATTTTCAAGGCTTCGGAGCAACATTTTTAAATAGATGATCGTGTATGTGTCGCCACCAGCGATCCGTCGTAACATTTTTATTTCTTTTTGTTCAAAAAAATCATTTTTTAATTTTAGCCAGTAGTAACGTTTTTTATTTCCAGTCACGCTATCACTCCTCTACAGGTACAGCGAAAGCCCAGAAACGTTCATCAATCGTCTTAATTTGCGATTCGGTTAGTTTAATTTTCCAATTTCCGAAAGCATTCCCATCGTATGAAATACGTGTTTCATCGCTGGTCACATTATGAATAAGATAAACAAAAGCTGTTTTAAGTTCTGCACTCTCTGCACTCTCTTCATTCCATTCAAACATCGGTATTTTCACTCTGTACAAGGGTTCTTCGACTTCATAGCCGTAAAATATTGCATCAATTGCTAACTCTTGATTCTTTCTCACCCACACACCTAGTTTAGATTCATAATCTACTTCCTCGTGATTAGCATTTTCGAAATGACGACCAAAACCTTTCTGAGATAACTTCCAAAGAGCAAATCGTCTGGCACTTCCTGGTCTGCTGTATTTTTCTTTAATTTCCTGATACCATTCATCGAATTCTTTTGGCGCAACGATTTTCGGCTGTTCTTGCGGTTCATCTAATTGTTCTGCAAGCTCAATAGCTATGCTATATGCATGCTTTGTTGGAAATACATGTTCGAAGGTTTTTCTGCGATATTCCAATTTTTCGATTAATTGTTCTTTATTCATTTTTATCCTCCTAATTCGCACGTAACCAGTAAGTTTTACCGTCATCTGCTAACACAGCCACATGAGGTTGATCGAAATGATCATATTTAATTTCGTTGTCAATTTGTTTGATTTTTAAAGCTTTCCCATACCAAAAGAATGTTTCACCAACTGAATATCCTGCTTTTGTTAATGTCATAGTTTCTCCTCCTAATTCATTCGAACTGGCGTGACAATAAACTGATACTTGCCCTCTTGTATTTCACATAAAGCAGGTACAACTGGGGAATTATCAAGATGAATCGTCACATCATCCACTTCATAGCGGTTCTTCGCATCTAACATGAAATTAACCATTCGTAGCAATACATCTGCTGAAAATCCAATTTTCATTGGCTCATCGGTGTAACTACAAGCAACATCGATCACAATAGGGATTTCAGAATTTTGATGATTGTTCGTCATTTTTAAGTGGTTCTCACTAAGTTCGATTTCTACCACGTTTGAGAAACTACCTTCTTTTAGTGCGGTGATGATTCTTTTTAGAACTCCCAAACTAACAACCAATTTATTTGTCTTGCCTTTTCTGTCAAAATGCCTATCAGTGTTTGGATAAGCACGTTCCGTTTCAAATTCCATGGTGAAAATGTTTTGTAAAATCGGTTGTTTGATTTCTAAATTGTGAAAGTCTTTGATTTTCAACATCACATGTGAATCTGTCGCTCGTAGACTCCCGTCCGTATGGTATTGAACGCATTGCAATACTGGTCTTGAATCGCATTTATAAACAATTTTCTTTAAGTGTTGATATAATTTGTTTTTTTGCATTAGATACTCCTCAATTCTTCTAATTTCATTTCTATTGCCTTTTCGTACAATTCTTCTGTTTCGTATTTTTCATCGAACCTTAGCAACTGTGCATTTGAAGTAATGCCTATCTTTATCAATGCCTCTCTATCGAGGAATACTGGCTTCACATCATAGTCTTTTAAGAATCGTATTTCTCCTAACATATGAGCAATTACATGATGTTTCCAACACAAGCTAGCAAATGGAAATTTCCTATGATCAACATTATTTCTTGCTCGATTACCAACCGCAGTTACGTGATGGATTTGAGCATGTGGTTTACCGCAAACGCTGCACTTTCGATACTTGCAACTGAAATAGAAAAAACTGTTATTTTCTAGCAAGTATTCATATCGTTTTTTTAGTGGTACTCCCTCACGAATAATCAACTCAATCAAAAAATCTAACCATTGGTTCATATCATCTTTTGTCGCTAATGTGTGGTTAAAATCCTCTTGCCTTTCAGAGTCGTACAGAAACTTCAAATCATGCTCTATAAGTATTGGTACATCTGAATACCAATCAGCAATGTCTTTGATTAGAACGTGCGAGAGGGCGTTCTGTTTTATCGTCTTTGGGTCATTATCCAAAAATTTCATTTGAACAAAATTCTCTTTCCCTCTCGCAAGCATTTTTAAATATTCTTCGTTCACTTCATCGTTAAGTTCGATCGTTATTTTATTGTCTTTGTGTTGAATGATTTTACCTAGTTGAAACATACGAATCACTCTTCCGTGTTGCTTAGTTCCGATACTTTCATATGCCCTCGGCAGTATTCGCATTTACCGCAATAATTAGGAGCAACTTCTCCGTTTTTAACTTGGATGATTCGTGGCAAGACTTTTTCTAATTCCGCCAACTCTACTTCCAAAAACCAATCATCAAGCTGGTACACTTTCACGCTAGGCGGTTCCTGTTTTGATACACCAGCGATAACCGGCGTGAATGTTCTGCCGTATTTAATTTCAAGTAGCTTGGCGTACAACGCCATTTGCAAGTAGTAACCAAAATCAACTACCCATGAGACACGTTTGTTATAAACCGTGCTCCAAACTTTCTTTTCAAGATCAGCACTCGTTTTAATATCTACGAAATAATCATTTTCAAGGTTTAGACAGTCGATTTTCGCTTTCCATTCAACGCCTAAGTATTCTTCTTGAACAATTACCTCTTTCTCGCCGTGATATAGGTTCGTGAAGAACTCTTGAGCTTCTAGCGCTTGAATCATATCCTCGGCAACTTGGAACGCCTTGAGTAAGCTGTGAGGGCTTCGTTTTGAGTACATCCTGTCTTTGTTCTCTTGTTTGAATTTCTCGTGTGCTTCCGGGCTTTCAAATTTTGAATGTACATAATTTCCGACTAGTAAGGCAACTGGGTCCGAACTAGGCTCCCAGTCGTCCTTGAGCCTTGCCATCGCTTGTGCTTCACATTCTTTAAATCGTTTTATTTGTGAGTTGGACATGTATTGCCAATCTGATTCATTGGTATAATAATTTTCATCAGAAAGGACTATCTCCTCTTGAATCATCCGATCTCTCCTCTCTATCAAAATTTAGTGTTTCTTGGACCGCTTCTTCTTTCGTTTTGTTGTATTCGGCAACTGCATCATTTTCAAAAGGTTCAACAAACGGATCAGCATTTTCAAATGGTTCTGCTTGTTTGATAGTTCTTCCTTGCGTTGAATTAGCGATTGATTCCAACTGATTGATTTTTTCACTCTTTACTGGTTCTTCTTGAACATTAGAAGGAACTGGATTGCTATCATCTTCTGTGTACATCGCACCTAAATAATCAGGGAATGCTTCACGTAGTGCGTTTACAATAGCTACCTTCCGGATCATGTTTTGTGGCATAGTTTTCCAGGTCGCTCGACCTTTACTGAATTCTCCAAAATCAACAACAACTTTTATTCTTCGTTCACGATCTTTGCGGTGCACTTTCGCCCATCCGCCGATTAAAATATCGTCTTTGAGTTTTACTGATCCTTCGATTTCAACTAATTCATCCTTGCGTTGCACAACGATGCCCGCTTCAAAACCATCATATTCAGGATGACTTTCAGCACGCTTCATAAACGCTTCTTTTGAAACGATAATTTCGGCTGGTTTTTCTCCTTGGAACTTGACCAAAAACGCTTCTTTCAAAAATGGGTTCAAATGTTGGAAACGACATAGATTTAAGAACAGAACAACTTCTTGATCAGAAACATTTCCACCACCACTTACTAAATATTGCTTGATCATATTTCCGCTAAGTTTGACTTCTTCGCCATTCACATCAAAAGTGACAGGTTTTGTCATTAATTCATTTTCACTAGCCATTATTTATCCACCCTTTTAAATTTAATATTGTGATCCTTCATGTATTGATTTAAGCCAAACAGCGCTTCTTTTTCGCCTTCGATTTCTAAAACAAACTTCATGATTTCTGATTCCGTTGGTACAGTTTCTTTTTCGATTGGAACACTTTCTTGTTGTTCCACTTGCGCCTTATAGTCACGCTCTGCTTGTTCTGCTAGTATTTGTTGTTTCGCTTGCCGTTTAGCCACTCGTGCAGCTTCTTTAGATCGGGGAATCCCTTGTTGCATTTGACGTTCGGCTTTAGCTTTTTCGTCTTCCAATCGTTTGCGTTCAGCGTTTTCTTCCGCTTTCTTCTTACGCTCGATCGCTTGCTTGATGGTTTCGATAATTTCAGTTGATGAAATACCTTTATCGATCATGACGACATAAGGAGTTGGATCCATATCAACCATTTCAGCAAATTGCTGAACAGTCGCTTTTTCATTCGTTATTCGTTGCTTTTCATCAACAATGCCTTGAATTTCTGCTCGAATTGCTTTAGTAACCTTCAATACGAGTTTTCCTTTAGGTGTGAATGAACCACTGTTTAACCATGAGTTATCAAAAGATATTTCTTCTGGATCGATTTCATTCTTTTCGCATTCTTGTTCGATAAATTCTTGAACAGTTTTCAAGCGAATTTCTTTTTGTTCAGTTTCATAGCTAGTTAGTTTGCCATTGATCGAGTCAGAAACTTCTTTGATTCTATTCTTGTAACCGTTCATTGTTTTTTCGAAGATATTTAACGGTTCATTGAATTTATTTTTAACAGCGATTCTAGCTTCATCAATCTGCTTAGCGCTCTTGTTTAAGTCGGCACGAGCTTCTTTCGCTTCTTTGATGTTGTCATCAGAGAAGACCATGTTCTCGTAGGTTTTTGCAGTGTTTTCTACCAATTGAGCCAATTTATCTTCATTCAGAATTTTGATCTCACTAGGCTTGTAATCTACATCAAACTTCAATTCTGCTAATTCGTTTGCCATTCCATCAAATCCTCTCTTCTAAAAATTTCCATACCCCAATAAAGCGAGCGATCCTTTTCATTCAACAAATCAAGCAATGTTTCATCGGTTGCTAGATAGGTGTTTAAGAAATCATCAACCATCACGTTTCCGCTAATTTGAGTACCGATGTTTTTCTTGTATTTCACTTGATAAACGATTTCGTCATTTTCGATAGGGTTGTCTTGCCAATCTAATAAAATTGGTTTAGCATCTTCTTTAGTTCGTTCGTTGATATTTGGCATTACATGACTTTCTGTGTCTTGGAGCACGCTGTCGTAATTATCCCAAGTCATAGCTACACTTCCTTTCGATACTTCACGCCATCAATCACAATGAAATCACCTTGTTTTTTGATCTTTTCTGGAAAATATTCAGCATATTCCTCCGTTGTTAACAAGGTAAAAAGACAGTATTTGCCAATACACAAACTGGCTTTAAATGGGTAATCGCTGTCTTCTACGCTGTCCACTACCAATTCGCTTTTTTCTAATCCTTTGATTTTAAATAAATTTTCGTCCTTCATTTGAAATAAATTCCCACCAGTTCCGATAATTCCGAACTTTTCGGATTCCATTCGAGCTTCATACCATTTATCGAGTTTTTGAATCAACTTTTCTTTATCAATCATTTGTGGTATTCTCCTTTTATAGATATATTTGTTTGCGACTAATCTTCTTGGTGGGAGTTAGTCGTTTTTGTGCTGTTTCCCAGGGGTTATACCCTAATCGCAAGACGACCCGTTTATGGCATTCTTCGATTTCTTGCTCGACTTTCGTCTGTTCAACTTCACGATAAATTTCTCGCCAATCGAGTGTTTCACATTGATGTTGCAGGATTTCCACCCTATTTACCATGTCTCCTCCATGAAGCGTTTAAACTTCTCATCACGCATGAATGCTTGTTCTGCTTCGATTGCAGCGATTTGTGATTCGATACGCTCTTTTTCTCGATCTTCTGCTTTGTGAAGTGTTTCCATCATTGCGAACAGTGCGCTGATCATGACTACGCCTACTCCTAAAGACCAATCGATCGATGAAACTGCAACGATAAGTAGTAAAACCCCTGTCACTAATAAAGTGTTTTTCATGTCAAAACTCCTATCTGTCTGATCATTCTGTTTTTGTATTGCAACTCTTGGTACTGCTTTAGTTCAAGTCGCGCTTGTTCTTTTTGTCGTTCGGATAAATCGGGATTGTTCACTTGCTCGTGTAGATCACGAATCTTCTGTTTGATTAATCCGTCAATTTTGAGCTGTTCGTTAAAGGTATAGTTCATATGCTTGCCCGCATTATTTAGCCTTTCTTTTGTCATTTTTCAACTTCCAACGTCTTACTTTGTTAATGTCAAATCTCAATTCACCACCAACCATTGGCTCTGATTCTAGCCCTTGTTTTCGCCATTCTCGAAAGGTTGAAACACAAACACCCATTCTTTTGGCGCACTCTTTTTGGTTGAACAATATTTGATTCATTTCTCGAAAATTTTTGTCTTGCTCCAACTCTTTCTTTATTTCCTCTTTGATCGACGGTAGGATAATTTGAAGCTGTACCGCCACTTCTTCTGCTACTAATTGTTCAAATTTCATAGGAAGAACCTCTTTCCCTTAAAATTCGTCATTCCATACTTTGTACTTGACTGCAAATTCTTTGACGATCGCTAAGTAAATCTCCAATAATCGTTTATCACTTTCGATGACATCTAGTTTATTTGTTTTATCTCGTTTAGATTTAGAAACACCTTCGCCAGCCATCCGATCACGTAAATTTGATAACCTTCTGCCTAAATCAGCTTTTGCACGTCTATCAACTTCTGTGTATATTGCGTTTTGAATTTCACGATAGGCTTCTGGATCTCCACCAACTTTGTTTGCCATTTTCCGAATAAGCTTCTTAGAATCATTTCTCCAGTCGGTAGAATTCAATGCTACAATTTCGGAAATGTTGTCGACTTTCGTTTCAAGTTTCTTAGTTGCTAATTCTTGACTAGCCACCGATTGAAAAATCCGTTGGAACATTTGTAATTCTGGACTTAGGTTAGAAATATCCAATTGTTGCTTGTACTCTTTTTCCACTTGAACGAAATACTGTCTAGCTTGTTTCCCTTTTTCCGTTCGTTGAATCATTGAAACTTCTTTTGCCATATCTAAACTCACCGCATGATTCACTTTCGGTCTACCACCAAAAGGTTTATCGGATTTTTCCGATAAAGTAGAAAAATCAACATTTTCAGTAAATCCATAGCCAATCATCCGCTTGAACCAATCCGTGTAGTTGTCCTTGACTTCTAAAAATTCATGAAGCTCTCTGCCACTTACTAGCCGTTCGTTATTTTCATTCGTGGTTACTTTAATCAGCTCATTCATTTAGATTCCTCCAACTCCGCTATTGAAATAAAAAGAATGTTCTCAGGTAATTTAGTTGTAGCTCTTTTTCCAATAGCTATTCCTTTTTCGCAACCATAAAAATCCATATATCTTTCTAATTGATTTCGAGCTTTTAAATTAAAATCACGAAGTTTAATCTCAACTGGTATTTCTTTTCTTCCGATTCTTACCCACATGTCAGGGATGTGTTTCGGATGATTCTTATGATTAATAACCTCGCAACCACTTATAAAGCTTGAAATTTTTTCTTTTGCTAAATTATGAATGTCGAATTCAGTAAATGTTTTAGAATCAAAATTCCTTAAAACGATTTCTCTCACTGATTGTTGAAGGAAACCGACTTTATCTGTCGGAGCAATATCCCGTGCTAAATCAATAGTCGCTAGCAATGTATTTAAATCATCGGATGTGTAAGATGCCTTGCACACAAATTCCAATAAATCTATATAATCAAAATGTTTGTCATTGATTTTTATGAATTTTTCTCCATTTTTTTGCGTTTGAATCGTCACTGCTTGTTTATCTTTCATGATTACTAAATTGTTCATTTTATCTTTCCTTTCTTTGATATAATTGTTAAAAAACAGGTGGTGCTTATTTTGATTACTAGCAAAGGCAGAAAATTACTAAAGATTATCATTAAAGCTTGCGACAACCAGTGTTCAACAATCGATTATCAATATTTATTAGATGAGCTTACATATGGAAAGATGTCAGAATCAGACATCCATATAGCTTTATCAGATTTACACTATGACAAATTGATTTATTTCAGGATTACTCCCGAACACGACATACCAATAGATATAACCTTAAAATATGAAGGTCTGCGTTATTTCGACTGGAAATGGGAAAAAGCAAAAGACTTTTTGTTAAAAAATATTCTCGTTCCTTCGGTAGTCGCTTTTTTCACTACGTTAATAACTATTTGGATAGATTCATTTAAGTAAAAGCTAGAGTGGTTAGAACCGATACAATTATGGAAATTACTATCGAAAGTACGTAACTCGAAGTTTCTTTTGCATGATTATCTGAAGAGTATCCATATCGTTCATCTAACCGCTTTTTAGCTTCCTCGTATTTTGGGTCATTTTTCAGATTAGATTTCATTACTCAAACCTCCATTAATTTTTGAAACTCCCCACAAGAGCAATTGCTGAAAGAAACATAGCTAGGATGGTTAACCATAAATCTTTATCTTTTTTCATTTAGTAGTCTCCTCTGGAATATATTCAGTCAAATCAATATCCAACAAATCTTCCATTTGTTTCAAACGATCAACCGTAGTTCTTGTTCCTTTCAGCAAATCTTGTAGATAACCCATCGAGATTTCCATTCGTCTGGCTAACTCTCGCTGACTCCACCCCTTTTTAATAAGAGCGATTTTTACTTCATTTTTTAATGGCATATTTCCACTTCCTTTCCTATTTAGACGATATTCTAAATTTATTTGCTTTTCCTATTGACAAAAAGAGCCAATATGCTAATATGTAAGCATAAGAAATACAGCACACAAAAGAGTGAACTTTATCTGTCGTCTGGGGAGACTAATATTTAAAGATTGTGCTTTTTGTATGCTGTAAATATCTTGCTTACAAACATAGTATAAAGGCATATATTCTAATTGTCAACACATATTTAGATTTTTTGCTCTTTTTATTTTGTGAGCTCTTGGAGGACAATATGAGCATAGTAGAAAGAATAAAAGAACTGACTACAGAAAAGAGTATGTCTGTAGCGGAACTAGAAAGAACTTTGGGCTTAGGAAATAGTTCTGTACGTCGTTGGGATGAAAGAACTCCCGGTGTTGACAAGCTTCAGAAAGTAGCTGATTACTTCGATGTTTCAACTGATTACTTATTAGGACGGACTAATAAAAGAAAATATTATGAGTTGAACGAAAAAGATAAACGAGATATCGGATTAGAAGCAGATAGACTTCTTGAAGGATTGCAAAGTGGAGCGGAAACCAGTTTCTACGGAGAACCTATGACAGAAGAAGAAAAAATTCAAATGCGTACAATTTTAGAATTAGGATTGCAAATGAACAAAGAAAAGGCTAAGAAGAAATTCACGCCGAAAAAATATCGTAACGATTAGTAGGTGTCTTATATGTATACAGACGAGGAGGCAATTTTAGAAGCTGAAAAATTAATAAAGCTTCACGAAACAGTTGATCCATACAAAATAGCCAAGTTTTGCGATTACGATGTGATTGAAATGGAGTTAACCGAAAGCACCTGGGGTCAGATGGTTCGGTCAAACAGGTGTTGTACTATCTTTATTGATATTAACCTACCTGAAAATATAAAAAAGTTTGTGTTAGCTCATGAACTTGGTCATTGTAGGTTGCATAAAGGACACAGCACTCCTTTTTACAGAAATATCGAAAATACTACTATTTCTAAAAAAGAAGCTCAAGCTAATATTTTCGCACTATCTTTATTAACTTCAAATATTGATGGCAAAACTCAAATGACAAACTTTGAAATATTAAATTTTCTTGGTTTGCCTTATGATTTTGAAAGATTTCTATAAAATACCTTTGTCAGCGCTATGATGCTGCATCGGAAAGGAGATATATTATGGCGGTAATTAACAAATTGAACATCCAAGTTAAAAGTGGTAGAGAAAAGATAGGTATCAACTTTATGGGGCTTGGTGTAATGTTCCAAGAAGACGATGGAAAAGTCTTTTTTAACAAAAAGGAACCCATTTATTTTGATTTTATGGGATATGAATTTAATGGTCCTGTTTATCACGATGTTACAGAATCTACTGAAAATAAAAAAGGGAAAAATAAGAATAATACCAAGACCAAAGAAAAAGGCAAATTTGGAATGGGCGGACTTGCTTTAGGGGTTGCTACTGGCGGTCTTAGTATGGCTGTTGGCGTTGGTAGGAAGAAAACTAAAGTAAAGGGCAAAGAGCGCGGCAGCTTTACAGAAAACACTTTTGCTAATTCAACGACCAAGCAAGTTGAAGTCTCTTCAACCGCTATCCTTAATTTCAAGGATTCAAGTGGGACTAAATTCTCCGTTATGATCGTTTGCGATTCAACTTTAGAAGCGAATTTAAGAAACTTCAAAATTGTTGAAGAAGTAGAAACAAAAGAATTGGTTGACAGTTCAAAATCAATCGTCGATCAATTGAGAGAATATAAGGATCTTCTTGATTTAGAAATAATTACACAAGAAGAATTTGAAACGAAAAAAGCTCAGTTATTGAAATGAAACCAACCTAAAATTTGGCAAATTAACTAATAATTGAAAAGGTGTTGTGTAGATAATATGGATAGAGATTTAACAGAAAATATGTCGTTAGTTGAAATTGAAGAAGAAATTTTAAAAATTGAAAGTGAGGTAATTGGATCTTTTGCCCGTTTCTGGGATAAGAGAAATGAAATCGATATTTTAGAAAGTAACGCACAAGTTATTTTAAGATTTGCAAAACTTAACTATGAGTACCATCTAGCAATTTTAGATCCTGATGAATCAGATGAAGAATTATTCTTTTGGAAAAATAATTGTTTGAAAGTCTGGTGTGTTGGTGTCAATAGTAAATCAGCCGGAAGACGAGATACCTTGCTTTTTGCGACTATCAGTGATGAGAATGAGATTGTTGTTATAGACGGAATAAATGAAACTTCATCACCAAAGTTTTTAAGATCAGATACACCAGAAAAAATCAAGTTTTTAATTGATGAAAAAGTAATACCAGATGTAAAATCTTCTATTGTAAAAAATTCTGCGAATGGTCATACTACTATTAGAGGTTGGGTTCAACAGTTGTTAGAAAACGAATCGAAAAGTATTGAAAAGTTGGCTACCTCTTCAACAGAATTATTCGATTTCAATAAAGCGACTATTCGAGCTAAGAAATATAAATTTTCGGAAATGTTAGAAACCATTGACAATGAACAGTTCACAATAGAATTTGATGAATGTCTTTATGCTTATAATCGTGAAAAGTGGTTTGTTTGTGCTGCGGGACTAGGTGGTGTTTTAGAACATTTACTATACTTAATTTTAGAAAAAAATAAGATGATGGATAAGGATTTTCCTGATGATCCTACAGCGAAAATTTATACAGAATATTTAAGCAGACGCCCAATAAAATTAAAAAAAAGAGAGCGTACACACATACGCACCCTTTTCTTAACTCGCAATTCAATTTCTCATTTTAATCACGGTTTCACCTCTAAAGATCAATGCAGCCATCTTATGAACGGCATAAGAGATATATTTGAAAATTATTATCTCAAAGAATTTACAACAGAGAGTAAATGATTAATTTGCTTTACTTTAGTAGGACCAAAAGAATCATAGGAGATATATCCATCTACATACTCGAATGGTATTTCTTCGTCATCATAATCAACATCTCTTAGTTGCGGATGTAAATCATAATATTCTGAAATTAAATCTTGAATTAAATCGTAGTCTTTTTCAGTAAATTTCATTTTCCTCACCTCAATTGGTTGAGTTTAGTTCCATCCAATTGTATCACGTAATAACTAAAAAAACACGCCCCTCTTACTTTGGCGAGCTAGAAGGCGTGCGGATCTTAAAACAAACCTAACATAGGCTAGGCTTATTTGCTGTACCTTATTTTAACAAACTACTCATTTAGTTGCAACCTCTCCTACTGGCGAAGCGGTTCGATTCCGCAAGGTAGAATAGCCTTTTGATACTTTTTGTATGCTTGCCCGCAAAAGAAAGGTGTTCATTATGGCAAAGATAAAAAAATATACTAAGAAAGATGGTTCTACAGCGTATGAGTTTTGCGTTTATCTAGGTGTGAATCCAAAGAACGGAAAACCTAGAAAGACCACTCGTAGAGGGTTCAAAACAAAAAAAGATGCCAACTTAGCGCTAGCTAGAATAATGACAGGAGATGATAAACCGCAGACTAAGGGTAAAACCACGAAGAAGTACATTACTTTTAAAGATATTTACGATCTATGGATCGAAACGTATGTTTACACGGTGAAAGAGACCACTTTTGCGAAAGTTAAAGGTTACTTTTCAAACCATATCCTACCTGATATGGGACAAATGGTAGTTAAAAACATAACATTCGTTGATTGCCAGAAGGTTATTAATGAATGGTATGAAAAAAGCACCGTTTACAAATCGTACAAATCTTACGCTGGAAAGATTTTCAAACATGCTATAAAAATGGAAATCATTTCAGAAAATCCTATGGATCTAGTAGATGTTCCTAAAGCCAAAAAAAGGAAGAAAAAAGACACAGACCTCTATTACTCTCAATCAGAATTAAACGAATTTTTGACCTGGATACGCAACAATCAGTGTGAGAGAAACTACATGGCGATCAGGATTTTGGCCTTCACAGGTATTAGACGAGGCGAGTTAGCCGGTTTAATGTGGGAAGATGTTGATTTTGAAAAATCTACCCTTTCGATAAATAAGTCTGTTGTTAGATTAGGCAATCAGCAAAAATTATCCGATACGAAAACAAACTCATCTAAAAGAGTGATTTCTTTAGATCAAGAAACTTTGTATCTATTAAAAAGGTGGAAATTAAACCAAAAGAAAGAATTGTTGTCAAAAGGACTTATAGTAAAAAAAGACACTGAACAATCGATTGTCTCCACAACAACATCCAATGGACTTATCTATCCAGAATTTTGCAGAGAGATCATGAAAAGATACCCAAATAACAAGCTGTCTCCTCATGGATTGAGACACACACATGCTACTCTATTGTTGCAAAGTGGTGTACACATCAAAGATGTGCAGTTTAGGTTGGGTCACGCTAACGTCACTACCACACTCAACATTTACGGTCATCACAGTAAAGACGATAAACACATCGTAGATAACTTATCAGATAAATTAATTGGGAGTCAATTTGGTAGTCAAATGCAATAAACTCTTGAAAACACTAGGAAATCAACACTACTCCTAACTAAGTTAGTTTACCATAAAACAAAGGGAAAACAAACGGTTGCGAACATGAAAGCTTTTCTCAAAGGACTCTATTCCTCACTATTTACAGTCTTATTTTGTATAGCAACGCTTGGCTGTCACTAGGGTTTACTTAAGGATTTCTTTATATCATGAGTAGACTATCCTGTTCTTTTAAACAGCATGAAGCAACCAGATTGTGACGTTAGTATGTAGCGAAGCGTTTGCATTCAAAAATCGATTGCGAATAGTATCCTTTCTCCTAAAATGTATGGTACACTTACTATCATTATTTCTTAGAAAAATGAAGCTAGCTATTCTGGTCATTGAAGGAGGACAAAAAATGGATCTAAAAATGTTGCTAATGATTTTTTTCATCAATTTTATCTATGTCACACTGAGTACGATTCGCTTGTTGCTGACAATGAAGGGCTACCGACTGATTGCGCCTGTTGTCAGCATGTTTGAAATCATCATCTATGTATTAGGTTTGTCTTTGGTTTTAGACAGTTTGGACAATCCTGTCAACCTGATCGTTTACGCTTTGGGGTTCGCTATCGGTATCGGCTTCGGTATCAGGATAGAAGACCGTATGGCGTTAGGCTATACGATGGTAACAGCGATTTTGCCTAGTACTTCAAAGGAAGAAGACACCCTACCAGCGACCTTGCGCGCAGAAGGCTATGGTGTAACTGTTTCTTATGGTGAAGGTCTGGAAGGTCCTCGCCTGATGTTAGAGATCCTGTCCCCTAGAAATAAAGAAAAACAGCTCTATCAGACGATCCACTCTGTGGAGAGCCGTGCCTTCATTATTAGTTACGAACCCAAACATATCTCTGGAGGCTTTTGGACGAAAAAAGTACGTAAAAGAATGGGAAAATAAAAACAAGCCCGCTCGATCTATGATGAGCGGACTTGTTTTTTCTTTTACTCCTGCCAATCAGCAGCTTGCTCTGGCTGAGTTTCGGCTGGATAAACAGTATGAACGGCTTCCAATTCGGCTGTTTTGTTATTGTATTCTCGTTCCAGTTCTTCTTTCTTGTCAGCCACTCTTTTGTCGATCTCGTTATCGAGTTCCTCTTTTTGCTTCTGAAGATGCTTGATCTCCCGACGTTGCTGCCAGATCGTTCCCGTGGTCACTAAAACAATAATGATCGCTCCGATAAAGGCTGAACCGATCACGACAACGATAAGCGGTGCTGAGATCTCAGAGAAACCAAAGTTAATATTGACTGTCATGGTATTCATCACTGCAAAAATAACAATCAGTAATGTTAAAACCAACCCTAAAATAATTCGCCACTGATTTTTCATTTTGATCACTCCTCGTATTTTTTATGAAGGAAAATGTTCGTTTGATTCTCTTTACGCATACCATTCCGCTAGCTTAGAGTTTCTAGTGCTACTTCGTTTTAGCGTATTTAAATTTTCAAAAAGCGAAAATTTAAGTTTGATTCTCTCCACGCATACCATCCTACTAGCTTGGAGTTCCTAGTAAGTAGGACTGGCAAAGTGGAACTGCTAGTTCTATTTTTTGTTGAACAATCCCCCAGCCAAATAATCACCGATATGAGGAAACAGTTGATAAAATCGGGCGGCCACTTCCATCATGATCGGGCGATTGATCTCGCGTTTCGGATGAAGCATTTTTTTCACGATCTGCTGTGCCAGTTTTTCAGCATCAAGAATCAAACCGTCGACATTTTCTAAGTAGCTGCCAGAAGGATCTGCTTTATCAAAAAACTCGGTTTTGATCGGTCCTGGATTTACTGTGGTTACGTAAATATCAAAGGGCTTTAATTCTAATCTCAAGGCATTGGAAAAACCTATAACTGCAAATTTTGTTGCTGAGTACACAGTGGATTTCGGAGTAGCCATTTTCCCAGCCATCGAAGCTACATTGATGATATGTCCCGATTGCTGTTCAAGCATTTCGATCGCAATTCTTTGAGTCAACAGCATCATTCCCAATACATTGACCTCAAACATATTGCGAGCGGTCTCCATATCAAAAGAAACAAAGTTTTCAAAATGTCCAAAGCCTGCATCGTTGACTAAAACATCCACAGCTCCAACTTCTTGTTCAAGCTTTTCCATCAAGCTATCAATGCTTTTAGGATTTGCTACATCCACTTGAAAAGCATAGGCTTCTTTCTGGCTCAACTCCATACAACGTTCCTTGACCTGACCGATCAAATGGATTCGACGGGCACAAACCACCACGATCGCTCCTTGTTCTGCTGCTTCATAACAAATTTGTTCTCCTAGTCCTGTGGATCCACCGGTTACAAGAACGACTTTATTTTCTAATTTCATTTTTCTGCCTCCTATTCTTCAAAGTGTATCGGTAATACATAAAAATCTTTGGCCACTCGAACCTGTGGAAAGATCTCTTCTGCTTCTGCGCGTAAATCAAGGACATCCTTTGCTAAATAACGTGCACTGATATGAGTCAGAATCAATTGCTTGACCTGAGCTTCTTTAGCAACTTTGGCCGCCTGTTGAGTAGTCGAATGGTAGTAAGTTCGAGCCATTTTTTCCTCATCTTTTTTGAAGGTACTTTCATGAACGAGGACATCTGCATCTCTTGCAAGCTCCACTGAATGACTGTGGTAGCGTGTGTCTCCCAAAATAGTCACGATCCGACCTTTTTTTGGTTGTCCGACAAATTGTCTGCCGTCGACTTCTCTCCCATCTGGTAGCGTTACAGTATCCCCACGTTTGATCTGACCATAGATAGGTCCCGGTTGAATGCCCAAAGCAGAAAGCTCTTCCACTTTCAACTCTCCCTGATGGTCGGCCTCAACGACTCGATAGCCATAACTGTCGATCCCATGATCTAGCTTCTTACAGGATACTTCAAACTGCTTGTCCTTAAAAAGGATGCCTTCTTGATCGATCTCAATAAATTTAAGCGGATAGCTCAAACGCGTTCGTGATATTTTTAGTGCCGTCCGAATGAATTCTTCTGTACCAGTAGGTCCGTAAATTTCTAATGGTTCTGTTCCTCCCTGAAAAGAACGGCTGCTGATCAAGCCAGGCAAACCAAAAATATGATCTCCATGCAGATGTGTAAGAAAGATTTTCTCTATTTTTCTTGGACGAATCGTTGTATGTAAAATCTGCATTTGGGTCCCTTCCCCGCAGTCAAACAACCAGACGGCATTTCGTTCGTCCAATAATTTTAAAGCAATACTTGTCACGTTTCGATGTTTGGCAGGGACTCCAGCACCCGTTCCTAAAAATTCTAATTCCATAGTTCTCCTTACTTTCTCTCTAAATTCTTCTTTATTCTAACTGAACCGCTCTTGAGTCATTCTTTCGATCAGGCGAATGTAAGAAGACGAGACGATTTGTTCTTATCTTGATTGTATCAATATTCGGTCCATTTGGAAATGAATTACCTTCTAAAAAAAGAAACCGACAGCATGCTGTCAGTTCCCTTCATTTTATTCAACAAATTCAAATTCAAATTTACCGATGCGAACGATATCGCCGTCTTTGGCTCCTCTTGCTCGAAGTGCTTCGTCCACGCCCATTCCGCGTAATTGACGAGCAAAACGCATCACTGTTTCATCGTGTTCGAAATTAGTCATTTCGAACAATTTCTCCAGTTTTTCACCCGACAAGACCCATGTTGTATCTGGATCACGATTGATCTCAAAGTCAGGCTTATCTGAAACAAAGCCGTATTGAACCACTTCTTCTTCGATTTCTTCTTCGTACAATGGAAACTCTGGTGTGATCTCCAGTAAGTCAGCTGTCGCACTCAACAATGTGTCCAAACCTTGGCGAGTAACTCCTGAAATTGGGAAAATTGGCATTGGATCAGCAAATTCATCTGTTTGCTCCTTCGCCAGATCTTCTTTGAATTTTTTCAGATTTTCTTCTGCATCCGGCATGTCCATCTTGTTAGCTACGATGATCTGTGGACGTTCCAACAAACGCAAGTTGTGGGAACTCAATTCATTATTGATCGCTAGGTAATCTTCGTAAGGATCGCGTCCTTCCATTCCGCTCATATCGATCACATGCAAAATAACACGTGTCCGTTCAATATGGCGTAAGAACTGAGTACCCAGTCCAACCCCCTGTGAAGCTCCTTCAATCAGACCTGGCAAATCTGCCACAGCAAAGCTGCGGTCGTCTTTCGTGCTGACCATCCCTAGATTCGGTACTAAAGTGGTAAAGTGATAGGCACCGATTTTAGGTCTTGCAGAAGAAATAACTGACAACAAGGTTGATTTCCCTACAGATGGAAAACCTACCAAACCTACATCTGCTAACACTTTTAATTCTAATTCGATCTTACGTTCTTGCCCTGGCTCACCATTTTCTGCGATTTCAGGTGCTGGGTTGCGAGGAGAAGCAAAACGGATATTTCCACGTCCTCCACGTCCTCCGCGAGCAACGACCAATGTCTGACCCTGCTCTATCAAGTCTCCTAAAAGAGCCCCAGTTTCTGCATCACGAACCGTTGTCCCTTCAGGAACCTTTACTAGCAGGTCTTCAGAACCTCTACCGTGCATTCCTTTACTCATCCCATTTTCGCCAACTTGTGCTTTAAAATGACGATTAAATCGAAAATCCATCAATGTGCGTAGTCCTTCATCCACCACGAGAACGACATTTCCTCCACGACCACCATCGCCGCCAGCAGGTCCACCATCTGGAACATATTTCTCTCTTCTAAATGCAACCATTCCGTCGCCGCCTTTACCAGCCTTTACGTCAATAGTTACTTGATCTAAAAACATGGACATTTACTTGTGTCCTCCATTCTATTTACTAAACTAATCCTTTGTGTCAAAGCCTTTTTCATTGTACCTACCAAACAGCTATTTGTCTATCTTTTCGTTATGTTTCTGTGGATTCATTGATATTTTTCTAAAAAAGTTTCTATTTTTTCTTTGTATTGCTGTTTATCTACAGAAAAACTTTTGGCATGACCGGCATTTGGAACGATCCAGCGTTCTTTAGATGCCGTAGTTGCCTGATAGACCTTGTCCAACATGGAAAAAGGAACGAATTTGTCTGCCTCTCCATGAATGAACAAAATCGGTCGAGTATTTTTTGCCAACTGTTTGACTGCATCTCCTTCACCAAAAAAGTAACCTGCACGTAGTTTCGTAATTAAGCTAGTCATTGGGATCAAAGGAAAGGCCGGCAAACGAAACATATCCTTCAGTTGATAGGCTAACTCATCATTGATCGAGGAATAGCCACAATCCTCCACGATCGAAACCACATTGTCTGGTAATTCTTCACCACTGACCATCATGACTGTGGCAGCTCCCATACTCAAACCATAGAGAGTGATTTTTTCCTCTGGACCATTATGGGCTAACACCTGGTCGATCCATTGAAGGTAATCTTTACGTTCATGCCAACCAAAACCAATATAGTGTCCTTCGCTTTCTCCGTGTCCTCTCGCATCTGGAACTAAGACATTGTAGCCCCAGTCATGATACATTTTTGCATACTCGCTCATCGTTTCTGCATTCCCCATGTAGCCATGGCCGACAATCGCTGTTCGATGATTGTTTTGATTTGCTGGCAGATATATTGCGGATAACTTCAGTCCATCGTCAGACTCCAGCTGCCACCGACTTCGATTTTCTTCATTCGTATACCAGTCAGTAGCTTCTTGTTCCTCCACGATGTCTGTACCTGGTGTATCCTTTGCTAAAAAATCTTTTTCTGATGGTACGACAGCATATTGATAAAAATAATTTCCTGCCCAGATCAATCCCACAATACTCACTAAAACAAGTCCTAATAAAATGCGCATCACTAGTTTCATACCTTCCTTACACGATCCTTTCTACACAACAAGTATAAAGAAAAAAGCATTTTTCAACAATCTTTTTGAATAAAAAATCTCTCATACTAAATGTACGAGAGATTGGGTTGATTATTTTACTTCCACCAGCTTAAAGTTGGACCATGGTTTTAAGAAATTGAGCAAGAAAGCCTCATCTTCTGAAATATGACCGACAACATTGACCCGTCCGTCATTTTTCATTTCTTTCAAGGCAATTTGTGTTTCCCCTTTGTACTGACCATAGCCTTCATTGTCGATCAAAACATCCCCACGCAGGATATCACGGGTGGTGTGAGGGGGGAATTCTTTGTCCTTATAGTAAACACGGGTCATGGTTGAACGAAGGATGTATTCAGAGCGGTCGCCGCGATAGCTGTGCAAGTTGTCAAATAGACAAACCCGTTCATTTGCTGTGATCTCTTCTTCAACCACCACTTTTAAGGTTGGATAAGCAGCAAAGAACGCTTCTGACATGGCCTTTAGCTCTGCTTCTGAAGCATAAGCATTCCCCACCAAAATATCATCGATCAAACCCGTCAGCATCAGATGCTTGACTTGTGTGCCAATCTCTAACTCACGATGATCCTCCAAAGAACACAGCCCATCCTGAGTCGGCCAAGGACCGAATGTCGCATCGTGGGAATTGACAAAGGCCATCGTGTTCAAATTGTATTGACGGAACTGCTCGGAACAGCGAACAAAATGATCGTAGCCCAAGCCAGAATAGCGATGAGGGTAAAAATTATGAGAGCCTAGTAAATTTTCTGTATTCGGTGAATAAGACATAATATTGTCAACATAGCTTGTTCCCGTACTCATATTGATCTCAATTTTAAGATTATAAGGATTACGAGTCATTTGCGCTTCCTCTGAACCAGTAAAACCAATATCTAGACGAACACCGTAAGCACCCATCTCATCAAAAAACGATAAATCGTCGTAAGAGATCCCTAATTGTTCAAATAAAGATGGATTGATATCCACCATCACTTCCATATCCAAGCTATTGGCATAAGCAACGACTTCTTTGAATTCTGCTAATACTTTTTCTTTGTCGTCTTCGATTTGCAGTAAGCTTGTAAATACTCGCTTAAATCCATACTTGTGTGCCAAATCTAAGTAGGCCTTGTCCTTTTCAAATGTGGAACGCTCTGGATAAATCGAAATTCCTAATTTTCCCATTGTAAAAAAATCCTCCTAGAAATAAAAAACAAATTTTGTATCCTCTTTCATTATAATTGATCTAGACCAAAAAGACAATTGCTTTTTTTGTCGAATATTTTTATCAATAAAACTAGGAAAAGAAAATGTTCTTTGATATGATAAATAAGACGTTTATCAAGAAAGGAATTCGCTTTATGAAAAAGAAAAAAATCAGCTTATTTTTTACTGCGGTTGCCAGTATGCTACTACTTTCAGCTTGCAGCACTTCAGAAACCCAGGAAAGTACCTCTACTTCTTCCTCAACCAGCGAGAGCTCTGTTGATCTGAGTACGATCGAATTGCCTCAGCTAGATAGCGAAGTAAAAGAAAATGAATCTTTAGTGGAAATCGTCACTACCGAAGGAACAGTCACAGTCAAATTGTTTCCAGAGTACGCACCCAAGGCGGTAGAAAACTTTATGACCCATGCGAAAGATGGCTACTATGATGGACTAGTCTTTCATCGAGTGATCGAAGACTTTATGATCCAGGGCGGTGATCCTCAAGGAAACGGTAGTGGCGGCGAAAGTATTTGGGGTGAAGGGTTTGAAGTCGAGATCTCTCCACACCTTTACCATATTCGTGGTGCACTAGCGATGGCTCGTTCAACAGCTTTAGACAGCCAAGGCAGTCAGTTCTTCATTGTTCAAAACAATCAGGATGCTTCAAAGGATCTGGCAATCCAATTTACACCTGAACAAATCATTGAAGCTTATAAAGATGGTGGTTATCCTTCTTTAGATGGTAACTACACGGTCTTTGGCCAAGTGATTGAAGGCATGGACGTCGTTGATCAGATCGCAACTGCTGAGAAAACCGACGAAGCAGACGCTTCTGGTTCTTATTCGATCCCTCTGGAACCAGTGAAAATCGAAACGATCCATGTTCTACAAGAAGCAAAATAGCAAAAAAAGAGACGTTGGAATCAGCATTTTCCAACGTCTCTTTTTAATCCTTATTGTTTTTGCTCGCCAACGATGAATGTGAACTCGCATTCCGCAGCTTTCTTGCCATCTACCGTTGCCACAGCATCAGCAGTACCTACAGAGCCTTTGACTTTCGTAATCTCAAAGGACAATTTGATCGTATCTCCAGGAACGACCTTTTGGCGGAATTTCGCTTTGTTGATTCCACCGATATAAGCGGTACGTCCTAAAAATTCTTCTGATTTTAAGATCAAGATTGATCCTGCCTGTGCCAAAGTTTCTAAAATCAAAGCTCCTGGCATTACCGGATTTCCAGGAAAATGTCCTTGGAAAAAATCTTCATTGATGGTTACATTTTTAGTGGCAATAATTTTTTTGCCGGGTTCAATCGAATCTACATAGTCTATATAAATAATCGGATAACGGTTGGGAATCAAATCCATTACTTCTACTTCAGTCAACAATTTTTTCATTTTTGTTCCTCTTTTCATCATTTTCGAAATTTTCTTTTACTTTGATTATCAAAGTATCATATTTTTGATAATTTAGCAACTTTAGAATTAATTCAGTAAATTTAGTTTGACAATCAAACAATTTTGTCTAATAATAGATAATCATGGTAGTGTGCCATGATTCAAAATTGAATGAACTTATTCAGATATTTATTTAAGGAGTGGAACTATGAGTTTTTTAACTGGAAAAAAAATTGTCGTAATGGGCGTAGCTAATAAACGTAGTATTGCTTGGGGTTGTGCCAAAGCTCTACGAGACCAAGGGGCAGAAGTTATTTACACTTATCAAAATGAACGTATGAGAAAGCCTTTAGAGAGATTACTAGAGGGAGACGAATTTTTAGTTGAAATGGATGTAGCTACAGATGCCAGCATCGAAAAAGCCTTTGAAGAAATTAAAGAGTACGCTGGGGAAATCCATGGTGTCGTTCATGCAGTGGCCTATGCAAACAAAGAAGATTTACAAGGTGGCGTTACAGAAATTTCTCGTGAAGGTTATGCCTTGGCGCAAGATATTAGTAGTTATTCACTAATTGCTGTAACAAAGTATGCAAAACCAATTTTAGCGGACAATAGCGGAGTAGTGACCTTAACTTATTTAGGTGCAGAACGTGCCGTTCCTAACTACAACATGATGGGCATTGCGAAAGCTGCTCTCGAATCAGCCGTTCGTTATCTAGCAGCGGAGTTATCTCCACAAAAAATTCGTGTGAATGCTGTCTCAGCAGGAGCTATTAAAACGCTAGCTGTAACTGGTGTGAAAGATCACCAAAAACTTATCCAATTATCTGAGGATCGCACTCCTGATCATATTGGTGTAACCATTGAAGAAGTTGGAAATGCGGTAGCCTTTTTAATTAGTCCACTATCAGCTGGAATCATCGGCGAAACTATTTTCGTAGACAAAGGTGTTCATTTATCTTAATTTTTCTTTTATACGCAGTACAATTGATTTCCTTTTTTTCAATCCCTTGCTACAATAAGGGTCAGAAAATGTTGGAGGGATCATCATGAATTTTCTTTTAGGAACAGTTGGGACGGTAGATTCGTCAGAGATCAATATCATTGAGCCGGCTGCCGAGCAATTCAATGCGGTTCAACGCTGGTGGAACAGTCTGGACTGGGAAGCTATTACAGGTTTGGTGATACAAAAAGGATTGACGATTTTCTTCATTGTCCTTTTGTTTGCTTTTCTTTCCCGATTAGCCAGTTTTTTAGTTGATCGAGGATTTAAATCTTATGGAAAGAAAAAAAATAATGAGATACGCATGGGAACATTGCGAACGTTGATTCGTAATGTCATCCAGTACACACTAGGATTCTTTTTTCTCTATTCGATCTTGTCGACCGTGGGGATTCCTGTAGGCTCACTCTTAGCTGGGGCTGGGATCGCTGGTCTGGCTGTTGGTCTTGGTGCCCAAGGCTTTATGAATGATATTATTACTGGTTTTTTTATCATTACAGAGCAGCAGATCGATGTGGGGGATTATATTCAATTGACCAACTTAACGATTGAAGGGACAGTCACTTCTGTTGGTTTACGTACACTTCAGCTGAAGTCATCCGACGGGACGGTACATTACATCCCCAATCGAAACATTACGACAATCAGTAATACTTCCCGCGCAGATATGCGGGTACTTGTCGATGTTCGAATCGATCCGACAGAGGGTCTTGATGGCATACGTCAGGCTGTCGAACGTGCCAATGAATGGATCGTCAAAGAGTACACAGAAGCCATCCAAACACCTCCTGTTGTCTTTGGACTTGTTGATTTGGGAAATAGCAATTATGTGATTCGAACAACGATGTATGTAAGCAACGGACGTCAGTTAAAAATCCAGGAAGATTTGTTGGCTGCTTCAATTCACGAACTTTCTGAAGCAGGCTATACGATTCCCAAAACACCTGTTTTGATTTGAATCTAATAAAAAATGTCGAGAATGCAGTTGCCTGCTTCTCGACATTTTTTTAACTAATTTTTATTGCGTCCTCTTTCGGCGTCACTACGTATCTTTTTTCCAGTTCATGCACCAAATGATTGACTGATTTTAATAGTTCTTTTCTTGTCACGATCCCTTGAAAAATGTTTTCTTCATCTACAACAGGCAAAAAGGAACCATTGACTAATAAATGAAGCAGATCCTCCAGCTCGCCATTCGGATGAATCGATGAGACATTTACTTCCATAACATCTGCCACTGTCAATCCATCCAATAAACTCGTATCAAAGCCAGTCAGTCCCATCATTTTATCAATAATATTTGCTAGACTAATCAATCCTACTAAATGGTCTTCAAAATCTAAAACCGGGATTTTAGCATAACCTACTTTTGACAAAACCAGCAAGGCGTGCTCCAATGGATGACTATATAAAACAGTTGCTACATTTTCAGCGGATACCAGAAAATTTTCCTGATTTTCCATCAATAAAGCCTCTGTATACTTACCAATCAATTGTATACCTCCATTTCACATTTACACTACCTTCCTATTCTACCTTAAAATAGAAAAAGAAAGCAGAGAAATCGCTTTCTTTATAAATTTCTAATAACTTTTTTTTTAAATACAAAGGCCAACTCTGGCACCGGCTGAAAATCTCGACTATAATACTGAACGTAATAAGCATCTGGCTGGCTGTCTATGATCGCATAACTTTTTATCTGGATCGGTCCCCGCGGTTGCGAGATACTTCCCGGATTCAAAAATAGGCGTGATCCAACTTTCTCACAGCCGATTTGATGTGTATGGCCAAACAATACGATACTTGCATTGGCTGCCTGTGCTTCCAAGCCCAATTGAGTAATACCAAAACGTACATCCGATAAATGACCGTGGGTAACGTAAATCCGGTCTTCCCCAGTGTCTATCACCCGATTTTTTTTGTATTTGCTATCATAGTCACAGTTTCCAGTTACGACATAAGCCTGTTCCCATAATTCATCATCCCCAGGCAGTTCGGAGTCTCCACAATGGATGATGTAATCAACTTTTCCCTGATAATGTGCAAAAAGATCTACTAGAACTTGACGATCTCCATGATTGTCACTAACAACTAAATATTTCAAATCAGACGCCTCCTTCTAGCCAAACTTGCCATTGATCACGTAGCTTTTCAATCGCTTGTCCACGATGACTGTGCTTGTTTTTCTCTTCGCTCGAGATCTCAGCAGCGGTTGTATCTGTTCCATCTACAATAAATAAAGAGTCATAGCCAAAGCCATTTTCACCTCTTGGGATACGTGCAATTCGACCTGGCCATTCGGCTTCCACGACTAGACTTTGCTTTTTAGGAGCGGCAAAAACCAATGTACAGTGAAATTGGGCAGTTCTCTCTTCATCAGGAGTATCTGTCAATTCATAAAGTAATTTAGCATTATTGGCTGCATCACTTTTCTGCTCTCCTGCAAAACGCGCAGAATAAATTCCCGGCATGCCTCCCAATGCATCCACCTTCAAACCTGAATCATCTGCCAATACTGGACATTGCAAAATGTTGGCGATCGTTTCAGCTTTCAAACGGGCATTTTCTTCAAATGTTCGTCCAGTCTCAGCTACATCCGGTAATTCAGGGAAATCCTTCAATGTTTTGACTTTATAACCAGCTTCACCAAACATTTCAGCAAATTCTTTGGCTTTTCCAAGGTTCCCCGTCGCGATCATGATTGTTTTATCCGACAATTGTTTCAGATTCTCTTTTTTTACATAGAGAACATCCTTTTGTCGTAAAATGAGTTCCTCTATCGCAACTTTTCCATAAACAAGCATTTCATTCAATTGCTCACCGTCGAAGGTCGCCCCTTCGCCTGTTCCTTGGATCTCGACAAAACGTCCAGATTCAGTCATGACCAGGTTCATATCGACTTGAGCGGCACTGTCCTCTTCATAATCCAAATCAACTGCACAGCTGCCATCTGGCAAGATACCGACACTGATTGCTGCAAGGTGCTCCTTGATTGGATCTTCCTTCAGCAAATGACTCTGTAACAGTTTGTTAACTGCTAGACGTAAAGCAACGAATGCTCCGGTGATACTGGCTGTTCGTGTCCCACCATCGGCTTGAACCACGTCACAATCAACAACGATACTGCGTTCACCCAATTTTTCCAAATCCACGACCGCTCGTAGAGATCGACCGATCAAACGTTGGATCTCCATCGTACGCCCTGTTAATTTTCCTTTGGAGCTTTCACGTCGATTTCGGGTGTTCGTCGCGCGAGGCAGCATACTGTATTCTGCAGTTACCCAGCCTCTCCCTGTGTTTCTTAAAAACGGTGGTACTGATTCCTCGACTGTTGCAGAACAAATGACTTCTGTATCGCCAAATGAAACAACAACTGAACCTTCTGGATGTTTATAAACATGTGTGTTGATTTTTACTGATCGTAAGTTATGTGTTTTTCTACCATCGTGTCGCATGATTGGCTTCCTCCTAATTCAATATGCTTCGAGTAAACAGGCAGTGCTGCCAGCCACTCTTTAGCGATCCCGTCAAACATTACTGTTGAGCCAGTGGTGTAAAATGAATAGTCTGCCTTTGATAATGTATCTGTATTGGCAATATCAAAATAATCCAGCAGCATACTGACTTCACCAATCGTTTCAGCGCCGGAATCGATCAGTTTGACATTTTGTCCCATGACATTCTGAATGATTGGACGCAATAAGGGATAGTGTGTACATCCCAAAATCAATGTATCGATCTTTTTGTTTTTTAAAGGCAGTAGTGTTTCAGCAACGATTTTTTTCGCTACTGATGATTGAAACTGATTGCTTTCAACGATCGGTACGAATTTGGGGCAAGCCAAACTCGTTACAGCTGCTTCAGGTACTTTTGTAATGATCGCCTGTTTGTATGAACCGCTTTTCACCGTTCCAGCTGTTCCAATGACTCCAATCTGAAGATTCTTGGTTGACTTTACAGCTGCTCTGGTTCCCGGTAAAATAACCCCTACTACCGGAATAACCAATTGTTTTTTGATTTCATCTAATGCCACTGCTGTCGCCGTATTACAAGCGATCACAAGCATCTTGATATTTTTTCTTAATAAAAACCGGGTCATCTCCCAAGTATATTCAATTACTTGTTTTGCTGGACGCGGTCCATAGGGGCAACGAGCAGTATCTCCCAGATAAATAATGTTTTCGTTAGGGAGTTGTTTGATTGCTTCCTTGACGACCGTCAATCCACCTACACCGGAATCAATAAAGCCGATAGGTTGCTTATTTGTCATTCTTTTCCATCCTTTGTTTCTCTTAGACATACCTGTTTCCTTATTTTGTACTTTTTTATCTTTTTTTTCAAGTGTTCCTTCCTATAATCAGTCAAAAACCAATTTTCTGTAGCTTTTTATCATCGATTTTTTTAAAGAACCGTCTCACTACACAAGGAAGTTTAGCTCTATGTATCCTGAAGACCAAGAATCAAACGAGTTCGATCCGTTAAAAAAAGAAAAAGGCCCAGAAGTCAGAATGAATCCAGCTTCTGGGCAGTCTATTCTATTCAATCAATATTTGTAACGTTTTGTTTCCAAATAATTTGAAAGCAATGACAAGATATAACAAATAGCAAAGTAGCTGATGGTCATCGCTGCGAACATTGGAATCACATAGTTGGTGTTCTGACCATAAATGATTCGTGAGTGATGTGTCAATTCAGGAAGTGAAATGATCACTGCCAGTGAAGTATCCTTCACCAAAGAGATCAACTGACTGACGATTGCTGGAATCATCGAACGGAAAGCCTGAGGCAATACGATCGTCCACATAGTCTCAACGTAAGACAGTCCAGTTGAAAGCCCAGCCTCCATTTGGCCTTTTGGAACAGCATTTAGACCCGCACGGAAAATTTCTGACAACATGGCGGATTCAAAAATCGTCAATGCGACTACTGCTGACCAAAAAATATTGAAACGAATCCCTATTTGCGGTAAAGCAAAATAGGTGAAGAAAATAATCAAGAGCAGTGGTAAATTACGAATCACATCGACAAGAATCCCCAGAATTTTTGAAAAAATTGGGATATCTGCAAAACGCAAAGTTCCTACCAAACCACCAATCAAAAAACTAAATACAATAGACAGTACGGAAACCGCAACGGTAATCTGTAAGCCATCTAGTAAAAATCGCAAATTTGCGAGTGAAAATGCACCAATAAAATCCATTGTTGTCTCCTCCTATCCTCGAATTGCCCAGCGTTTTTCTAAATATGCCATAGCGTAAGACAATGGCAAAGTCAAAACCAAATAGAAAATGCCGACGATAATATATGTCTCAAAAGTAATAAATGTGGCATTCGCAACCAAATCACCCTGATACATCAGATCTAGTCCTGCAACCATCGCTAAAATGGAAGAATTCTTGATCAAATTGATAAACTGTCCTCCCAATGGCGGAATGACGATCTTAAAGGCTTGTGGCAGAACGATGAAGCGCATCGTTTCACCATAACTAAAGCCAGAAGACAGACCTGCTTCCATTTGACCCTTGGGTACTGTTTGAATACCCGAACGGACAGTCTCCGCAATAAAAGCTGATGTATAGATCGTTAAGCCAATCGTACCTGCTTGAAAGCCGTCAAAAGGCAATCCGTATAAAGGTAAGACTACATAAAAAAACATAACAATGATCAGTAACGGAACATTTCTAAAGAACTCTACATATCCTTTAGCCAATCCTTTGACTAATTTATTTTCAGAAAGCTGAAAAATCGCCATCAATGTTCCAATGATCAAACTAAAAATCAGTGCCAAGACACTAGAAAGGATCGTATACTTAAATCCTTCAAAAAACAAACCTGCATTTGCTTGAAACAACTCAATCATCGAATCCCCTCCTTAATCCACTTTTCCACTATCATCATCTGGGAACCATTTATCAAAAATCTCGTCATAAGTCCCATCTTCATGCATTTCTCTTAAAGCCGCATTCACTGCATCAAGAAAGTTTTCCTGTCCTTTATTGATCGCAATCCCATACGGCTCTTCTGTGAACGTACCACCAACTAATTCATAGTTAGAGTTTTCACTTGCCATCCCCAACAAAATCGCATTATCCGTTGTCATGGCATCTCCTTGTCCCGCCTGTAAAGCAGTAAAGGCTTCCGCATAGTTTTCCAACTCAAGAATTCTCGCATTCGGAGAGGCTTCTCGAATGTTGACAGCAGAAGTAGAACCCTTGACAACCAGTGCAGTAGTTGTTTCATCTAAATCTTCGACACTCGTGATTGGACTACCTTTTTCAACTAAAAGTGACTGTCCGGCATCAAAATATACTTCTGAAAAATCAACTTGTTCTTTCCGTTCTTCAGTGATCGTCATCGTGGCGATGATCGCATCGATGTTTCCGTTTTTCAACAGCGGGATCCGCGTTTTTGAAGTTACTTCAACAAAAGTCGCGCGTCCATCTCGTCCAAGGAGCTTTTCTGTGATGGCCTTGGCGATATCGATATCGAAGCCCTTGACTTCTCTTGATGGAATATCCATCAGTCCGAACAAGCGCGTATCGTTTTTCACTCCCCAAATAATTTCATTCGAGCTTTTGCTTGTTTCCAAAATATCCAAGTCTGCAACATTATTGGTTTTACATCCAGTTAAACCAATAAATGCCAATACTAGGACAAGATAGGAAAAAAAAGTTTTTTTACGCATAGTTTTTCCTCCTAATGATTGATTACTTTACTAATAAACTGTTGGGCACGTTCCTCTTTCGGATTCTCAAAGAATTCTTTGACATTGCGACTGTCTTCCAAGACCTGACCTTCCGCCATAAAAATGACCCGATCCGCTACTTCTCTGGCAAAGCCCATTTCATGAGTCACAACGATCATTGACATGCCCTCATGTGCGATCTTTTTCATTACATCTAGAACATCCCCGATCATTTCCGGATCCAGGGCTGAAGTTGGTTCGTCAAACAACAGCATCTCCGGACGCATCGCCAAACCACGAGCGATCGCAACACGTTGCTGCTGCCCACCGGAAAGCATGGAAGGATAGGAATCTTTTTTGTCTAACATTCCTACTCTATCTAAAATCTGTTCTGCATTTTTGACTGCTTCGGTGTCATTTTCTTTTAAAACTTTGATCGGTGCCAGCGTAATATTTTCTAACACAGTTTTATTAGGATATAAATTGAAGTGCTGGAAAACCATTCCAATATTTTTGCGAATCTCCGTCAGCTTTGTCTCCTTGCTACGAATATCCTTATCATTGACCAGTAGCTGTCCTGAACTAATCGTTTCCAGTCCATTGATGGTACGCAGCATCGTACTCTTCCCAGAGCCTGAGGGTCCAATAATTACAACGACTTCACCTTTTTCAAATTCCAAGTTAATATTTTTCAACGCATGAAATTTCCCGTAGTATTTTTCAACGTTCTTAAATTCAATCATTGACATTGCTTCACGCTCCTGTTCTTCTTTTATGAGACGATTTTAATAATGGGCTACTGAATATTATAAACTTGCAATTTCAAATTTGTAAAGTTTTTTATAAAAATAGCCATTAAATGTGAAAATTCCGTCATTTTCTAACATTAGTATGTTAATTATGAGCTGTTCTAATTTATAGGCTCTTCCTCCTAGCAATGCTTTATCTAAGAAGGTTTCACTCAAAATCAGTCGTGAATCCGCCCAAATTGATCTCACGATTGTCAAAATCAACCTTCGTAGTGTAGTGAAGCCGTTTGATCTTAGAAGCACCTAAAATTGTAAGCTGTTCTTGAAAATATTCTAGAGGATTCCCTTCAAATCATTGTTTATTTACCCAAAAAAAGGTAAGATTGCTTATAGACTATTAAACAAAGAAAAGGTGAAGATTTTGAATACTATTCTTACAGGCGATCGCCCAACAGGTAAATTACATCTTGGTCATTATGTCGGTTCATTGAGAACACGTGTTGACATGCAAAATGATCCTAACAATAAACTCTATGTAATGGTTGCTGATGTTCAGGCACTAACAGATAACGCAAAAACACCAGAAAAAGTATCCGCAAATGTTTTAGAAGTAGCACTAGACTATTTGGCTGTGGGATTGGACCCAGCCAAAACGACCTTTTTTATCCAGTCACAGATTCCGCAGATTGCAGAACTGACGATGTTCTATTTAAATTTAGTCAGTGTAGCTCGTGTCCGTCGTAACCCAACAGTCAAATCAGAGATTGAACAGAAAAATTTCGGTGAAAGTCTTCCAACAGGTTTCTTTATCTACCCTGTCTCACAAGCAGCAGACATCACCGCCTTCAAAGCGGACCTCGTTCCCGTTGGCGATGACCAAAAACCAATGCTGGAACAAACACAAGAGATCGTTCATAGCTTCAACTCGACTTACAGTGAAGTTCTGGTTCAACCGAAAGGAGTCTTCCCGCCAAAAGGTATGGGACGTCTACCAGGTACTGACGGAAATGGCAAAATGAGCAAGTCTCTTGGAAATGGGATTTATCTAGCTGATTCTGCGGATGTTGTGCAAAAGAAAGTCATGAGCATGTATACCGATCCAAATCATATTCATGTGTCTGATCCGGGTCAAGTGGAAGGCAACATGGTCTTTACTTATTTGGATGTTTTCGGCAAAGACAAAGAATATATCGAAGAGCTAAAAGAACACTATCGTCGTGGAGGATTAGGCGATGTGAAGATCAAGCGTTACTTGATCGATGTCCTTGAAGAGGAGTTGGCTCCGATCCGCGCTCGTCGAGAAGCCTTTGCTCAAGATCCAGCAGCAGTTATGGACATGCTGCGTAAAGGCAGTGAGGAAGCTGAAAAAGTAGCCGCACAAACCTTATCAGAGGTAAAATCAGCCATGGGGATCAATTATTTTAACTAAGCAAAAAAAGGAAACGGCTCGACAGTCGTTTCCTTTTTTGATTACTTGTATTCTGGTAAATAGTCTCCATGGGCTTCGATCAGTTCATCGACCATCGCTTTGATATCTTTGATCGAAAGCTCTGAATTCGTGTGAGGATCCAACAAGGCTGCTTGATAGATTTTTTCTCTATCCAATGTGATCGCTGCTTCGACTGTCAGTTCCTGCACATTGATATTCGTGCGATTCAATGCCGCCAACTGAGTCGGCAGATCGCCAACATAGGTTGGTTGCACACCGTTTTTATCAACCAAACAAGGTACCTCTACACAACTGTCTTCTGGTAGATTGGTGATCAGACCTTTGTTCAACACATTACCGGCAATCACAGTCGGATTCCCAGTTGTGATCGCATCCATGATGTAAGAAGCATATTCACGACTTCTAGTATGCTCCAAAGAACCATTGTGGACAATCTCGTCTCTTTGCTTTTCCCAATCCTCGATTTGATTGACACATCTTCTCAAATACTCATCCAACGGAATCTGTAACTCATCGATCAATTCTGGATAGTTCTTCTTAATGAAATACGGATGATACTCGGCATTGTGTTCACTTGATTCCGTGACATAATAACCAAAGTGTTCCATTAATTCAAAGCGGACCGAGTCGTCGTGAGGATGAGCGATCTGTGACGCGTATTCACGAATCTTCGGATAGAAGTCTTCGCCATTTTGATTGATTTCCAGCAACCACGCCATATGATTGATCCCGGCGATTTTCCACTGAAATTCATCTAAATCGTATTTTTCTTTGATGCCCAAATGTTCAAACAGCTCTGGCACACACACTTGAACACTATGGCACAAACCGACTGTTTTGATTTTGGTCGCCTTCAGCATTCCCATCGTCAGGATCGCCATTGGATTGGTATAATTCAGCAGCCAAGCATCTGGACAGACCTCTTCCATTTCCTTAGCGAATTCAAACATGACCGGTAGTGTTCTCAGCCCTCTAAAAATCCCACCAATGCCCAGTGAATCACCAATTGTTTGCTGCAAGCCATATTTTTTGGGAATCTCAAAGTCGATCACCGTACTTGGCTTGTAGCCACCTACTTGAATCGCGTTGATCACAAAATCAGCATCCCTCAACGCTTCTTTTCGATCGTCAAATGACTGGATCGTCGCGCGATTACTATTCGAATTTTTATTGATCGTTTTCAGCATCAGCTCAGACTCATTCAGACGCTTTTTGTCAATATCATACAAAGCAATCTCGGCGTGTTGAAGACTTGGGGTCAACATAGCATCTCCTAGAACATTTTTCGCAAAAATCGTGCTTCCTGCACCAATAAAACAAATTTTGACCATTGTTATGCTCCTTTATCGTTTTGATGCTTTCAGTATACGCTATTTTGATTGAAAACGAAGAGCTTCAGTTTAGTTGCAGGGTACAGTATTTTAGTTTTTTTCTTTGTATTCTGTTGGAGAACAATGGAATCTTTTTTTAAAGGCTCTCGAAAAAGAATGGCGATTTTGATAACCGACAGCATTAGAGATCTCTTCGACTATCAAATCAGTCGTGATCAGCAGTAAACTGGCTTTATTCATGCGATACAAATTCAGATAATCTGCTGCGGTCAGTCCCAGCTCTTCCTTGATCAGCTGACTGAAATAAGCAGGATGCAGAAATAGAGAACGAGAGATCTCTTCGATCGACAAGTCTTCACGATAATAATTGTTTTCGACATACAATAAAAACGATTCCCGATATTTCTTTTTTCGGTTCCCTGAGATGTTTTTCAGTGTTGGCTTGGCTGCTACCTTGAAAGAGGCAAAGAGCGCATAGAAATTCGCCTGATTGACTAATTTCTGACTGTCATCAAAAAAATCAGCCTTCATAAATGCTAAGAGCTTTTCCTCAAATGAAGTATCTGCTATCGTTCCGATGTGATCCTCCTTCGAAAAACCATTTAAAGCTAAGAGTTCTTCTACTTTTGATCCAGAAAATCCGATCCAGTAGTACTCCCAAGGTTCCTCTTCATCTGCCTGATAAGTAATCAGTTCATTGGGACGTATCAGAAAAAAGTCTCCGCTACTTAATGGATACGTCCTTTGACCTATCCTATATTGTCCTTTTCCGCTTGCAATAAAATGAAGCAAATAATTTTCTCTTAACGAGGGGCCAAAACGATGGCCACTTTCACATTTTTCATAGCCAATATTAAAACAATACAACTCTGAAAAATAGTCTTCTTTAAAAAAGATGTCTTTAAAATTTTCTTCACTCATTGGTTTCCTCCCGCAGCTTTCATCTCTCTCATCTTATGCCATCGAAAACCGTTTTGTAAAGACAAACATGTTCTTACAGCTTCTTCCTTTTGAAAACGGCAATGGTCAACAAGAGCATCAAAAGACTGGCAATCAAAGTCAGGCTAACGGCAGGAAAGTAATCTGAAAATGCCCGATCTCCTTGGACAAGCGCTACATTGACCGAGATCAATGAAATTGGATTCCAATAAGCTAATTTTTCAAATAGATTGATCAGGTAAAGCACAACAACCACGATTATCGTTACAATCATCGAGCTGTAATTGCTGTTCATTATCGTAGACATCAACAAGGTCGCTGCTAATAAAAACAAGCCAAACAACCAGAATGCTACTACTCCTTGAAAAATATCCGGACTTTTCCCATCAGAAAAATAATAGCTTGTATAAGCTAATGTCACAAGAAACGACAAAATCAGGACAGATGTCCATTGAATGATCATTAAGCAATATTTGCTCACAATAATCGTTTCCCGTTTCAATCCTTTGGTAACCAGCGGGATCAAAGTCCCTTGATTGACTTCACGATTGACGATGCCGCTAAACAAAATCATCATCAAATAGATACCTATCTGTGATAAATTTTGATAAAACTGCGACCATGAGTCAAGCGAGGTTGGTTCATCGATTGGCAATGGCCACTCACTATCAAAAGATATTCTTAGAATCTCAGGTGTCAATTTTGCAAGCAAAGGACTCATAATACCCAAGATAGCAAACACTAGCCAAAGAATCAGCATTTTTCTTGTTCGCCAAAATTCTATAAATTCTTTCTTTGTGAAAGCATACAATATTTTCATGCAATCACCTCCAAATAGATATCTTCTAGTGAAGGTTCTTTTTGTTTAAAAGAAAGCGGAACGATAGCTAAGGTCGCCAAGAGCTCGAACACCACTCTGGCACTTGTCTTGTCATTTAGTTGAAAGCTAACCAAGAGCTGTTCTTCCTCAATCTCCACTGACTCATGAGTCCATTTATTTAGAAACAATTGTTTGTCTTCGATTGTTTCGAAGGCGATTTGCACTTGTTTTTTCTTATATTTTTGCTTCAGTTCTTTGATTGACGCTGTCGTCACCATTTTTCCCTGATCCAAGATCCCAATATAGTCACAGATTTGTTCGACGTCATTCAGAATATGCGTCGAAAAAACGACTGTCGTTTCTTTTCTGAGAGAATCTAACAGATCCAGCAATTCTCGGCGACCATTCGGATCTAATGCTGAGGTTGGTTCATCGCAGATCAATAATTTAGGCTTGTTCAACAAAGCTTGTGCGATACCTAAACGTTGTTTCATCCCACGGGAAAATCCACTGATTGCAGTCTTGTTCTCTTGTAGATTGACTAGCTCCAGCAGCTCATCGACCCGTTTTTTCCGCTGAATCTTGTCTATGCCTGTGATCTCTGCACAAAGCATCAAGTATTCCTTGGCTTTCATATAACCATAAAATTCTGGTACATCAGGTAGATAGCCGGTATGTCGATTGGTCCGATTTTCTCCAAAACGAACCGCTTCTCCCAAGAGCTTGATCTCTCCTTGATCAACCGTCTCCAATCCTAGAATCATTTTCATCGTAGTCGTCTTTCCTGCGCCATTTTTTCCAACAAAACCAAAAATGCTGCCTTCTGGTACTGAAAAGGTTAAGGAATCTAAGACTTTTTTGCCATTGAATGATTTACTGACATCCTTGATTTCTAAAATAGCCATCAGTCTTCTCCTTTTCCGATCGTAAAGTATAGAATCGGTCCAAAAAGCTGAAGAAAGACAACAACGATTAACCATAAGATTCGATTGCCAAAACGATAGTTGGGATGTTTTAAAATATGGACAGCTGCCACTAGCATTAAAATCAATTGTAAAAGAATCAATGGTACAAAAAATGGTAGATATTCAATAAAAATTTCGGTATTATTCATTTTTACTTCACTCCTTGTTTGTCATTTTTCGAAGAATTTGTTGCATCTGCTTTTCTTGTTGGTAAGGCTTCAGCGCTGGATGTTCCAATACCAGTTCTGTAAAATCCTGTTTGATCAAGTTGGCTTCTCGAGGGGCTTGATTACCTAGATCTAATTTCTCGATCCAATCCTCCACTCGATCAAAATAATCGTCTCCATGAAGCTTCACGGGAAACTCGGTCTTCTGCAAGGATTCTGCAAAAATATCCAGTATCTCAAATAGTCGTTCTTCTTTTTTCATCACAGCAAAGCCTACTGCAGCTGAAGTCAAAAAATTCAACCAATTGATTGGATGCAGCTTTTCCAAGCAAAAGATTCGTCCAAAGCTCAAGCCTCTTGCTACCGTTTCCTCAAACAGCGTGGGTTGATGAATGATCAACTGCAGATAGTTTGTCAACGAGCTACTCAATACCACGACATATTGAAAAATACCACTCTGGGAAACACTGATCGCTGATTCAATGTCACCTTTTTGCTGGTAGGCTCCAGCAATTAAGATTTCAGGAGGTAAAAGTGCAGAGGTCTGTTCCCCTAGTATCGCAATCACTTCTTCTGACTCGCCTAACAGCAACGAACAGTAAGCGGCCATTTTCAGTGCGTGATCCATCATTTTTGAATCGTTGCCATGATGAATCACCCGTTCAAAAAGTTCTTTTGCCTTTGAAATATAGTGCTTCATTTCTTCTTGATCGTTCGCTCCAGATAACGAATCTGCATGATTGATCAAGAAGACACCTATTTGCAAAATAAATGGATGACAGGAATAATACCTTTTCAATAAACTTTGGATCGACTGCCAAGTATCTTCACTTGATTTTTGCAATGAGACTTGTAAAGACCGATAAATATTTTGAATTTCCTTGGTTGATAATTGCGACTGATAGCTGACTAATTCATCAATACTCAGATCAAAATAAGCAGCAAGTAGCGGCAGCAAAGAGATATCCGGATAGGATTGACTATTTTCCCACTTAGAAACCGAGGCCTTTGTCACTCCGATAAAATCTGCTAACTCTTGCTGTGTGATCTTTTTCTTTTTTCTTTCTTCCACCAATACTTCCCCAATATTTAACAGCATTCCATCTCCTCCTTTTCCTTTATTTTATCGGACTGCTTCCCACTCTTCAATGGAGTAGCTGTTAACTACCGACACTCATAGTCAACTGTAGGGAAACAAAAAAACAACTCTCTATCAAAAAAGAGTTGTTAGCCAATGTCATAGTCAATATTTCTTCTAAACTGATCAAGCTATCGCCATAGAGACGAACATCATATTAGATTGTTTGATCAAAGAGTATCTCGCTTATTTCCCGCAGTGTTTCTTATGCGCTCTGATTTTTTTCATAGCCCAAACATAATGACTTGCAGTAGCACTCACAAAATATGATCCTAGAGTGCTTCCACCCACCCATTGATAAACACCTTTAGAAAACAGTTCTTCATTTGAAAAGGTTTCAGCTAACTGCATAACTTTAGCATGAGACTCTTCATAGTTCCTCTTTGCATCGATTAATGATGTGTCTTGATGCTTTTTCCAGAACTCTATATTCATATCTCCATAAGTTCTCCAATTATAAGGTGCCGGAATAAACGGTTTACTTTCTCCAGACATATTTACCTGAATCCAATGAAGCAACAACTGATGCCATTCATAGAGGTGGATGAGAACATCTCGAAGATTTTTATCCCGCTTCCAATGAGCCTCTTTCTTTTTGTCATCTTCTGTAAAGTCAAATGGCGTTGACAATTCTTTCTCTGACAACTCAGAGATAAGCTTCCTTAGTTTCTCGTAATTGCTAGTTGCTGCGATTATCAAATCTGATTTTGTTGTTGGTCTGCCCATGTTAATTATCCTCCTTGATCCTTATGGTAAAAGTAACGTGATTTTCCAGCGCTTGATTATCAGAAAAACCCATTCAGGGTATTACAGGCCTCATCCACTGCCATAGTTGTACTACCATGAACTGCTTCAAGCATTTCTTCTATTTTACAAATGAAATATATCATGTAAACACTGACACCCTATGTCAAGGTTTATTTTTTTCATAAATATTTTTTGCTTCATTAGACAAAACTTCACGCAAATAGGCGGGCTCTATTACCTCTACATTAGACCCAAAGGAAAGCAGATATCCAATCAGCCATGAGTCCTCCGGCATAAAGGCTGCGGCGATTAAATCACCATTTTTCTGCACGGTCACTTCATTGTCATTAAACTCATCATAAATACGGTAGGACATTTCTTTTGGAAAACGAAGAACAATTTTGTTATAGGTATTCTGTTTAGTATCTTTCTGATCAGGAAAATCAACAGGAACAAAATCTTCCTCTAAAAGTTCACATTCTATAATTCGATTTATTTTGAAAAAGCGGAAATCATTTTTGTCTGTGCAATAGGATTTAAGATACCATTCTTTTGATTTATATAGGAGCTTGAGTGGGTGAATTTTTCTTGTTGTTCTTTTGAAATAAGAACTTACATAAACAATAACTACGATTTTGTGATTGATCGTTGCCTTTTTTAATAGTTCAAACTTAGCATTATCCTGCATCTTACTTCCCCAACGCCCAAAATCTACTTCAAGCCAATTTTCTGAATGTGTGTTAAAAAGCGCAGATAGCTTTGTTAATAGTTCACTTTGAGGCGTATTGTCAACAACGGATAGACTCTGTAAGGCAGTTAGAATTTCTTGTTTCTCCTTATCGGAAAAGAAAACTTTTTCTAATACATAATTATCAAGAATTTGTATCCCTCCATTTCTGCCTGTTGTCACATAAATAGGAATACCAGCACTACTAATTACATCTATGTCACGGTAAATTGTTCTAACAGAAACCTCGAATTTACTCGCCAATTCCGAGGCAGTAACATGCCCTTTTTGCAAAATGTAATAAACAATCTTAAACAATCTATTTTCTTTCAAGTAATCATCTCCTTGTATCACTATTATAGTATATTCACCTTGACCTCCTGTGTCGAGCTTTTGATGAAACTGTACGTTGTACAACTAGATACGATTGGAATCATCATAATTCCAAAAAATAATAAACAGGAAGTAATAATGGCGTAAGGAAGTGACAACAGAAAAACAAGAATAGACTGCATGATTTTGTTTTATCGAGATTACACAACGCGGTTTTGACTTGGTCATTTTTTCGCATATGACACTTGTAAAATTAGTGCAAAGCAAAAACCATCTTGAGCAACTACACTCAAGATGGTTTGGTATTATCGAATCACTGCTTCAAATGTTTCAGTCAATGCTTTCGTCACTTTATTCATCGCACGATTGATCTCTTCGTCTGTCAAAGTTGCTTCCTGATTGACAAAGGTCAAGCTATACGCCAATGATTTGTAGCCTGGTTCAATATTCTTGCCTTGATACACATCAAAAATTTCAATGTTCGTCAAGAATTTACCGGCAGCTTTTTGGATTTCCTGTACGATCGCCTGATTGGAGATTTCTTCTTTCAATAGCAAGGCAATATCGCGTGAAACTGCTGGGAATTTAGAAACAGGTTCATAGATTAATTTTCCTGCATCATTTGCAAGCATCGCTTCCAGGTTCAGCTCTGCGACATAGGTCTCAGGAATGTCATAGGCTTTTGCCACAGATGGATGGACTTGTCCGACAAAACCAATTTTTTGTTCATTCAGATAGATCTCCGCAGTTCTTCCCGGATGCATTTCTTTCATTTCGCTGGTTTTTTCATAGGAAATCAATGTATCCAGTGACAACATAGTAAATAAGTTGTCTAAAACACCTTTGGCATGATAGAAATCAACTTTTTCACCTTTCCCTTGCCAATCTCTGGTTGACCATTCACCTGAAAGAGCAAAGGCCAAATGATTTTCTTCGATCGGTAAAACAGCAGCTTCCTCTTCATTTTTATAGAAGACACGACCAATCTCATACAGTGCTAGTTGCGTATTTTTACGAGCAACATTATAGGCTATATCATCCAACAGTCCACTGATCAGATTCAAACGTAAGACCGCACGATCTTCTGTCATTGGCCAGTCTAAACGTGTCGGTTCGCTGTCCTTCATGACAAACTGAAGAGATTTTTCTTCTGTGGTCAAAGCATAACTAATTGCTTCACTCAATCCGTTCCCTTCCAGCATACTGCGAACTTTACGCGTTAAGCGTTGTTCACGTGTCAACGTGCCTGCTACGGTCTCGCCACTTGGTAAGGTTGAAGGCAGGTTATTGTAACCATAGATCCGAGCAACTTCTTCAATAATATCTGCCTCGATCGAAATATCCCAGCGACGAGGAGGAATCGTGATCACATAGTAACCATCATTTTCACTGTAAGAAAAACCGAGTGCATCAAAGATTCCATCGACATCATATGTTGTCAAAAGCGTTCCTAAATAATCATTGATACGAGCTAAACTTATTTCTACGTCTACATCTTTGGCAGTAAATTCAGAGCCTCTAACTGTCCCTGATAGTACCTCACCACCTGCCAACTCAGCGATCATTGCTGCAGCAACTTCGCAGGCTTGATCGACAGTGGCTTTGTTGATGCCTTTTTCAAAACGAGAAGAAGATTCACTGCGCAAGTTGAATTGTTTGGCAGTACGGCGAATTGACAATGGATCGAACAAGGCTGCTTCCAAAGCAACTGTCGTAGTTGTTTCAACGATTTCAGAATCCAAGCCGCCCATCACACCTGCCAAAGCAACTGGAATTTCTCCATTGGTAATCACGATGTTTTCTTCAGAAAGTACACGGGTCACACCATCTAAAGTCACCAATTCTTCTTTGTTTTTTCCTCTGCGGACAAGGATCTCTTGACTTCCTAATTTGTCGTAATCAAAGGCATGCAATGGTTGTCCGAATAGTAGCAGAATATAATTTGTAACATCAACTACATTATTGATTGGACGAATTCCGGCATTCATCAACAGATTTTGCAGCCACTGTGGGCTTGGTGCGATGGTTACATTTTCAATCACACGAATTTGATACGAAGGCGAATCTGTTTCGTCTGCTACACGTACATTGATTTTTTCACTTGCTGAGCGATCAACTTCTACTAAAGATGCATCATCAAACTCCGGACGTTGATCATAGATCGCTCCCACTTCATAAGCCACACCGCGCATGCTTAAAGCATCGGCTCTGTTAGGGGTGATCGATAGCTCAATGATCGAATCATCCATGTCTAAGTAAGAAAAGACCGGTTCTCCAGGTACTGCATCCTGTGGCAAGTACTGAATGCCTTCTGAATATTCTTTAGGGATCACGCTGTCTGAGTAGCCGATTTCTTGAAGAGAACAGATCATCCCATTAGATACTTGACCTCGCATCTTGCCCTTTTTAATTTTTACATTACCGGTAATACGAGAATTCGGCAGTGCAACGATCACTTTGATCCCTGCCTTGACATTCGGTGCACCACAAACGATCTGTGACAATTCTTCTTCTCCGATATTTACTTGGCAAATATGCAGATGATCAGAATCAGGATGATCCACACATTCCACTACTTCACCAACAACGATTTTTTTCAACCCTTCTTCAGGAACTTCAACACCCTCTACTTCGATTCCAGTTACAGACATTTTATCTGCTAATTCCTGTGGTGAAACACTGGATAAATCAAGATATTTATTTAACCATTTATATGATACTAACATTTATTTTATTCCCCCTTGAACTGACGAATGAATCGCGTATCGTTTTGATAGAAATTACGAATATCATTGACACCGTAGCGCAGCATCGCAATTCGATCTGGTCCTAATCCAAAAGCAAAGCCTGAGTATTTCTCTGAATCGATACCAGACATTTCCAATACGTTCGGATGCACCATTCCCGCACCCAAAATCTCGATCCAACCAGTCTGTTTACATACATTACAGCCCGCTCCACCGCATTTAAAACAGCTGACATCCACTTCTACAGAAGGCTCTGTAAACGGGAAGTAGCTTGGACGTAAGCGGATCTCACGCTCTGCACCAAACATTTTTTGCATCAATGCTTCCAATGTACCTTTTAAATCACCCATCGTCACATGCTCATCCACGACTAGACCTTCGATTTGATGGAATTGGTGACTGTGAGTGGCATCGTCCGTATCACGACGGAAAACTTTCCCAGGAGAAACCATTCGTAGTGGACCTTGACTGAAATCATGTTTTTCCATTGTTCGTGCTTGAACAGGTGATGTATGTGTACGAACCAATACTTCATCTGTAATATAGAAAGTATCTTGCATATCGCGGGCTGGATGATCTTTCGGTAGATTCATTCTTTCGAAGTTATAATGATCTTGTTCGACTTCATAGCCTTCAATCACTTGATAACCCATTCCGACAAAAATATCTTCAATCTCTTCCATGATTTGCGTTAGTACATGGCGAGTTCCTTGTGCCATTTGTTTTCCCGGAAGCGTGACATCAATACTTTCCTCAGCCAGAGCTTTGTTCATTGCTGCTGTTTCCAGCTCTGATTTTTTTTCTTCGATTTTTTGAGTCAGTGCATCACGAATCTCGTTTGCAAAGCTCCCGATCTTTGGACGTTCTTCTGCAGAAAGATCTTTCATTCCCCGTAATACTTCTGTGATTGGTCCTTTTTTACCCAGTGTTTCCACACGGATTTGATTCAACAAGTTTAAATCTTCTGCTGCGTTGATCTTTGTGATCGTTTCAGCCTGCAATGCTTCCAGTTTTTCCTGTAAAGACATTTTGTTGCCTCCTTTATAAATTTGACTATTGCTTATAGTTGATTGTAAAGATTGGATAAGAATCAGTCACTCGTGTCTGGTTAGAATAATTCTGATAGGATTGTTCATCACTTCACTTCGTTCCGATCTCATCAAGCTCTAGGCGGTAAACCGCCAAGTTCTTGAAGGATCTACTCTCAGTTCCCTTTGGTCACTGAATCGTAGTGATTCGGATGAAAGACACTACGCTCCCTACGGTCGCCTAGTACTGTTCATCATCTACTCTCAGTTCCCTTTGGTCACTGAATCGTAGTGATTCACAGCAAAAAGACCTCGTCCCTTGATAAAGGAACGAGGTCTCGTGTTACCATCCTAATTCGCGTTATGTTTTACGCGCACTTAATTATTTAACGATAATAGTTTACCGACTTGAAGGTTCAAGCAAGCTCCGGAAGTGAATTTCATTTTTAGAATACAGTCATTGCTTTCAGTCTATGGCAAATCTCCCTGGTCTGTTTCATCCAAATTACTTGTTTCCATCTTCGCTTTTTTTATATCCAATTGATTGATAGTTTACTAGAAATCGTGACAGAAATCAACTACATTCTTCTTCGGTTACCCAGTCATGACTCCAATTTTTCACAGATTCCAATGCTTCGTTCAAAGCCACGCCTTTTTCGGTCAACTGATACAGGCTGTCGATTTTTTCTACGATTCCCTCACGTTCAAGTTCCTTCAAACGTTCAGTCAATACGCGATCACTTAACATTGGAATTTTCTTGGCAAGATCCACAAATCTCTGTTCGCGTTCTTGAAGCAACACATCAATGATCAAACCGTTCCACTTTTTCCCCAAAATAGAAAAGGCTTTTTCAAATTTAGGGCAAAGCGTATAGTTTGTTTTTTTAGTCTCCATCATTGGCACTCACCTCTTCACAACGTATTATAACATAATTCCACTGTTTTATACTGCTTACAGAACTTAGGAGTGGAACAGAGGGATGATTTTTTTCCCTTTTAATAATACTAGATACGTTTCTGTCACCGGCTTACTTAACGCTTGTTCCAATGCTTCTTTATACAATCGCAACTGTCCCTGATACTGATTTACTAAATGCTGCTCACTGTTTTCACCATGGATAGCATCTGTTTTGAAATCATACAAAACGAGATGATCTTCAAACTCGATATATCCGTCAATGATCCCGTGAACCAGTAGTTCAGCGCCCTCTTCATCAAAATCCAAAAAGACATTTTGAGCATCCTTCAGCATTGAAAATGGTTGCTCTCTGCGTACATTCTTTGCATGGATAATCGTTGCTTCTCCTAATTCAGTTTGGTAGAACCAGGCAATTGCTTCCAAATCGATTTTTTCAGCAATTTTTTCATCTAAATAGTGACGCTCTACCAGTTCAGCAAGTTTTTCTTGAATACTCTCGAGTGTTGGGATCTGGGTCAGTGGTAAAAGCTGCAGCAAAGTATGGGTGGCCGTTCCAACAACTGTTGCATCTATTGTTTCTTTTTCCAAAAATTTTGGCTTTGCTAATGAATCGGACACATAGCGGAAATGCTGTTTTTGATTTTGCTCCAAGGTACTTTCCCAAGCCAGTTTGGTGATTTCTTGTTCATCTGGATCATTGTATACCCGTTTCATTTCAGAAACCGATTGATAACTGGTAGTCAAGGTCGCTTTTTTTAAAGGATAATCAAATGACAATCGCTTCTGAAAAGCGGTCATCACTGCTTCTTCAGCAACAGCAAGAGGTTCTTCTGATTCTGCGCTAGCTGTGTTCCCTTGCATAGCTTCAGCGATTTGTGCCTGGTTCCACCAGTGAATCTTGAATTTTGCATCATTCTGGATTTTCAAGGCTGAATCAGAGGCTTCCGGATAGACTTGTTGCATGTCCGAATGTCGAACAAGTGTCAGTCCGATCCAGTTCATTAGTGTACCTTTGCCGCTCAAACGCAAGGCTGGATCTAGAATCAGCTGTTCCTGAGCTAACCCTCGCTGCCAATTTTTAAACGCTTCTTCTTTGGTCTTATAGGAACCCACTAGATACAGCTTTTGCTCCGCACGTGTAAAGGCTACGTATAATTTTCGCATTTCTTCTGAAAGTGCTTTTTGAATTCGAACTTGTTTGATCGCCTGATAAGGTAGCGTGTCGAAACGAATTCGCTCCTCATCGATCAGCTGGATTCCTGCACCTAAGCGTTCCTCAAAAATATAACGTGGATGAAAATCCTGATAGTTGAATTGCTTCGTCGTATCTAGCAAGAAAACAATTGGAAATTCTAACCCCTTACTAGCATGCACTGTCATGACCCGAACAGCATCTTCGGCTGATACTGCTAATGGCTCCGCTAGATCTTTGTCTTTTTCCTGCATTTTTTCAATAAAGCGAATAAACTGGTACAAGCCTCTAAAACTGCTCTTTTCATAAGCTTCTGCCCGACTTGCCAATGCTAAAAGATTGGCATAACGCTGGCGACCTGAAGGCAGACCGATCACGTAATCTAAATAAGCAGTTTTTTCATAAATAGACCAAATCAAGCCAGTCAAAGATTGACGTCGAGCAAGCTCACGCCAGCTTACCAGTTGTTCGTTAAATTTCCGTAAACGTTCTGCCAATTCATTTTCTTTGGTGAGATATTGCTGGAGTGCCTCAAAATAATCACCATTTTTTTTCACCAGTCTGATTTCTGCCAGCTCTTGTTCATTCAAGCCAACGATCGGTGAGCGTAACACAGCCGTTAGAGGAATGTCCTGCAAAGGATTGTCGATAATTTGTAATAGAGCAATCATCGTCTGGATCTCTGTCGCTTGAAAATAATTTTGAGCATCGTTTACTTCCAGCGGAATATCAAATTTTTTGAAGACATCCATGATTACTAAATTGTTTTTCCTGGTTGGCGTCAGCAAAACGATGTCCTTATAAGTAACTGGTCGTTCCGCTTTCAATTTTTTATCATAGATCTGAAATTGGTCATTGATCAACTCTTGGATTTTCAAGGCTGTCATGTGTAGTTCGCCTTCTGTTTTATCATCAACTAAGGAAGGATCATCCTCTGCTTCTTTTTCAAAGAGCAATAATTCTGTATGGAATTGATCACTCTCAGGAAAATTCGGGAACCCCGGGATCAACTTAGCAGCCTCATCATACGGAATCTGTCCCACCTCTTCATCCATCAACTGTTCAAAAACCAGATTGGTAAACTGCAGGACTTCTTTGCGGGAACGGAAATTTTCCGCTAAAACGATGCGCCGTCCGCCATGCTCTTTTTCAAAAGCCAAATATTTGTCAATAAACAAAGTAGGATCGGCCAAACGAAAGGCATAGATCGACTGCTTGACATCACCGACCATAAATAGATTACCCTTGCTGTCGTCTGGTTCTCGCAGCCAATACAAAATCGCTTCTTGAAGGCGATTGACATCCTGGTATTCATCAACCAAGACTTCCTCAAATTTCTCACGGTAGTAGGTAGCAGCCTCACTGCCGGTACCTGAGCCTTGAAGAATCTCTAGCGTGAAATGCTCAAGGTCGTTGAAATCCAATAAGCCTTTCTCAAGCTTCCTCTTTTGAAAGCCCTGCATAAAATCCAAAGTTAATCGTCCCATCTCTTCAACAATTGGGCGAGCCTTCTCCATCAATTCCAGCATGTCATCTGGTGAATAGGCAAAATAACCTTTCACAGCTTCTACCAATTCTTTGGCTGCCTGACGGTAAGGTTTGACCGCTTCAGAAAGCTCTTTTTGTTCTGCTTTACGAAAAGCCGGATATCGACCAAAATTCAAGCCTTCAAGCTGAGCATAAGCTGTCTCCAGCTGATCCTCTTCAAAATAAGTCAATAGTCGCTGCGCCTGTTCCAGCTCATTAGCTGTTAACACAGCTGCTTTTTCAATGCTAGGATCGAGTTGTGCATGTTGCTGAGCGATCTCCAGACGCTGGACAGCAGCCTTTAACGTATTGATGATCATTGGTTTCAATTGCTGAAGATACAAGGAATTTGCTTCAAGTCCTTCAGATGTTTGATAATTTTCGGCTAGCTGCACCAACCACTGCTCAGGATTCGGATTGGCACGGGCAAAAGTGTACAATGACATGATCATTGCAGTCACACCTTCATCCGATCGATCGCTGGAAAAATTTTCTGCCAGCTGATAAAAGGCTTCATCCTGTGCTTCGTAACGACTGTCACGTAGTTCTTCCCAAACCTCCTCTTTTAAGAGTAGACTCTCGGTTTCGTCCGTTAACATTCGAAAAACTGGATCCAAATCGATCAAAAAATAATAACGGCGAATCACTGTCAAACAAAACGCGTGTAGGGTAGAAATATGGGCTAATGGCAACAAAGTCAGTTGCTTTGTAAAGTGATTTCGACGCTCTTCATCACCTTCTTTGTTAACCGCATCCTGGAGCGACTGTTGAATCCGTTCTTTCATTTCTCTGGCAGCTGCTTCGGTAAAGGTCACGATCAACAGCTCATCAATGTTGCTGCCGCTTTTTAACTTTTCGATCACCCGACGAACCAGAACTGTCGTCTTTCCTGAACCAGCTGAAGCTGAGATCAGCAAGTTATCTCCTTTGTCAAAAATCGACTGCCATTGCCGATCGGTAAATGTTTCGTTTTGTGGTTTTAAAGGGATATTAATCATTTTCTTCCTCCCTCATTCGTTCAATGATTTCTTCTTTGGATAGATTTTCCATACGATGGTAGTTGTTTTCCTGTAGCATCACATCAAAATTACAAATGCTTCGGAAGGGACAGAACTGACACGCACGTTTTTTGTCTTTTAGCTTATAGGAAGGATTCAAGGCAATCTCTCCAGACAAGATCCGATTTCCACCGTCCTTCATTTTTTTGCGATTGTGATGCATCAGGTGCTGGATCTCTTCTTCTGTATAAAATTTGCCCTTGCTTTGCGAGACTTTTTGTAGTTGTTCATTCTTATCTTTTCTGATCGGAAAAATCGTTGAATTTTTAGATTTTTCTAAACTGTTATCATATACAGGAAATAAAGAGGCATCGTCTACAAAAAGACCATCATACTTGTATTGTTTGATACGCTCCTCTTCCGTCGCTTTTTGATCATCCATGATTGGATTGTGCACATGTAAGTAATAGGCTCCTGCAATTTTGGCGTTCTTGCTGCCAATCAGCTCGACAGCATCACTCAATGCGACATCCAGATAAGTCACCAGCTGCATCGCTAGTCCGTAATAGGCTTCCGTCAAGTCGAACTCTCGTCTACTAGATTTATAGTCGATCACAGAGATCCAAGGTTGACCATCGATCATTGCTGTATCCACTCGATCGATTTTTCCACGCAGATGCAGCTTGCCCCCAGAATCTAGCGGCAGCTCCAATCCAGTGATCCCTTTTTTACCAGCAATCTGTCCAAACAACACTTCTGTTTGAACAGGGGAAAGCTGTGTTTTTTCACCTTGTTTTCTTAAAGCCCATGTCACTCGCTGAATGGTCTTTCCTAATTGATAGCGAATAAAATTCATTCGTGCCGAGCGGTTGAGCAGATCATAGCGCACGTCGCCAAATATCCTTTGCAATACCTGCTCGACAAAATCTATCCGCTCAGTGTCTGACAGTGAGGTGAGAGAAATATTTTGTTCAATCAGCAGTGTCAGAAATTGATCCAGTGCATCATGGAAAAATTCTCCGGTCACCGCAGGATTCAGACCATAGATCTCACGTTCCTTCAATCTCAAACCATAATTAGCAAAATACTTGTATTCACATTGATAAAAGGTCTCCATGCGAGAGATCGAGCTGTAAATATCCTGCCCGTACAAGTCGATCGCTGTCTCTTTATCCAATGAAACAGGTGTATTCAAGTAAGTTTGACTACTGAATACCTGTTCAGATAATCCACTAAAAGACGAGGCTCGCAACTGCTGTTCTAGCCAGCGCCAGCTTGCCGAAAGAAAGGTTTTTTCTTCTTTTGCTTGTCGGTGCAAGGTGTTCAGCTGCCGAACCAAACTGCGATAGCTGCCCACATGATGCTCGGGAGTACTTGCCAATGTTAAACCTTGTCGACTCTGCAATTCGACAGTCGTCGAATTTAGCAAGCGAACCAAATAAGGTGAACATTTAATATTTTGTTTCGTATCATCGTTCGCTGCATAGCTCAGATACAATTTTTCAGAAGCTGAAAGCCAAACATTGTAGGCAACAAAGGGTTCATTTCTTAATACTTCGCCCACTCGATCACCTAAATATTGATTTTCCTCCAGTAACTGATTCAACTGCTCCCGTTCTTCACTAGAAAGCAATGTCTTATTTTCAACTTTTCTTGGAAAGGTCGTTTCATCCAAACCGATTGCAAAAGTAATCTTGGCTTGAAGTGGACGTGCTAGATCTAAGGGGTTGACTTTTACTTGATCGATTGCAGTCGGGATTTTCCCAAAGGTCAGATTTTCTAAGCCACTGGACAAGATTTCCTCAAACAATTCGAAGTCAAAGGGATCCTCCCCATAGATCTCAACAAATTCATCCAAAAGATCCATCAATGCCGACCATGTTTGTTCATGGTTCCGGGCTTCCTCCAGATTTCCTCGCGCTACTTCTTGATCACGCCAGCAAACCAGCTGTTCCTCGATGCCCTGATCGATTAGAAAACGATAAAATAATTGCAGCGCTTCCTGTGTCGTTTTCACCTGACGGATCTCCTTGAAAAAGGCAGCAATGTCCCGACGAAAAGCTCGTCGGACCAAGTTGGTCTGTTCCTCGACAGAAATCGTGTCTTCTAGTTGATTTTCTTCAAAATTGTATTCGATCAGGGTCCAATCTTTTTCACGCAGCCAGTCGTTTCCTTGAAACTGATGGGACAGCGCCTTATTTTCAGTGATATCTACTAGATGACGAAACTCATCGCGTGCATCACGCCAATTTTTCTCCTCTTTACATTCACGAGGGATGTAAAGCTCGGTTCTAAGAAAACGAAAAACATCTGACAAACGATAATGATATCTTCTCAAGGCAAAAAATGCATGGATAAATTCTACCAAAGGATGCTGTTCCATCTTTCGATCTTCATCTAAGTAATATGGAATTTCCAATTCATCAAAAATAACCGGCAGTAGCGAATAATACACCTCCGGATTCAACGTCAATAGCTGAATATCTCGATAACGGATCGGCTGATCACTTGCAATCGAATCAGAAACCAACTGGCGAATCTCTACGGCAATCTGTCTTAACTCTTCTTCTGGTGTCTCGGCTTTCCAGATCTCTAAAAAATCGCCTATCTCCGTCTGTAAGTGGGCAGTGCCATGATTGTTCCAGCTACGTTCAAGTGAAAGATACCCTTCAGAGACCTTCGTCAGTACAGGTGCTTTTTTATCGAACATCACAGGAACCTTCACTGAACGGGCAAAGTTCTTCAGTTGAACGTACGTCTGCTTAGCTTCAAAAAACAAATCAAACGGATCCATTTTTTCCGTGATCGTATCTAAGTACAGGTCCACACACAATTGACTTTTTTGCATGAGAATTTGCAGCAGCGCCTGTTCCTGTGCAGAAAAACTGGAAAAGCCGCTAACAATAAACAAACACTGCTTCAAATCAGGCAAAACATCCCCTGCTGAAAAGTCCTCTGTCTGTGTCAAGTAGTTCGTCAGCATTGGTATTGGTTGTTCTATTTCCAATTGACGCAGAAGCAGTTCCTTTTCATAGGCTGCAAAAATCAACTGAATCTCTTTCATCTTTAGTTGGAAATCTTTGGTCTTATTGGTTTCTGATTCAAGATCAAAGGGGACCTCTCCTAGCTGGATATTTCCTAACTGCAATTCTTTATATAATTCAATCAACTGGGCAATAAAGCCTTTTTTTCTGATTTCTCCACGAAAAATCAACAGATCCTCTGCGATAGCCTCCAAAACTTTGCGCATGATCATCGCCGAGCCAACATCAGAGATCGTTGAACCTCCCGATTGCCCAGTCCGTTGAAGAAAATACCAAGCTAGACGATTAAAACTATAGACTTGCCCGCGAATCGAGGTGAAATCAAGCTGTTGGTTTTGTTTTTTTAAGTCCGAAAGAATTTCTTGCTCTCGTTCAAATTTATTGTAGTTGGGCACTAGAAAGAAAACTTCTTGTCGAGGCTCTGCCAACCATTCAGAAGCAATTTGAATCGTTTCTTTTTGATGATCTCTTTGTCCATCACCTGTCACAAATTGCAAGCTCACGTCAATTCCCTCCTCTGTCGTTTCTTATTTATTTAGTATAACAAAAGTAGTCAGTCATTACCGACAAGTTTGATTTTATTCAATGGCCAAAAAACCAAGGTTGCCTTTCCTTGAATATCCTCTTCACGGATCAAACCGATTGAACGGCTGTCCTTGGAAATTCTTCGATTATCTCCCAGAACAAAATACTGACCCTCGGGAATCGTATCGATAACAAAATCCTTTGTGAATTCTCGACCATCTAACAGTTCTGCCTTGAATTGTTCTATATAAGGCTCTGAGTATGACTGTCCATTGATATACAACTGATCTTCCTGAAATTCAATACTATCTCCCGGCAAACCAATGATTCGTTTGACATATTTTTGTTCGGGATCTTCCGGCGAAGGAAAAATAATGATATCGAAACGTTCTACCGATCCTTGCTTCCACACAAAGACTCGTTGACGATTCACAAGTGTTGGCGCCATTGAGTCTCCTTTGACGATAACGGGTAAAACAAAAAAAGCCTGTATCACAAAAAGACAGCTCATAAAAATACCCAAAATAAATAGCTTTGTTAACCAAGTGTGTTTTTTCATCTTTTTCCTCTCCACTCTATCTGCTAGTTTACCACAGGAGAGCTGGAAAATTTTTTCTCTTTTTGGCTTTTAAAAAAAAGCTAAACTCTACAAAAAAAACGCTTGGTTTTCTTGAGCATAATATTTTACTAACTTTTAGTAAGAGTTTATACTAGCTCTTGTAATTAAAAAAATTAAAGGTGGAATTTACATGTCAAACTTTTTAGATGCAATCAAAAACCGTCGTTCAATCTATGCATTGGGTCGCAACGTTTCTTTACCAGAAACAGAAATCGAAAACTTAGTCAAGGATGCTGTAAAAGCCAGTCCTAGTGCCTTCAACGCACAATCTACACGTGCAGTTCTTTTATTCGGCGATGCACATGAAAAATTATGGGACCTGACAGAGGCTGCTTTAAAACCATTAACACCGGCTGAAGCATTTGAAGGAACCCAACAAAAATTAGCTGGTTTTAAAGCCGGTTACGGAACAGTTCTTTTTCTTTATAACGAAGACACAGTTAAAAATCTGCAAGAACAATTTGCCCTTTATGCAGACAACTTCCCTGTCTGGGCAGAACAATCAAACGGAATTGCTACTGCAAACACTTGGTCGACTTTATCTGAAGCAGGATTAGGAGCTAATCTACAACACTACAATCCAATCATCGATGATGCTGTAGCCAAAGAGTGGAACATTCCTGGCAATTGGAAACTTCGTTCTCAATTAGTCTTTGGTTCAAAAGAAGCTGAAGCAGCAGAAAAAGATTTCCTTTCTGACGAAGAACGCTTCCGTACATTCAAATAGAATAAGTAGAGACTGGATAAAATTAAAGCACTTCACGAAATCTGTTTTCTAACAGATTTCGTGAAGTGCTTTTTATCCAATCTTTTTCTAGTTTTTATGACTAGACTGATTGACGATCACATCGATTGGTGTTCCTTCTTTTAGGTTCGAAGACAAAAAATTGACGATTTCTTCGATAGGTTCACTGAATTTCATCAAAGGTCCTCGCAATCCGCGTCTGAAAAAATTCAACTTAACGACTTTTTCTTTTGTATCGTGGAACAAAACGACCCGATCCACTTCAAAAAACTTGATTCCTCGATTATCCAAGGACTGCAAAACAAAACGATTCTCAGCTATTCCTCGGACATTGAATAAGTAGCTTAACAGCAACAAAGCACCAAAAACCCCACGAATCTTATCTTCCAAGGTCTCAGCAAAGATATAGAAGCTTGCCATCACTACAGCCCCGATGATTGGTACAACAATCGAAAAGGGAGATTTTCGCATCGCGACAAAAACGAGTTCCTGTCTCAATAAAATCAAATATATATATAAAATAATTGTAAATAATATGAAAACGATAGTTAATCCGTTCATTTTGCCTCTCCTTACTTCCTTCTTTGCTAACAGTGTAACAGAAGGACCTGTTCGCTACAAAACGATTTCTTCTTTTTATGACAAATAATTTTCTATTTATTGATAAATTCGATAAAATAAAAGTAATCAAAGAAAAAGAGGTGAAAAACATGAATAAAATCATTCAACAGTTTCAGCAATATGCTGTTTTGCGAAGCATTATCTATATAATTGCTGGTATTCTGGTCATCTTTTATCCTCAGCAATTTACTAAAGGTATCGTCTATTTGATTGCTGGTTATGTAGCAATTCTTGGATTGATGAATCTTTTTTCTACCTATCGCTTGAAGAAAGAAACGGGCTATTACGGTTTTGAAATGATCATTGGTGTCCTATTGTTGATTGCAGCGATCGCAATCCTTGCTTTGGCTAGACCGTTGCTGACTATCTTGACTGTCTTTCTAGGCATTTTAATCGCTCTAAACGGCTGTCTACGAATTGCTCAGGGTTTCAATCTGAAAAAAATGGATCAGTCCTATCTAGGCTGGCTCTTTTACGGTGCTTTGCTGATTGGTGGAGGCTTACTTTTAATGTTCAATGCGATCGCTAGTATCATGACACTCTTTGGCAGTCTGTTGATTTTTATGGGGATCTCAGAAATCGTTGGCTATTTCCAAATCAAGAGAAATCTGAATTAGTATTATTTTTCACTAATCTAGTAGTAATTCTTTAAAAAATAGCGTATATTTAGCTTACTATTCAAAATCACAGGAGGTTCTTTTATGCGTAAATCAACTCAAAAACAACCAGATCCAAATGATGTTCCTGTGATTTTTTCCTATGATCAAAATGGTCAGCTCACTGGTAAGCTCTCGATCAACGAATGGAGAAAACAAAAACAAGAAGCGCAATTGCTTGAAGAAGTAGAGATCAAACTATACCGAGAAGCAATTACTTACTACAGTGACAATGACCTTAGCAAGGCTGAAGATATCTTGCGTCACTTGATTGCTCGTACAGCATATACACGCTATGAGTATGTTGAACGCTTAGCAAATATTTATCGCAAGCAAAAACGCTTCTCCATTGAGAAAGAATTATTACTAACTGCCCGTAAAAATAGTTTGTCTCTTGATTTTTCTGAAGGCATTCTTCGTAGAATCAACAAACGTCTTCAAAAAATCGAAGAAAAAATGTCTTTGAACGGCTCTCCTATTTTTATCTGAATTTAAAAGAAACGAAGCGATCCTTTTAGTTATTGGATCGCTTTTTCTTTCTTTTGATAACTAAAACAAATTGACTCATCGATTATTCTAAAATACGATCTTTCGAGCCATTCATAAACAAATTAAATATATTAGTTTATTTTGGGAAGCGTTTCATGTTAAACTTTATTTAAGTACCATATAAATTTTTCCGTTAGGAGGGAGACGATGAAAAAGAAACTGATTGGCGGGATCTCACTAAGTCCCCCGCTTAAAGCACTTAAAGAGAAACTGAAAATTCATCAACAGGAGGTGCATTCATTTGAACCGAACATGGTCTTTATTCCACTGGTTCAGCATATTGGTACGCCAGCAGAGCCTATCGTAGCCATTGGCGATCAGGTCAAACAGGGACAGGTCATTGCAGAAACAGATGCCTTTGTCTCCGCTAAAATACATGCCAGTGTCTCTGGAAAAGTTCTGGATATCACGGACTGGCCAGATGCCGGTAATCAAACCACTCAAGCAATTATTATTGAAAATGACTTCAATTACGCGAACGATTTTCGTTCCACCTCTTTCGCTTGGCAACAAGCTGACAATTCTTTTATCAAACAGAAAATCCAACAAGCAGGTATCGCAGGTAAAGGAGGTGCCACATTTCCAACTCATGTTAAGTTTGCAATTAAAGACTCACAATCCATCGATACATTAGTCTTAAATGGCTCTGAATGTGAGCCTTTTTTAAGAAGTGATGCTTTACTTATGCAAAACAACGCTGAAAAAATCATTGAAGGAGCGCGAATCGCTCGTAAGCTATTGAACGATCCAGCGATCGTGATTAGTATTGAGGACGACAAACCTTTGTCCATTGCAGCTATGAAAGAAGCAGCATCTCCTTATTCCTTTATTCGAGTGGAAGAAGTTCCCACTGTCTATCCAGTAGGTGGAGAAAAACAACTGGTCGAGCTTTTATTGGATCGTGAGGTTCCTATTGGAAAACTGACAGCCGATGTTGGTGTTGTCTTGATGAATGTCGCGACAACCTTTGCTCTTTATGAAGCGGTCTGTTGGGATAAACCTTTGATCGATCGCTACACCACCGTTACTGGTGACGTTGGTGAGCCTCAGGTCGTGCGTAGCCCGATCGGTACTTTAGCTGGTGAACTGATCGATTTTGCCGGAAGATTCCAAGGAGCACCGAGCAAAGTGATCATGGGAGGACCAATGATGGGTCGAACCGTCAATACGTTAAGAGTCCCCACAACCAAATCTACCAATGGTATTCTAGTTTTCAATGAAGAGAATGACTGGCTCTTTACCGAAAACCCATGCATTCGCTGTAACAAATGTGTAGAAGCCTGTCCGATGCGTTTGATGCCAATGAGTATTGATCAGTATTTCAGAGCTGGAGATTTTGATAAATGCGAAGAATTATTAGCTGATGCCTGTATCAATTGTGGTGCCTGTACCTTTGTCTGCCCTGCTCGCAGAAATCTAGCAGCCACGATCAGCGATGCAAAAAACAAAGTGATTGCTTTGAAAAAGGAGGCGGCTCAGCATGCGTGATTACTACAAGGAAGCTGAAAGTGAACAGCTTTTTCAACAATCACAAAAACTTCCTAAAACACAACCCAATCCTCACATAAGGACAGATACCGAAACTCGATCGATCATGCTGATGGTGATTTTAGCTTTACTGCCAGCTCTCTTGTTCTCTGGCTACCTATTTGGTCCAGTAGTTTATCGTAACTATCTTTTGGCAGCATTGACTGGAGTAACACTTGAATACCTCTGGTTCAAAATGATTCGGCGAGAGTATCAGCTAGACGGTAGTAGTATCGTTACAGGTCTTTTATTAGCGATGAATTTGCCGCCTTCCGCACCGTGGTATTTCCCTGTTGTAGGAACTGCCTTTGCAATCATTGTCGTCAAGGAATTTTTTGGTGGTCTAGGCTATAATTTTATCAACCCTGCTCTGGGAGGACGAGCTTTTCTAGTAGCTCTGTTCTATAGTCAAATGTTTTTGATCAGCTGGCCTGATCCACCTTTCGGCAAAATCCCACCTGAGATTGTTTCAAACGCTACTGCTTCCGATGTTGTCTCCGGTGCGACACCACTTGCTGTGATGAGAATTGGTGAAACTTTATCGCTTTCAGAGTTATCAGACGCCTTCTTCGGATTTGTCGGCGGAAGAGCTGGTGAAACAAGTGCCTTTCTGCTCCTGCTTGGTGGCTTGTTCTTAGTCTATAAAAAAATCATTTCACCACGAATCCCTCTGATTATTTTAGGTACGATCGGATTATTTGCCTTTATCTTGGGACCGGAAGGACTTTTTACCGGCTCTTGGCAAAATGTGATCGGACATATGATCAGTGGTGGCGCGATACTGGGTGCGATTTTTATGGCAACCGATTATGCATCAACACCAGCAACTAAAGCCGGTGAGAATCTGTTTGCCGTAGGGGTAGGTCTTCTAGTCGTTGTTTTTCGTTTCTTCGGTTTGACAAATGAAGGTATGAGCTACGCTATTTTGATCATGAACTGCTTCACTCCGGCCATTGACCGCTTATTGCGTTTACGTGTATTGGGAGAAGAAAAAACCAGTCCCTTCAACCTAAAAATCAATTCTTAAAGGAGGTTTCTGTATGATAATCGCTCATCGTCTGATTTTTTTCATAGCTGTGCTGTTGACCTACTACAGTTGTGAAAAATATCCGTCAACCATTCAAAACAAAGGTCCTTTGATCATCAAAAGAGTGGGCTATATCAGCCTGCTGATTGGTCTCAGTTACGTTATCAGCGGACTTCTTTTTGAATTTTTAATGCTTTCAGGTATTCAATACGGCAATCAAATGGTGACCAATCTTTTGACTGCGGGTATTTGTAGCTTATTGATCGTTACGCCGCTAAGCTTCTTGGCTCCTCAATCGGCAACCTTTATTACAGCTGATCTAAGAAAAATGATGCTGTCTGTTCAACTACTGCTAAGTCTCTCGACGTTCACTTTTATTGAATCCGACTCATTGATCAAGGAATTGCTCGTCTATGCTGGAATGTATTTCTTTTTCACAGTCGCCTTTGCAGGAACAAAGGATCGAATTAGTATTGCTCCAATTCCGACTTTTATCAAGGGATTGCCGCTAGATTTATTGACTCTTTTCTTATTTTTACTCAGCTTTTCCTTTCTTGATGGTGTTTTTTTCGATCAATTATTCTAAAAAAAGCAGACAAAATTCTTAATTTAAAGAACTTTGTCTGCTTTTTTATGTTTGTTTTAACCTAAGAAACGCCCGATTATTGGGAGTCCTAGCCTTTTCACAATCGATGTTTGTGGAGTAACCTGATAAACGGTCCCCTGATTATTGGCGTACGATTCATGATTCATCAAATATTCCATGATCGTTCCCTGATAAACGATTTGTGGATCCAGGGTCTGGATCAGATCCGCAGGTGTTACCAAGTAACAGGGCTTATCAAAGGTCCCCATCTCACATTCCTCTAAAATATATGCTAGAAACTGAGAACAAAAAAAGGCATTCTCTCGTTCCCAATTTTGATGCAAAGCAATACCAATCAATCCAATAAGATTGTAACGGTACTTCGATTTTTCCAGCTCAAATTCGCTCAGCTTGGTCTGCAGTAATTCGTACTGTTCATCGGTCACATCAAAGCGAAAGACCTGACATTTAGCACGTAAAAAGAAATCTTGATATAAATTTTCTTTGACGAAGCCACCATCAAAAGGATTGGTTACTTTTTTTCTACCAAAGCTGTAGACGTTATCTAATTGCTGATCCAAGGCAATCGATGAGTGATTATAATTTTTTCTTGTAAATAATTTGATACATTTAGTTAAAACAGTCCCCGTGTCTGTTAATAGAATATATGTACTTTTCATTTTACTTTTCTCCTTCTTGCACCATCCAGTATCAGTATTATAGCACATAAAAGGCTCGTCTTACGCTTTTTATCATAGGACTTGAGACTGATTTTTATACAAATACAGCGAATAAATTCTAAAAATTTACTCGCTGTTCTTATTTATGGCTTCCATTTACTCAATTTGAGTGCCAGAGATTTCATAAGGTCTTCTCTGTTTTTTTTAATCCTTGACTGACTATAGAGTCCCTTTTCATAGACTTTGGTCACTACTATAAACTCATTGGACAAAAAAGGCAATGCTCGTTCGGCCTCTTCAGCATACTGGCTCAACGGCTGATTTTCAGGACGTGGTACTTGCTTTTCGATTTTTTTCAGTAGCAATGGATATATGGTCACAATGGGCTGCTTGCTAGTTTTCAAAAGAAAAAGAATAGCTAGATAGAAAGACCATCGCCAAAACAAGATTCCTGTTACCAAAAGCATCAAAAATCCTATTTTTGAACCATGATTCCTCATGAAACCTTGCATACTGTTCCATAGATCGCGGAAAAAACTGTCGGTCGAGTTTTCTTCAGTTGTGGTTACTTCTTCAGTAGCTTCCGAATTACTGGTTGTCTGAGTCTCCTCTTCAGATTCTAATGAAGCTTCTGTTTCTTCGGGAATATCCTCCACTTCTTGATTCAATGGTTGCGAAAAGGTCGGTGTTGGTTCGAAAGGCAACCAGCCAAAGCCTTCAAAAAACACTTCCACCCATGAGTGTGCGTCAGAATTGCGGACAGTATATATCTGATTCTCCCCTTCGTTCGCTACAGAGCCAGGAGTAAATCCTTTGACCCAACGTGCAGGGATTCCGAGCGTTCGCAATAAAACCACCATTGATGAGGAAAAGTTATCACAATATCCTACTTGAGAATCGAATAAAAAATGTTCCACATAGTCTTGATCGTCAGGGGTCAAATGGGCATCCATCTTGGAATAACGAAATGTCCCGGAAAGTTTCAAATAGCTTTCAACCGCAGTGACCTGCTCTAAAAGCGTCTCCTCATCGTCTGTTATCTCTAATGCAAGCTCTTTGACCGCCTCCGACAAAGTACCTGGCAGCTGCAAGTAATCAACCTCTTCATTTGGCTGTGAAACTGTTAGCTCTGCCAAATCTGATAGCTCATAATCCCATGGAAGCCATTGAATTTCCGTCTGAGAACGACTTTGCCGATCTGCATAATCGATCCGGCCATTCTCACTAGATACATGAAAGTCTGAAGCTCCTGATACATTTTGGATTGCTAAGTTTCCATACGGAACAGGCAAATATTCTCCTGGATATTGAAAATCAAGTGTGATCAGCTCCTGCTCACCAAAGTCTCCTTGATAGTTATTTTCTGACAAATACAAGGTTCGATTTTCCTGTAACTCTACCGACGCGGTATAACTAGAAGAATTGATCCAGCCTTTTCCTGTATAGTGACCCTTGCTTTCCACACGCCAATAGTGACCGGTCCTTTGCTGAGCCTCGAACAAAATCTGATGATCGTCCAATAAAGGACCGCCTAACGAGTCATCATTTTCACTAAATCCAGTCCTCGAAAAAGGTTGAATTCCAGATTTTTGACGCTCGAAATAATGATAAAAACCAGCTTGATTCAACTTGGTTCGGACATCTGCACTTACTTCTAGCAATTTATCTTCCGCGTATTGTCTTGGTAAATACAAAGCACCGCTGAATAAAAGCAGCAACAGTACCCCTCCGTAAAGCATCAAACGATCTCCCTTTTTTTTCCGTGACAACAATCGCAGGAACAGGGCGTTACAAATAACAAAGACAATTGTCCAACTCAAATCGAGATCATTGTAGGTTGCCATCAATAGTAGATAGCCGACATTGATCACTGTACTCAACAAAAAACGACTATATTCAATCTGAAGTTCAATCAGCAATGTAATCAGAGAGATGACGACGACCAATGCAAGTTCAATAGGGATGAAGGCAACTTCTCCATTCAAAAACATCGCTATTCGGTCTTGAACTGTCGCTGTAAACAAACTAAACCAGCCCAACGAAAAATCCTGATTCAAAGGTACAAAAGCATAAATGATTCTTGCTGCCGTGAGTACAAATACAGGGAGCTTAAGCAATCGGTATGGAATCAATCCAGCAATCAGACACAAAGCAGCAATACTTGCCAAATTTTTTACTGGATGAGTGATTTGATAAATCTCTAAAAATTGAGAGAATACGAGTAAGAACGTCAGCAGAGAAAAAAGCATCGGCAAGGATTTCTGTTGGATTCGCTGAATCATTTTCTCACCTCTTCTAGCTTCGTCATAAGATTCTCGTAAGTGTATACTTTGACTTGCTGCCTGCGCTGCAGTCGCTGGATTTCAAGATTTAAAGAGTCACATGACTCTGGCGTAAATACAAACAATGTTTTGCCAGACACCTCTGGCAATTGAACGTCCGCTTCCAATGGCTGAATTTTAGCATAGTCCTTGTACGAAGGCGCCGTGGCTGACACTTGCTCACCTAAAAGAATCACAGGAATCTTTTTTCTATGCAAATATTCCTGCATGCCATAAAACAGACTCAACATCTCTTCAAAATAATTGCTTTTCTTTCCATAAAAAAGCAAGGCGATCTCGGCGTCCTGATACAGTTGATATTCTCGAAGAATCGTTTCCTGTTGCCTACTGGACAACTTCCAATCGATTTGCTTGATTGCATCTCCAGGTCGATACGGTCGATAATTACTAATAGAAAAACTATGTTCCCCAAAAGTCGTTTGCCGCATCGCTCTTTCCAGTAACCTAGCAAGTTGCGAAGACTGTTTGTGTTTTTCAGGCAAGGCAAAATAGTCGGTCACGATCTTCATTTTTCGACTTTTTTGTAACCAATCAAATAAATCTCCTGATATAGCTGTTACTTGGCTTTCTTTAACGTGCCCTCTTTGGCTGGGTAGCCATTCACCTGACACTCGCTTTTTTCTTCCATCATAAAAAAGCAACTCCACTGAAAGGTCAGGTATCTGACTATTCAATTTTAGTTTGCTAAAACCTAGGAGGTAGCGTTTTTTCTTTTTCAAAGAAAATTCAACCAATTTTGGCTGACCAACCGAAGTCAAAACTGTTTGCTCACTTGCCAAAACAACTCTCTTTAAGGAACCCGTCAGACTAATGATTTCACTCAATAAAAATAAAGTCGCCAACATCCACAAGGTGCAGCCAGTATTGTTCGTAAAAATAATCGCATAGGCTGAAATCAACAGATACAAACAGAGTATCAACAACCCTTGCAACCACTGTTTGAGCCTTCTCATTGAATTACCTCCTAACGGGCACTGGTACACGTTCGACAATCTGTTGCAAAATTGAAGACAGCTCTTCTTCATCGCCTCTATTTTTCAATTGCATTCGATGACCAAAAACAGGCGGTAAAATCTTTTGAAGATCCTCTGGCGTGATGTACTGTCTGCCTTCTGTCAACGCATAGGCTTTGGCCCCCTGAATAAAGGCGACACCACCACGAGGACTGACACCCAATGCCACACCATTATGATTCCGACTGGCTTGAACCAGCTGTAAGGCATATTTTGCTACGTGCTCATGGACAAAGACATCGTTTACCATTTCTTTTAGTTCATCGACTTCCTTTTCTGAGATGATTTTTTGTACTTGTTCCTCAGTACCTTTCCTTCCCATCATTAAAGACAATTCATCTTCAAATGCTGGATAGCCAATTTTCAAACGAAATAAAAATCGATCCAGTTGAGCTTCTGGTAATGGATAGGTTCCTTCATATTCGACTGGATTTTGAGTGGCTAATACGAAAAAATGTGGTGACAACTGATAGGTCGTATTGTCGATCGTCACTCTTCCTTCCGACATTGCTTCCAAAAGTGCCGCTTGCGTTCGTGGTGTCGTACGGTTGATCTCATCTGCCAATAAAACCGTTGTAAAAATCGGTCCTTTACGAAATTCAAATTGATTTGTTTGCTTGTCAAAAATAGAAACCCCTAAAATATCACTAGGTAGCAGATCCGGGGTAAACTGGACTCTTGAAAAACTGCTTTGAATTGTTTGGGATAGTGTTTTGATCATCAGTGTTTTCCCCACGCCTGGAATATCCTCGAATAAGACATGTCCACCTGCCAAAAGAGCAGCAACCGTCATTTGGATAACCTCTCGTTTTCCAAGAATTACTTTTTGCACTTCATCTATCAATTTAGGGATTCGATCTAAATAGGCTTCCTTCATTTCAACGCTCCTAACTATACAATCCAATTATTCTTATCATCATACGATAACTACTCTTATTTTTCTAATAAAAAAAGAGAGAATCTAGAACTAAATTCTCTCTTTTTACTCTTTCTTAAAGACCGATCTCCTCGCGCACGACCTCTGAGATCTTGTCGACATAATAATTGACCTTCTCATCGGTTGGTGCTTCAGCCATCACTCGTAGCAACGGTTCTGTACCTGAAGGACGAACTAAAATACGCCCTTGACCATTCATTTCCGCTTCAGCTTCTTCGATCACTTTTTTGATTGCGGGTACTTCCATTGCGCCATATTTATTAGAAACACGGATATTAACTAGCTTTTGAGGATAGATTTTCACTTCCGCTGCTAACTCTGAAAGTTTTTTACCTGTTTGCTTCATAATATTTAGTAGTTGGATTCCTGACAACATGCCATCCCCGGTCGTATTGAAATCAAGAAAGACCATATGCCCCGATTGTTCACCACCAAAATTGTAATCGTTCTTGCGCATTTCCTCCACAACATAACGATCCCCAACTTGAGTAATCACATCTTGCAAGCCGATCTCTTCCACTGCTTTATGGAAGCCTAAATTACTCATGACCGTCGTTACAATCGTTTCTTTTTTCAATCGTTTATTTTTAGCCAAATGCTTTGCACAAATATACATGATCTTATCACCATCTACAATTTGACCAAGCTCATCGACTGCAATGATTCGATCGCCATCACCATCAAAGGCCAGACCAGCATCCGCTCCTTTTTCAACAACTAATTCTGCCAGCTTCTCCGGATGAGTAGAACCCACACCATCATTGATGTTGAGTCCATCTGGTGAAGTGCCCATTGTATAAAAATCTGTTTCTAGATCGGCAAACAAACGATTTACAGATGGGACAGTAGCCCCGTTTGCTGCATCGATGCAGACAGTTAAACCAGAAAGATCCCCAGAGATTGTTTGCTGTAGAAATTCTGAATATTTCAGCAGACCTTCTGGAAACTCTTCAACACTTCCCAAGCCTTCTGCGGAAGGACGAGGTAAAGTATCCTCTTTAGCATCCAATAAAGCTTCAATCTCAGCTTCTTGCTCATCAACCAACTTAAAACCATCATTACCAAAAAATTTAATCCCATTGTCTTGCGCTGGATTATGCGATGCAGAGATCATTACACCAGCACTTGCTTTTTGAATACGTGTCAGATAAGCAACACCCGGCGTCGAAATTACACCCAATTGAAAAACTTCTATTCCAACTGACAGTAAACCTGAAATCAGGGCACTCTCCAATAATTGTCCGGAAATTCGTGTATCTCTTCCTACAAGGACACGAGGTCTTCTTCCCTCAGTCTCATGCTGACTCAATACATATCCGCCACAACGACCTAATTTAAAAGCTAATTCTGGTGTCAGTTCTTTGTTTGCTTCCCCTCTAACACCATCTGTTCCAAAATATTTTCCCATGATTACTTTCCTCTCTTATTCCGCATCATTTTCTTCATTTACAGAAGATTCTATGGTCTCTTCGGTTGTTTCTTCGGTTTCTTCACTGGATTCCGGTGTCTCTTCTCCTACCGTTTGTTCCGAAGTTGAAGGAGTTGTCGACTCATCATCTTCACTTTGTTCCTCTGTTGTTTCAATCAGCACCGGATTGATAGTCACTGTGACTTGTTTTGGATCAATCGCGATCCCATCCGCCACAGGAATGTCGATTTCTCTTGTTGTAGGTTCCGTAACGTTGGTCACGTCTACATTGATACCAATACTGTCCAGTACATTCAATAGATGCTGTGATCCAGAGATCGTCGCATAGGTCTGACTGAGTTGAATCTCAAAGTAGGAGACATTGTTTGGTACGATACCCGTTTGACTGACATAAAGACCGATGTCCTTCTCCGGAGCAGAAACATCCATTTGTACCTGAATCGTTTCTGGTTCGATCACAGCCCGAAGAATCTCCCCTGACTCATTCACTGCATAGACCGGAACTTCTTCTTCTCGATCGCCGTCGACTTCCTGTAAGGAACTAAGATCAGCAACAACTTTGGTGATTTCCTTTACCGTTTGATCACCCGTTGTCACTGAGACCCTTTCAGGGTTCGCCACTATTCTATCTAAACGAAAACCATCTTGCAAATTTTCTTCAGAAAATTCTGTTTCTACCTGAAATGTTTGGGTCACTTTCTTTTCTATCGTTACTGTAAAAATCGTTGGCTCGACTGTTGCAGAAACACTGTTACTGATGTCTTCGATCTGTAAAGGAACATCGTGTGTTCCCTCACCCAGATTACTTAAGTCTGCTACGACACGAAAATTGCGGGTCTCTTCGCTGGTTTCAGCACTCAATTGTACCCGATTGACACTTTTTAGTGTCACAGTAACTGTCGGTTGATAGCCCTGAATAAAAAATTCATCCGTATCATAGATGGGTTGAACAGGCACTTCAGCCAAAGTTTCTTCAAATTCATTCGCTGTAAGCAAACTACCTTGTAAAGTAGAATTGTTGGCATTGAAAAACAAGACAAAACTGAACAATAAGGCCAACAAAGCATACAGAATATTACTTCTTCTTTGCTTGTTAAACATTATTTGCCTCCTTTAGTCAGCTTATTCATTTCATCTATAAACGTCTGAAGAAAATTCTTTTTCTCTTTGACTTTTTCTTCTGGAACAAATGCGTCACGAAGCATCGTCAAATACTCCTCCTGATTGAGGTCTGGATATAGATGGTTATTGATGGTTAGACTGACATCTCCAGTTTCTTCAGAAACAATAATCGTCAACGCATCGCTGACTTCAGATATTCCCACAGCCGCACGATGCCGAGTCCCATATTCTTTTGGGATCAGCAAACTGTCTGAAAGTGGCAAATAAGCACAGGAAACAGCGACTTTGCCATCACGTATAATTACTGCCCCATCATGCAAAGGTGTGTTGGGAATGAAAATATTGATCAGAAGTTCTCCAGTGATGTCTGCATCTAAAGGAATCCCTGTCTCAATATATTCATCTAGTCCTGTATTTCTTTGAATGGTGATCAAGGCACCGATTTTTCGTTTGGACATGTATTGAATGGCTTTGTCAAAGGCTTTGACCATCTCTTCATCTTGGTTCTTCTCATTCTTTGTTGGAGTAAAAAAGGTCGTTCTTCCCAAATGTTCCAGTCCTCGTCGAATCTCCGGCTGGAAAATCACGATCGCAGCGATCACCCCATAAGTAATCACCTGATCCATCAGCCAGGAAAGGGTATGTAAGCCAATCAACTCTGCGACAAAGCGAATTCCGATAAATACCGCAACCCCCTTAAAGAGTTGAATGGCTTTCGTACCCCTTACCAACTGGATCAATTTATAAACTAAATACCAGACAACAATAATATCTAAAACATTTATTAAAAAAGGAAGGGAAAAAATATCCACGGATAATAGTTGTCCCCAATAATCTAAATTAAATAATTCACCTACGTTAATATTCATCATTAACAGCCTCTCTGTATTTTAAGACTTTCTCTCCTTATTAGTATATCATAGCTCTTTTATGATTTTCACAAAAAAAGAACTGTCTTTGAAATTTTTCAAGAAACTATACATTTTTCTGCTCTGAGCAAACAAAGCTAACGGTTGGCTTTCCTACCCAATTCCGTTACACTATAACTAAATGAGGAGGGAAACAGAATGGATATTTCAGTTATCAAAGCAGAAAATACAAACAAAAAAGTTGGTATTCCAATTGGTGAGAAGGCACCCAAAGAAATTTTAGAATTCATGAACCTTCGCTGTCCTTACTGTAAAAAATGGTTTGAAGAGTCGAAGGATATTTTACTTCAGGCTGTAGCAGAAAACAAAGTACAGCGGCTCATTAAACTGGTAGACAAGGATAAAGAATCTTTACAGCGAGGCAATGTCATGCACCGTTTCGTTGTAACCGATGATCCCGAACAGGCGTTGACGGAGATGACTAAAATCTTTGAAACACAAGATCAATGGGGAAATCTTTCATTAGAAGAAGTCGCTACTTTTGCAAAAGAGAAGCTACACTTGTCTGAGCATGATCATTTAGACTATGCCAGCAAATTAGTCGAAGAAGCAGAGCAAGCCAATATCCGCTTTGTCCCAACAGTGATCATTGACAATCATATTTTTGATGAAAGCATCGACGAAGACCTTCTGAAAAATTATCTGGCATAGAAAAAAGGGGTTGTGACATAAGTAAAAGCAAAACAAAAATATCCGAACAAAATAGAATAAATTTCGCCAAACTTAGGTGAATTTGCGACGAGGCCCAACTGGACCGTAGGAGCAATCTTCTATTGTTCGGATATTTTACTGTTAAACGACTTATGTCACAGGCCCTTTTTACGCCTCTTTCAAATTCTCTCGCAAGCGATCTGCGAATTCGTTGATTTTTCGAATACGATGATTAATGCCTGACTTGGAAATCATGCCAGACGGAATCATTTCTCCAAGCTCCTTCAAGCTTACCTCAGGATGCTCCAAACGAAGTTCTGCGATTTCTTGCAGTTTTTCTGGCAAGGATTGCAGTCCTACTCGATCTTCAATAAACTGAATATTCTCTATTTGTTTAGATGCTGCGTCAATTGTTTTATTCATATTGGCCGTCTCACAATTGACTAAACGATTCACTGAATTTCGCATATCTCGAACGATTCGAACGTCTTCAAATTTCAGCATAGAATTCGTCGCTCCGATCAGTGTCAAAAAGTCAGCGATATGTTCAGCACCTTTTAAATAAGAGATATAACCATTGCGTCTCGCTAGTGTCCGAGCATTCAGGTCATAATAATTGAGCATGTCACAAATATTTTGATTGTGCTCCTCATAGACTGAATAAATCTCCAAATGGTAGCGACTGGTTTCAGGATTATTGATCGAACCTGACGCCATAAAAGCCCCTCTTAAATAGGAACGCATTTTTTGAGCATTTCCAATGATTTCATCAGAAACTTGACTATGGAACATCAAGCCGTCCATAATTCCCAGATCATCTAACACAGTCCTTGTTTCTTGTTTTAAACGAACAATATAGACATTATTTTTCTTCAATTTCATTTTCCGACGAACTAATAGCTCACTTCTAACATCATAGTGATCTTTGAGTAAAGAATAGATCCGACGCGCGATCGCAGCATTTTCTGTCTGTATATTTAAAACGATTTGCTGATTTGAAAGGCTGATCGATCCATTCATACGAATGAGTGCCGCCAATTCTGCTTTGGCATGTTCCCGATGTACTTCCAAACCAGTCAGCTCTTTTTTTACTTCTGCTGCAAAAGACATCTCCTCTCCTCCTCCTACTTATTTTATTTTTGCTCCATAAACAATTCGTAACAGCTCGTCCACTACTTTTTCTCCATCATGGAAAACACCTTTGTCCCGCAACTCCAAAAAGTCTGCCGAAACGACCCGACAGCCTTCTTCTCTCAAGCCGGCAAAATCGTACTTGACTTGTACCAGATATTCATCGTAGGTTTCAAAATCCATGTAACCATCTGGAACGGTCTCCGTATTGACTAATACTGTATCAATAAATTTTTGTTTTAGATGTTCATGCAGTACTCGAACATGCTCAGCATCAGAAAAATGTTCGGTCTCTCCCTTTTGAGTCATGATGTTACAAATATATACGGTCTCTGCATCTGTTTCGAGTAAAGCTTGGCCAATCTCACTGATCATCAAATTTGGTAAAATACTAGTGAACAAGCTACCTGGACCTAAAACGATCATATCGGCTTCTAAAATGGAGGAAACCACTTTACGAGCAGCTTTTGGTTCATCATCGTTAGCCAAGTTGCGAACATACACATGGTCGATCGTTTTCCGATCCAAAGCTATTTTGGATTCTCCCACCGCTGTTGTCCCGTCCTTGAATACAGCATGTAAAACCAGTGGCTCATCCGAAGATGGATAGACCTTACCATCTACATGCATCATTTTAGACAATAATTGAACTGCTTCATAGGTACTACCGTGCATTTCCGACATACCGGCAATGATCAGGTTTCCCAATGCGTGATTCGCTAAAAATTTGTCTTCCTTTTTAAAACGATACTGGAAAATATCTGAATACAACTTCGGCATATCCGATAATGCTACAAGGACGTTGCGCAAATCGCCAGGAGGAGCCATTGAAGTGACAGAATCTCGCAATTGACCACTGCTGCCACCATCATCGGCAACAGTCACCACTGCAGTAATATCTACCCCCTGATTTCGTAAACTTTTTAAAATAACGGGCAACCCGGTCCCGCCGCCTAAAACCACGACTTTAGGTTTTCTGATTCGATACGTTTTCATCTTCATGAGCGATTTACCGTTTCTTTGCGCTTGTCTTTATCACGGTGGGTGATATTCACCTTATACTCTTCTTTTAACGCTTTACCGATACGTTCAGATAAAGCGACCGAGCGATGCTGTCCGCCAGTACAGCCGATAGCAATCGTCAAGCTACTTTTCCCTTCATTTACATAACCGGGCATAATGGTTTGCAATAAGCCTAGGAATTGCTGATAAAAAGCTTCCGTCTCTTTAAAAGACATGACATATTCATACACAGGCTGATCCATTCCAGTCTGTGGACGCAGCTCACTGACATAATGTGGGTTCGGTAAAAAACGCACATCCATAACAATGTCAGCATCAATCGGTAACCCATATTTGAATCCAAAGGACAATATTTGGATTCTAAAACCCGTCTCGTAGGAGCTGCGAAACTCTTCATTGATTCGCTCTCTCAATTGTCGGGGAGTCAAATTCGTTGTATTGATCACAATCGAGGCCTTTGTTTTCAGGTCTTCCAAAATCGCACGTTCTTTTCGAATTCCTTCTGTGACCAAACCATCCATTGCCAGTGGGTGGGCACGTCTCGTTTCTTTGTAACGTGACACGAGCTCACTATCGGATGCATCAAGAAACAACACTCGGGTATTGATAAATGAGGTGTTTTCAATATTACTCAGCATACTTTGAATTTCTTCAAAAAATGATCGAGAACGTAAGTCAACAACTAAAGCGATTTTTGTTACTTTGCCAGATTCCTTGATTAGTTCCCAAAATTTAGGAACTAAACTTGGTGGCATATTATCGATACAGAAATACCCCATATCTTCAAAACTTTGGATAGCCACAGTTTTTCCTGCGCCACTCATTCCTGTAATCACAACTAATTCTAAATTCTCACTCATATCTTGCGCTCCTCTCATTACTTCTATTCAGTCAATTATATCATTCCGGGCGTATCATTGCGAATCTTTTATCAAAACATAAGAAAAAAGCAATCAAGATTTTTCTCCCGACCGCTTCTTTCTTTGAACGGATAGAACTTATAGGCAAATGGTCAAATTTACAAACTTTTTGCCTAATTTGATTCTATCTGACTCCAGTCCTTCTTACAAGCCTTTTATTTTTTAGTCACTTCAAGAACCTTTTTTAAATACTTGCCTGTATAACTTTCATTGACTGCTGCGATTTCTTCCGGTGTCCCAGTTGCCAGAATCGTTCCACCGCCATCGCCACCTTCTGGTCCTAGATCAATCACATGATCAGCTGATTTGATCACATCCAGATTGTGCTCAATCACTAAAACCGTATTGCCAGCATCCGCTAACCGATCTAGTACCTTCAGCAAACGAGCGATATCGTCAGAATGTAAACCTGTTGTTGGCTCATCCAATACATAAAAGCTCTTACCATTGGATTTTTTATGGAGTTCGCTGGCTAACTTCATTCGCTGCGCTTCTCCTCCTGAAAGTGTTGTAGCTGGTTGCCCTAATGTGACATAACCCAAGCCAACATCGACGATCGTCTGTAGCTTCCGGTTGATTTTCGGGATATGTTTGAAAAACTCAACCGCGTCTTCGACAGTCATATCCAGGATCTCAGAAATATTTTTCCCTTTGTAATGAACTTCCAATGTTTCTGAATTATACCTTTTACCATGACAAACTTCACAAGGAACATAAACATCTGGTAAAAAGTGCATTTCAATCTTGATGATTCCGTCACCTTTACAAGCCTCGCAGCGTCCGCCTTTGACATTAAAACTAAAACGTCCTTTTTTATAGCCGCGAATTTTTGCTTCATTGGTTTGAGCAAATAAATCGCGAATATCATCAAAAACACTGGTGTACGTCGCTGGGTTACTTCTTGGTGTACGACCGATCGGACTTTGATCAATATCGATAATTTTTTCAATCGATTCATAACCCGTGATTTTTTTGAATTTTCCTGGCTTATTGGAATTGCGATTGATTTTTTGTGCCAGAGATTTTTTCAGAATCTCATTGACTAGTGTTGATTTCCCAGAACCCGACACGCCTGTCACTGCTATGAATTGACCTAAAGGAAACTTCGCTGTAACATTTTTTAAATTGTTTTCTGTAGCACCAGTGATCGTAATTGCTTGACCGTTGCCCTTACGGCGTTCTTTTGGTACGGGTATCACTCGCTCGCCTGATAAGTACTGTCCAGTCAATGAAGCTGGATTCTTCGCGACTTCCTCGGGTGTCCCAGCAGCCACGATTTCTCCGCCAGCATGTCCTGCTCCTGGTCCGACATCGATCAAGTAGTCTGCCGCACGCATCGTATCTTCATCATGTTCGACGACGATCAGCGTGTTGCCAAGATCCCGCATTTTTCTTAATGACTGTAGCAAACGATCATTGTCTCGCTGGTGCAAACCGATCGATGGTTCATCCAGAATATACAAGACACCAGATAAATTGGAGCCTATTTGTGTCGCTAAACGGATACGCTGTGCTTCTCCACCAGACAAGGTCCCTGCTGAACGACTGAGAGTCAGATAGTCCAGCCCTACATTTTGTAAAAAGCTCAAGCGATCGTCGATTTCTTTGACAATCGGACGAGCAATCATCGATTCTTGTTCTGATAACTCCAAGCCCTCAACGAAAGGAATCGCCTTGTTGATCGCTAGTTCACTAATTTCACCAATGTGTTTGTGATTGACTTTGACAGAGAGTGCCTGAGGATTCAAACGATAGCCTTTACAAGCTCGACACGTCAGCTCCGTCATGTACAAACGCATTTGCTCTCTGGTAAAATCACTGTTCGTCTCGTGATAACGCCGTTTGATATTGGTAAGAATCCCTTCAAAAGGAACTTCTACATCACGAATACCGCCAAAATCATTTTCATAGTGAAAATGGAACAATTCTCCCTTCGAACCATTCAAGACAAGATCCTTGTCTTCTTCTGACAACTCCTCAAAAGGGATATCCATGTCAATATTGAATTCCTGACAGGCTTGTTCTAACATTTGTGGGTAATACTGAGAACTGATTGGATTCCATGGGATCAATGCACCCTCCCGCAGTGTTTTGGTGGTATCAGGAACAACTAGATCAATATCGACCTCCAATTTGATCCCTAAACCATCACACTCTGCACAAGCTCCAAACGGGGCATTAAAAGAAAAGAGCCGGGGTTCCAACTCACCTACAGTGAATCCGCAATAAGGGCAAGAATAGTGTTCGCTAAATAGCAGTTCCTCTTGACCAATCACATCAACGATTGCATAGCCCTCTGCCAGACGTAGTGCCGCTTCAAAGGAATCAAACAAACGAGAGCGAATCCCCTCTTTGACTACGATTCGGTCAACGATGATCGCAATCTCATGCTTCTTATTTTTTTCCAGCTCTGGTGCATCGGAGATATCATAGACTTCCCCATCCACACGAACTCTGACATAACCTTCTCGCTGAATCATTTCAAAGACACGTTTATGCTGCCCTTTTTTTTGGGTGACCACAGGTGCCAGAATTTGGATACGACTGCGTTCAGGCAGTTCCAAAACTTGATCAACCATTTGTTCAACGGACTGACTAGTGATTTCGATATTGTCGTTAGGACAGATTGGATGACCGATTCTCGCATAAAGCAAACGTAAATAATCGTTGATTTCGGTTACCGTTCCGACGGTGGATCGTGGATTTTTACTTGTTGTCTTTTGGTCGATCGAGATCGCCGGACTTAGTCCATCGATACTATCGACATCTGGTTTGTCCATTTGTCCTAAAAACTGACGAGCATAAGCCGATAAGCTTTCTACATACCGTCTTTGTCCTTCAGCGTATAGCGTATCAAACGCCAAAGAGCTTTTTCCTGAACCCGATAACCCCGTGACGACCACTAGCTGATCACGAGGGATCGTCACATCTATATTTTTTAAATTATGAGCACGTGCACCACGGATCACGATTTTATCATTTGCCATGTTTCTCCTCCTGTTTCCTATGCTTTCAACTCTAATATTGTATCACGCAATGTTGCAGCTTTCTCAAAATCAAGTGCTTTTGCAGCTTCTCTCATTTCATTTTCAAGCTTGAGCAACAGGATCTCTTTCTCTTCTTTTGACAGCTCCTCATAAGAAGTTGTTTCGTAGTCTGCGACTTCTTCCGCTACCTTCGAAATGGAGATCAGATCACGAATCTCTTTAATGATTGTTTTTGGTACGATCCCATGTTCCAGATTATATTGCTCTTGGATGCTTCTACGACGAGCAGTTTCATCGATCGCCCGTTGCATTGAATCAGTCATTTTATCTGCATACATGATGACTTGACCTTCCGAATTACGTGCAGCACGACCGATCGTTTGTACCAATGAACGTTCGCTTCTCAGGAAGCCTTCCTTGTCGGCATCTAAAATTGCAACTAGCGACACTTCCGGAACGTCCAAACCTTCACGAAGCAGGTTGATCCCTACCAACACGTCGAATTCTCCCAAACGAAGATCTCGAATGATCTCTGTCCGTTCCAAGGTTTTGATATCACTATGAAGATATTTGACTTTGATCCCCAGTTCTTTGAAATAATCTGTCAAATCTTCCGACATTTTTTTCGTGAGTGTTGTAACGAAGACCCGCTCATTTTTATCCACTCGGTCATTGATTTCACCGACCAGATCATCGATTTGCCCCATGATCGGACGAACATTGATCACTGGATCCAATAAACCGGTTGGTCGAATGATCTGCTGAATGACGGTTTCTGTCTGTTCATGCTCATAAGGACCTGGTGTTGCAGAAACATAAATGATCTGATTGACTTTGCCTTCAAATTCTTCCAGACGCAAGGGGCGGTTGTCCAAGGCAGATGGCAAACGGAAACCATAGTCCACTAACATTTGCTTACGCGCACGGTCACCATTATACATCCCACGGATCTGCGGCATCGTCACATGCGATTCATCAATCACGATCAAGTAGTCTTCTGGAAAGAAATCAAGAAGTGTATAAGGGGGCTCTCCCTCTTTCCGACCGTCCATGTGTCTTGAATAGTTTTCGATCCCGGAAGTGTAACCCATCTCTCTAAGCATCTCGATATCATAATTCGTACGCTGCTCCAGACGTTGAGCTTCCAACAGTTGGTTGTTCTCACGCAAAACTGACAAACGCTGGTCTAATTCCTGTTGGATCGATTGGATCGCATATTCTAAATGATCACCATCCGTCATAAAGTGAGTTGCTGGAAAGATCGAAACATATTCTGTTTCCATTAAAATCTCGCCGGTCAAGGCATCGACTTCACGAATTCGTTCGATCTCATCACCAAAAAATTCGATCCGTAAAGCTCGCTCATCTCGAGAAGCCGGAAAAATCTCTACGACATCTCCTCTAACACGAAAACGTCCTCGTTGAAAATCAATATCATTGCGTTCAAATTGAATGTCCACCAGTCTGCGCAGCAATTCATCGCGACTGATTTCCATTTCCGGTCGTAAAGAAACCATGCTCTTTTGATATTCCATCGGCGAACCTAAACCAAAGATACAAGAAACGGATGCTACAACAATCACATCATTACGTTCAAGCAACGCACTCGTCGCAGAATGTCGCAGTTTGTCGATCTCATCATTGATACTTGAATCCTTTTCGATATAAGTATCACTGGAAGGAACGTATGCCTCAGGTTGGTAATAATCATAATAACTAACGAAATATTCTACCGCATTATTCGGGAAAAACTCTTTGAACTCTCCATACAGCTGACCAGCCAATGTCTTATTGTGGGCAATGATCAGTGTCGCTTTATTGACGTTTTGAATCACATTTGAAATTGTATAGGTTTTACCAGTTCCTGTTGCTCCTAGTAAAATTTGAGCTTTTTTTTGATCCAGCACGCCTTCTGTCAGCTTTTGGATAGCTTCTGGTTGATCACCAGCAGGCTGATATTTTGATACCAATTCAAATCGATGAGAAGTATCTCGTTCTATCATAGAGGGTCCCTTCTTTCTTTATTACTTTGTTAAGTCATCTCATTTGATACTGCTCTTCTATTTTATCACAGCGAACATACTTTCGCTATTTTTTAACTTCGCTTTTATTTTTAGCTTTCAAAACACCTATGTCATGTTTCCTAACACATTTTGAAAATTTTTTAAGTTTTTTTGAACAAATTGTGACTATTTTCTTGCTTAGACTAAAAACTATGATATATAATTTAATAATATTTGAAAAATTAGGAGGAATTAGAAATGAAAAGAAAAACTGTTATTGTTTCTTTTTTATCATTATTGATGTTATTATTTCTTTTCTCTGGCAAGCCAGCCTTTGCCGTAGAAAAAACATATCAAATCGGAACGGATACTACCTTTGCTCCATTTGAATTTCGTGATGAAAATAATGAGTATGTTGGTATTGATATTGATTTACTCAAAGCGATCGCAGAAGATCAAGGCTTTGAATTTGAGTTACGTCCATTAGGATTTGACTCTTCGATCCAAGGAGTGTAGTCAAATCAGTTGGACGGCATGATTGCCGGGATGAGTATTACAGAGGAACGCCAACAAAGTTTTGATTTCTCAGAACCTTACTTTGACAGCGGAATCCAAATGGCCGTTAAAGCGGACAACGACGAGATTACTTCTCTAGAAGATTTAGAAGGAAAAACAGTTGGTGCCAAAATCTCTACCGAGAGTGCCACCTTCTTAGAAAACAACAAAGACCAATACGGTTTTGATATCCGTAATTATGATGATGCAACAGGTTTATACGGAGCAACTAAAAATGGAACACTTGATGCGATCTTCGATGATTTCCCTGTTTTAGGCTATGCCATTAACCAAGGGGAAGAATTAAAATTGATCGGTGAACCTCAACAAGGAAATTCTTACGGGTTTGCTGTCAAAAAAGATCAAAATCCAGAACTATTGGAAATGTTCAATACAGGTTTACAAAAATTAAAAGATTCTGGCGAATACGAAGAGATCGTTGCTCGCTATGTCTCTTCTGGTGACGAACAGGAAGCAGAAGAAATGAAACAGGTTGAACCTGTGAAAGATCTTTACATTATTGCAAGTGACTCTGCTTTTGCTCCTTTTGAATTCCAAGATGAAACCAACACTTATGTAGGAATCGATGTCGACTTGATCAACCGTGCAGCGGAAATGCAAGGTTTCAATATCCAAATGAACCACATTGGTTTTTCTGGTGCTGTTCAAGCCGTTGAAGGAAATCAGGCTGACGGCATGATCGCCGGTATGACGATCACCGATCAACGAAGAGAAAGTTTTGATTTCTCCACCCCTTACTTCCAAAGTGGGATTCAGTTGGCAGTACAAGCTGGCAATACTGATATTACGGCTTATGAAGACTTAGACGGTAAAACAGTTGGTGCCAAAGTGGGTACCGAAAGTGCTGATTTCCTGGAAGATCACAAAGAAGAATACAACTACGATGTTAGATACTACGATGCAGCAGATCAACTTTACGATGCCGTCCGCGTTGGTGCCATCGATGCAATGATGGATGATTACCCTGTCATTGGTTATGCGATTGCTCAAGGGCAAGAGCTAGAAACACCAATCGAACGTGAATCTGGTGGAGAATATGGATTCGCCGTTAAAAAAGGCCAAAACCCAGAATTAGTTGAAATGTTTAATGAAGCTTTAGCTGAAATGCAACGTACAGGAGAATACGATGAAATCCTTGATCGTTATATCCAAGATGGACAAGCACCAACAAGAAGTGTCGATGAATCAACTCTTTCAGGCTTGATTGGTAACAACTATAAGATTCTATTATCAGGACTGCAAAGAACGATCATTTTAGCACTTGTTTCCTTCGGTCTAGCATTGATCGTTGGGGTGATCGTTGGATTATTCAGCGTTTCACCTTTCAAAGCATTACGAGTATTCGCTTCAATATATGTTGATGTTATTCGTGGGATTCCAATGATGGTTCTGGCATTCTTCATCTTCTTCGGCTTGTCAGATGCCATCGGCTTTACAATTCCTGATTTCACAGCCGGCGTGATTACCTTGACGCTCAACGCGAGTGCCTATATTGCCGAGATCGTTCGTGGCGGGATCAACGCTGTGCCGACCGGACAGATGGAAGCCGCCCGAAGTTTGGGGATGACTTATGGACGTACGATGCAAAAAATTATTTTGCCACAAGCTATCAAGATCATGATCCCATCATTCGTCAATCAGTTTGTCATTTCATTGAAGGATACAACCATCATCTCGGTTATCGGGGTCGTAGAGCTATTGCAAACTGGACGAATCATCGTTGCAAGAACGCTACAAACAACGAACGTTTATTTGATTATCGCTATCATGTACTTGATCGTTATCACAGCTTTGACTAAGCTGGCAAAAGTTTTAGAAAAGAGGGTGAAATAAGATGAAAGAAAAAATTCTTGTCGAAAAACTTGTAAAAAAATTCGGTGAACACACCGTTTTGAATGACATCAATACTTCTGTCAAAGATGGCGATGTTGTTTGTATCATCGGCCCTTCAGGTTCTGGGAAATCGACATTTCTACGTTGTCTGAACCGTTTAGAAGAACCAACCAGCGGTGATATCATCATCGATGGTGCACATTTAACAGACAAAAATACAAATATCAATCAAATCCGTCAACATATCGGTATGGTTTTCCAACACTTCAATTTGTTCCCTCATCTTTCGGTTTTGGAAAACATCACACTGGCACCGACAGATTTAAAGAACTTAAGCAAAAAAGAAGCTGAAGAAAAAGCAGTGGGTCTTTTAGAGACAGTTGGTTTGGCAGACAAAAAAGATGTTTATCCAGAAAGTTTGTCAGGTGGTCAAAAACAGCGTGTCGCGATTGCTAGAGCATTGGCGATGAATCCAGATATCATGTTGTTTGATGAACCTACTTCAGCTCTCGATCCAGAAATGGTTGGAGACGTACTGAATGTTATGAAAAAATTAGCCAAAGAAGGAATGACGATGGTGATCGTTACCCACGAAATGGGCTTCGCAAAAGAAGTAGCCAACCGTGTAATGTTCATTGATGACGGAAATTTCCTAGAAGATGGCACACCCGATGAGGTCTTTGGAAACCCTCAACACGAGCGTACAAAAGACTTCCTAGACAAAGTATTGAATATCTAAATTTTAAAAGGTTCCATTCAGAAACAAATCTGAATGGAACCTTTTTTAGTTCTTATCTCTTTCCTCTTCTACCAATCACCTTCAGCATAAAAAGCCTCCCTAATGTTGTACGCAAAAAAAGGTGTTCCTACTAATTAATTTCTTAGTAACAACACCAACTATTAGAGACTCCTCTCTTAGCTCTTCTATAGCTACTTCAAGAGACTCCTGTCTTCATCGCCCAATAGACAAACTAGAAGAACTATCTAAGTATCTCAATCAAATCTTTTTTGGCCGCTTCTGACGCAGGCATCACAGAAAATATTATTCCAATCCCACTAGAAACGCCTACTGCCAAGATAATTGTGAACCAGTCGACTGAGACAGAAACATCGATCAAGGAACCAATAAAATAGGCGAAACCAATGCCGATCACATAGCCAATCAGCCCTCCTACTAGAGTCAGCGTTACTCCTTCCAGCAAAAACTGAAGACGAATAGAACGCTGAGTTGCCCCCAAGGTTCGACGAATTCCAATTTCTTTCGTTCGCTCAGAGACAGAGATATACATCATATTCATCACGCCTACCCCTGCAATGACCAAAGAAATACCTGCCACACAAGAAATGAAGACCGTGATCGTTCCTAAAATCTGGCTAATGCCATCAGTCAGCAGTGCTGTATCGAATACTACATAATCACCAAAATCCTTCATGCTTCCTTTTTCTCTCAGAACATCGATGACATCAGTAATCACCGTTGCAGGTGTTGTCCCTTCTTCTAATGTAACAACTAGCATTGAACTAGTTTCTTCTGAGGTAAAATAGCGCATAAATATTTTTTCAGGAAGTTCGATGTTGGTTTTAGGCATCGAAAACATACTTTCGATCTCACGACCTTGATAAATACCAACAATTTGAAAGAGATGGCCTTCAACTTCAATTCCTCGATCCAAAGCTTTTTCAATTGTTCCGTATAACTGCTCAGCAGTGATTGAGTCTATGACTGCCACATTGTTGCCCGTTTCATTGTCAAAGGTCGTCAGTCCCCGACCAAGTAATAATTCTTTGGAAGTTTCCTTGACTAAAGAGAGTTGTTTGTTTTCTTTCTTATCATCAATATAAATTTCTTTATAGATATAATCCGTATTCTGCTGCGGGAAATCAACAGACTCTACACCTTCCAAAGGCTGAATGATTGAGCGATCTATCTCAGAAAAAAAAGCAATATTATTGTTGTACAGTGTCTCATTATTTGGTGTGAAGCTCACTTGAATCTCCACTTGCTCACCGTCACTGCTGTTTAAATTTTGGATCGTATCTTTTTCAAATCCACGACCAATCGCAAGAATCGTAATCACTGCCGCAATCCCAATAATGATCCCAAACATTGTCAACAGGCTTCGTTTACGATTTTTGAATACCGATCGAATAGAGGTACGCCAATTAACATAAATTTTCATTGACTCAACTCCCTGTCCTCAATGATTTTACCATCCCGAATTTGAATCAACCTTGAACAATAGGGAATATTTTCAGGATCATGAGTCACCAAAATGATCGTTGCCTGACTTTTCCGATTCAGCTCAACAAACAATTTCATGATTTCTTCCGAGGTTTGAGTATCGAGCGCCCCTGTAGGTTCATCTGCAATAATAAATTTAGGATTATTGATAATCGCTCGAGCGATCGCGACTCGTTGCTGCTGCCCACCAGAAAGTTGTTTAGGGTATTTGTCTGATTTACCTATCAAACCAACCAGCTCCAACATATCCATCACTTTCTTTTTCGTTTGATGAAAACCATAGCCACTGTATAACAAAGGCAACTCCACATTTTCAAATACTGTATTATTTTCAATCAGGCTGAAATTTTGAAAAACAAAGCCCACTGTTTGATTTCTCACTTTTGATAGAGCGTCGTCCGACCAGTCAGTAAAAGCATGCCCTTCAAATAAATACTCCCCTTCAAAAGACTTGTCGATAAATCCAAGTAGGTTGATCAAAGTGGACTTCCCGGAACCAGAGGGCCCCATGATGGCAACCATTTCTCCTTCATCAATATGCAAATCTACATCTTGCAGGACGTGTAATGTTTCTTCTTCATTTTGGTAGTATTTATTGATTTTTTTTAAATCGATCATCTACTCCACCGTCACTTCCTGCCCATCTGAAAGCTGATCATCTGGATTTTCGATTATTTTCTGCCCTTCTTCTAAGCCCTCTTTTAGGATGAAAAGACCATCCTTTTCTTCAAGCTCTACCAAGGTTTTTCGGACCTTCCCTCCTTCAACAACAAAAACATAGTGCTCGTCCTCCGTTGATATAAAAGATTGTTCAGGAATTCGAAATTCATCTATTGGCAAAACAATTTGACAATTATAGCCATATTGCAAGTTCTCGGCAGGCTTCACTTTAAATGTATAGGTTGCAATGGTTGACTGCGTCGCATTTCCCATCGCTTCAGAATTATCTGGCAAGGGATTGATTTCAGTAATGCTTCCTTTCATTTCCGAGTCATTATGCAACAATCGAATCGTTACAGAGCTAGATTCTTTTAACCGACTATAATCGTATTCTGTTGCCTTAGCTTCAATAATCGTTTCTTTACTGATGATACTGACTACTGGTACAGCAGGATTGGTTTTCCCCTGTTGATTGACGATGGCAACGCCTCCTGTTTGACTCAAAATATTTGTAGTCACCTTATTTTCAGTATTTTCGATGGAAGTGTCCGCGTTATTTAAATCAAGATATGCCGCATCAAGTGTTTGTTGAGCCTGTAAAATCTGGGTTTCTTGATTAGAAAGAGCCTCTTTGTACTGCTCGATCTTTGCTTGCTCCTCTTGCTGGATCACTTGTCCCTCAGGTGTCGCTTCATCCGCATTTTTATAGTTACTGTTAGCAGTATCCAGTTTGTCTTGGAATTCTTGTTTTTTCACGTAAGCATTGTCAAGATTTTGCTGCGCACTATTGACTTCCAAACTTAACTTTTCTCTTGTTTGTTGCTGTTCAGTTACTTGTTCTTGAACCGTTTGATTGTCATAGGATAATAGTTTGGTTTCCTGCTCTATTTCCTGACCATTCTCCACCAAAATTTTAGAAATTTCTCCCTTTGACTGATCATAATAAAATTCCTCGGTTCGTTCCGCAGCTACCGTGCCTTTGAAAATCAAGGGACTCGCTTTTTGTATGGTTAGAACTTGGTAGCGCTGATTCTCGTCAGCATTTTTTTGTGTCTGACTATAAATCAAAGCCAAGACGATTGCCAGCAATCCGATAACACCGGCAACAATACTTAGACGGATCTGCTGTTTTTTTGTGAGTCGCTTTTTTCTTGTCTTTTCTTTAGCCATTAGTGTTCCTCAACATCCGCTTTAAACAAATGAATCAGTGCTAAAATTGCTGGTAGGAACAACAGTAACTGAAAACCAATCGTAAACGTTCTTAGAAGAATCGTAACATTTTCAAATCCAGACATATCAATATTGGGAGTAAACAGTAAAGAATATAAAATTCCGATAACTCCCCATCCTAGATAAACGTAATAAACTATTTTTGATGCTGCTTTGCCCTGCTTCAATTTTTTACTTGCAAAAACCAACAACACTACAACCACCAGTGAAATCACTAGATCAATCAAAGTATAAACTTTCGTCTGTAAACTGTTGGCTTGATCCAAAAGCTGCTGTGCTTGTGAACCCATCAATTCTTCTGTATAAATACTTGGATCAGGGTTCAGATTTGCTGGCAAACTGATCAATGAAAAGATTAATCCAATCGTACATAACACCAGCAGAACTGTATTCCAAGTTTTAGCTTTTTTTAAATGTCTCATTTGTTTCTGCATATTCCGCACTCCATTTCATTTAATTTCAACAAGTTCATAAAATCACAAGAACCTCTTCAAATCTGATGATTTTCTTGTCTTAATCTATTATCTTTTGACTAATCATTCCAGAGATCCACAATAGGATCAATGCGAAGACCATCAAAACAGCTGATAGCTGGGTAGCTGTCAATGTTGCGATAAACTGGGAGCCCTGCCACTGTGTCAATTGATGAAACACCTTCGTTTTTTCAATCAGAAAACCAGCAGCTAAGAAACCACCAATCATACTCATCATAACTATTTTCGCCTGTTCAGTATTAAATTTTAGATATAAAGGAATCACGATAGCACCATATAAACATGCCAAGAGAAAAGAAACTGCCATAAAAAAGAGCATTCGCTCTGCTGATATGACAAAACCTTGATCGATCTGAAACATAATCAAAGACAAGATGACTGACAACAGGCTAGCCACTACAGCTGCAGCTAAAATAAGCAATTCCTTTTGTAAAACATAGTGTCCTTTTTTGATTGGCAAGGAAAAAATATACGTGAATCCGCGATTTTCCTGATCGTAGAAAATTGTTGCAGTTGCTAAAGAAACTAAGCAAAAGCCAAGCATCAAAAACATAAATTCAACTGAGCGATTGGCATAACTATTAAAAAGAACAATACCCATAAAAAGCAAATATGTCTTATACTGTTTCATTAAAATTAATAAATCCTTTGTCCATAGTCCCTTCATACCTTTTCTCCTTCCATGACCATCAATAAAATTTGATCCAACTCCGGTTTTTCGACCACCAGCTGTGGATAGTTTTCCTGATAAAAAATTCGTTGATTGGTCAACAACTCATAGCCATAAAATGTCGGCTTTCGATAAAGAATAAAATCTTCGGGCAATGAACCGATCGTCTCTTTTTCAACTTTTAATACACCATAAGTATCCAGCAAGACATCCGTCTCTTCATGCAAAAGAATTTTCCCTTGCTTTAAATAATAAACTTCATCGCAAAGCTTTTCTAGATCGCTGGAAATATGAGAACTAATCAAAATAGAACATTTTGGATTTTCTTCTAGATAGTCCTGCAACATTCCCATGATCTGATAACGTGCGCTGACATCCAAGCCACTCGTTGGTTCATCCAAGATCAAAATGTCAGCTTGATGTGACAAGGCAGACAATACTTTCAACTTGGCCAACATACCGGTCGAAAACTCTTTGATCATCTGTTTTTCAGGAAGCTGCAACTGACGACATTTTGATAAAAAATAATTAGAATCATGTTCTGGATAAAATGTTTTAAGAAGCTGATCAATATTTCTAACCGTATATAGACCATTGAAAAAAGCATCTGACAAAACAGTGCCGATTTTCTCTTTTTTCTCAACAGACAATTGTTCTACTGCCACTCCATCAATCAAAATCCTTCCCGACTGCACCGGAATAATTCCAAGTAACATCTTAAAGATCGTTGTTTTCCCGGCTCCATTTTCACCAATTATTCCTGTGATCATTCCTTCTTTGATTTCCATTGTACAATTCAATTCAAACATTGAATACACGACTCGAACATCTTGAAATGAAATCATTTACTCTTCCTCCTTCATCAACATTTGCATCAACTCCAGTAATTCTTCCTTTGAAATACCTGAATTTTGTGCTCTTTGTAGGAGAGATTCTAACTCAAGCTGTATTTGATACAACAATTCTTCTTTTACTATGCTTGAATTGACTGGCAGTACATAACTACCTTTTCCATGAATTGTAGCAATGAATCCCTCCTGCTCCAGGAAATCATAGGATTTTTTTACGGTCAATGCGCTTATTTTCAACTCTTTTGCAAGTGAACGTACAGAAGGCAGCGGATCATTTTCTTTTATTTTTTCATTTAAGATCAGTGATTTGATCTGATCAACAATTTGCTCATAGATTGGCACCATCGAATGGTTTTGAATAATAATTTTCAAGGTCGCTCCCCCTTGATAAACAGTGTATAACAGTATTAAACAGTTGTCAATTTCTTTTCATTTTTTTATTAAGAATATAGATGTAACCATATTGTACTAGAATCGCTGCCAACAAAAAAATCACAGTGAATACTCTACCATTCGAACTGTTCATCCAAAGCTGAACACCAGGGATTCTCGTTAGGATACCTACTATAACAGACGTGCTTACTACAGGAAGAAATGGCAACCATGCTTGTTTTTCTTCTTCTCGAAGGAAGAAAAAAGCTAGTATCGCCAACATAATTAAAATACTTACAATGCCAACAAAGCCGTCCAGATAAATTCTGAGGGAAGTATTCACCACTAAGCTCATCCCGATCCCTAGAACAATCCCCAAGCCAAATAAACAAGGAAACAGCCATTTCCCTATTTTTCCTGAAACTGAATACATGCTCTTTCCTAAAAGCCAAACAACGACAAAGGCAAAAACAACTGCATATAGACCCATAATTCCCAATTTTCCAAGATCCAGTCCCTCTCCAGGAAGAATCAGTTGAGACAACACAGAAATACTTGCATAGACACCAAATGCATACAAGGCTAGCATCAAAACATCTTTGAGACTATACGAGATTTGTTTCAATAATTCATCAGCAGTTTCTTTTGGTTCATGACCAAAATACTCTTCTGCCGAAATATTTTTATTTTGAGCAACTAAAATATCCTGCAAAATCTCTAGCAAGACTTCTTCTACTTTATTTGCCTCTTTCATTAATGAATGTGTTCGCACGTATACGAGCAATTTTTCATAATATTCTTTGTTGTCAGTATTCAATTGCTCCTGTAATTCACGGTTTTGATCAATCATTCTCTTTGTTTTCATTTGTCATTCTCCTTTTGCAACAAATATTCGACACTGTTTTTCAATAAGGACCATTCTTCGACAAAGGTCTCTTTTTCTACCATTCCTTGTTCAGTCAACTGATAATATTTTCTTTTGGGACCTTCTGGAGACGGTACTGACTTCCCTTGAATCAATCCCTTTTTTTCCAAATTCAAAAGCAATGGATAGATCGTTCCTTTAGGGACATTTTTAAATCCAACATTTGCTAGTTCCACCCCTAATGTATAACCATATAAAGACTTTTTTGAAAGCAAAACTAAAATACAACCAGACAGAATCCCTTTTAACATTTGAGAAGATATTTTTGAATTCATGACTACTCCACCTACCTTGTATTACAAACTAGTATAGCATCTTCCTAACTATATTGCAATACAAACTAGCTGAAATAAAAAAGAAAGCAGCATTCCAAAGACTGGAAAACTGCTTTCTCCTTATTTTTTCTTGCCACCAAAAGCATCTTTCATTTTATCAAAGAAACCTTCCGGCTGTTGTTCTGTTGTTTGTTGCCCACTAACTTCAGCAAATTGACGTAAAGCGTCTTTTTGACTTTCGTTCAAGTTTCTAGGAGTCATAATTTTCACGGTTACTTGTTGATCACCATTGCCATTGCCTCGCAGACGAGGTGCTCCTTTGCCACGAAGTCGGAACTTAGTCGCTGTTTGAGTACCCGCAGGAATTTTCAATTTGACATCTCCATGAACAGTCGGGATATTGACTTCATCACCTAAAGCTGCTTGGACAAAATTCAACGGTAGCTCATAATAGATTTCTGCCCCGTCTCGATCAAAAATATCGCTCTCTTCTACATAGAAAACCACATATAGATCACCGTAAGGACCGCCATTCACACCTGCTTCACCTTGACCAGCTAAACGCATTTGTTGACCATTTTCAACACCGGCAGGTACATTAACTTTGACGTTATGGCTTTTCTTCTCACGTCCCGTACCATGACAAGTCTCACAGACATCTTTGATTTCTTTTCCTGTTCCACGACACACATCACAAGTTTGACGACTCATGACACGACCAAGTGGTGTTTGTCGTTCCACATTGATCGTTCCAGAACCATGACATTTATGACAAGTTTCTGGTTGTGTTCCTGCTTTGGCACCATTTCCGCCACAAGTGTGACAGGTTTCGTCCCGCTTGTACTGCACATTTTTTTCTGCGCCGAAAATTGCTTCCTCAAATGTTAGATTGACAGAATATTGTAAATCGTCTCCTTGACGTGGCGCATTCGGATTTACCGTACGACCGCCACCACCAAAGAAGGATTCAAAAATGTCTTCAAAACCGCCAAATCCACCAGCACTTGAGAATCCACCACCACCGAAACCGCCAAATCCACCAGCGCCTCCATAGTTTGGATCTGTACCTGCATGACCATATTGATCATAGGCAGCACGTTTTTGTGGATCACTTAAAACTTCATAAGCTTCCGATACTTCTTTGAATTTTACTTCTGCATCTTCTTCTTTATTAATGTCTGGATGGTATTTTTTGGAAAGCTTCCGATACGCTTTTTTTATCTCGTCGTCCGAAGCCCCTTTTTGCAAACCTAAGACTTCGTAATAATCACGTTTTGTTGCCATTGGCTTCCCTCCATTTATCTTACTTTTACAGTCTTTCGTATTTTATCATAAAACTGAACGAAGAAACATCTTTTTGAATGATTACTTGTAAAAAGGAAGCAAATTTCTTCATTTCAATCCGACTACTTCCCTTTAAACAGTAGAAAAAGCCAAAGTGGATGACTTTGGCTTTTTCACAAATAACGAGATTAGTCGTTATCTACTTCTTCAAAATCTGCATCAACTACATCGTCCGCGCCACCTTGAGCAGCGTTTGGATCTTGTTCGGCTTGTTGTTGAGCGGCTTGTTCATACAATTTAACTGTTAAGTTTTGTACGATTTCATTCAAAGCATCCCGTTTTGTTTTCATTTCTTCGATGTTATTTGCTTCAACTGCAGCTTTTAATTCATCGCGAGCATCTTCAGCTTTTTTCACTTCATCTGCGTCCACTTTGCCTTCTAGTTCTTTCAATGTTTTATCTACAGTGAACAACAAGGCATCCACATCGTTACGCAAATCAACTTCTTCTTTACGAACTTTATCTGCTTCAGCATTTGCTTCGGCATCTTTCACCATACGTTCGATTTCATCATCTGATAGACCTGAAGAAGATTTGATTGTAATGGTTTGTTCTTTTTGAGTGCCTAAATCTTTGGCAGATACATTAACAATACCGTTTTTATCGATATCGAAGGTTACTTCGATTTGAGGGATTCCACGTGGTGCTGGTGGAATATCCGTTAATTGGAATCTTCCAAGCGTTTTATTGTCTGTAGCCATTGGTCGTTCACCTTGCAAGACATGGATATCTACTGCTGGCTGGTTGTCAGCGGCTGTTGAGAACACTTGAGATTTACTTGTTGGGATCGTTGTATTACGATCAATCAATTTCGTAAAGACACTACCCATTGTTTCAATACCTAATGAAAGTGGTGTTACATCAAGTAATACAACATCTTTTACATCCCCAGTGATTACGCCACCTTGGATTGCAGCACCCATCGCTACTACTTCATCCGGATTCACTGATTTGTTTGGTTCTTTGCCAGTTTCTTTACGAACAGCATCTACAACTGCAGGAATACGTGTTGAACCACCGACAAGAATCACTTCATCGATTTCAGATTGAGAAACTCCTGCATCTTTTAAAGCTTGGCGCAATGGTACTTTTGTACGTTCCACTAAGTCAGCAGTCAATTCATCAAATTTCGCACGAGTCAAAGTCATTTCCAAGTGCAATGGTCCAGCTTCTCCAGCAGTGATAAATGGTAAGCTGATTTGTGTGCTAGTTACACCAGACAAATCTTTTTTCGCTTTTTCTGCAGCGTCTTTCAAACGTTGTACAGCCATTTTATCTTTGCTTAGATCAATACCGTTTTCTTTCTTGAATTCAGCAACCATATGATCGATGATTTTGTTATCAAAGTCATCTCCACCTAGGTTGTTGTCTCCAGCTGTTGACAATACGTCAAATACACCGTCACCTAATTCAAGGATCGATACGTCAAAAGTACCACCACCAAGGTCAAATACTAAAACTTTTTCATCTTTGTCTGTTTTATCTAAACCATAAGCTAAAGCTGCAGCAGTTGGTTCGTTCACGATACGTTCTACTTCTAAACCAGCGATTTTACCAGCATCTTTGGTTGCTTGACGTTGAGAGTCATTGAAATAAGCAGGAACTGTGATCACCGCTTTTTCTACTGGTTCACCTAAATAATCTTCTGCAAATCCTTTGATGTATTGCAGGATCATTGCTGAAATTTCTTGTGGAGTATAAGATTTTCCATCTACATCCACTTTGTAACCATCTACGCCAATATGACGTTTGATAGAAGAAACCGTATTTGGATTTGTCACCGCTTGACGCTTAGCCACTTCACCAACTTGAATCTCACCATTTTTGAAAGAAACAACAGATGGTGTTGTACGGTTTCCTTCTGGATTTGTAATGATTTTTGCTTCGCCGCCTTCTAATACAGAAACGGCTGAGTTTGTTGTACCTAAGTCAATACCAATGATTTTGCTCATAATTAAAAATCTCCTTTGTTTATATTCATTTAAATTGAATCAACAGTAATTATTGTGCGACTACGACCATGCTTGCTCGTAAGACGCGGTCATGCAATTTGTAGCCTTTTTGTAGAACATCGACGATTGTATCTGCCGGATGTTCCTCTGAGGCAGGGACTGTTTGAACAGCCTGATGTAGATTAGGATCAAACGCTGCATCTGTCGTTGAAATCTCTTCGATTCCTTCTTCTTTCAGTGCATGACGTAAACTTTCAAGAACCATTTCTACACCTTTTTTCAAGTTAATGCTTTCTTCTTCCGTAGCTTCAGCTTGCAAGGCACGTTCCAGATTATCTATCGAAGTCAATAATTTTTTCGCTAGATCCTGTGAACGATATTTTTGAAGTGTTTCTCTTTCATTGCGGTTACGGTTCGTAATATTAGCAATTTCTGCTGAAGCACGCAAGAACTTGTCTTCCATTTCATTCAGCTGTTCCTTCAGTTCATCAACTTCAGAAACTTCCACTGTTTGTTCTTCCACTGTTTCATCTGACATCTCTTCGATTTCTTCTGAAACATTTTCTTTTTCTGACAATGGACTAACTTCCCTTCTGTTTAAAATCTTACTATTTCTTGACTAACTAAACGAATCCAAAGATCGGTAGTAATCAGCCAAGGTCAAAGCTAATTCTTGCCTAAACACATCGACCAGACCAAACATTTTTGAATACGGCATACTTGTCGGTCCCAACAATGCAATGGTTCCCTTGCCATGTCCATCAATATCATAACTAGCCTGAATCATACTCATGTTACTCAATAGGTCGTCCCCCAACTCTGAACCGATCCGAATTTGAATCGCCCCATCACGAGGAGTCAACAATTGATTGAGGTTTTCGGTATTCTTCATAAAAGAGTACATTGATTTGAACTGTTCTACATTTTGATTCTGTTCAAAATCCAGTAAGTTCATTCGTCCTCCTACAAAGATCTTATCTTCAAAAATATGATTCAACATACTGTCGAAAAGATCCAACACACCATCAGTTGTCTGAAAGTATTTGTGAAGAATCATCGGGATCTCTGTACGCAATCGATGATAGACAGTCATTAAAGGTTGACCAATCAATTTGTCATTGATGATCCGAACCATTTTTTCAAGATCTTCACTATTCAAATATTTCGGAATAGCAAAAATCTGATTTTCTACATTTCCTTTGTCTGTGACGATGATTGCAATCACCTGGCGATTATTCAAAGGAACGATCCTGAAACCAGTCAGTTTTCGTTCTTTCACATCTGGTCCAAGTGATAAGGCAGTATAACTCGTCAATGTAGATAATATATTCGCCGACTGCTGGATGATTTCATTGATTTCATGAAATTCTTTGCCAAAAGACTGGCGAATCAGAGAAATCTCCTCTCTATCTACTTGAGAAGGAGTCAACAGGTGATCCACATAATAGCGGTAACCAGTAATTGATGGCACTCGTCCTGAAGAAGAATGTGTCTTTGAGAGGAAGCCATGATCTTCAAGCGTCTTCATCTCGTTACGAATCGTTGCTGAACTTGCTTCGATACCATCCTCCATCAATTTTTTCGAGCCAACTGGCTGGCCTAAATTTGTGTAGTTTTGGATGATCAGACGCAAGATCTGTTCTTGTCTTTCTGTCAACAAATTTATCACCTCTTTATTAGCACTCCTGCGTTCTAAGTGCTAATACGATTATAAATATACCACATTCTCCTTAGATGTCAAGAGGAAACCCTCAAAAATTAGCACTCTCCATCGAAGAGTGCTAATCGAAATTCTAATGGATAAAAAATGTTAACCTTGCATCGTTTCACTTGTCGTATCTTTTGTTAACAACCGCTTGTAGGTAAAGTCCATTCCAAATGCACCCATAGGAGCTGTCAATAAGATCGAAACTACCGATACAGTCAAGATTAATTCGCCAGACGGCAAGCCCAGAGCCATTGGGACAGCTCCGATCGCCGCTTGTACCGTCGCTTTCGGGGAATAGGCGATCAAGCAAAAGAGCTTTTCTTTTTTGTTGAGATTCGTGCCGAGCAAGCTTACCCAAACCCCAGCCATACGAACGATCAAAACAAGAAGTACGACAAAAACAGCACGCCAGCCAGCAGAAAAGCCAAAAGTAATATTGACTGAAGCACCAACTAAGATAAATAAGAACATCTCACCTGGAATCCAAAGCTGATTGTAGATACGAGCAATTTTTTCGCTGTCAGAAGGCAGTAGACGGTAAATCATGATTGCCATAGTCATCACAGCAAAAATTCCTGAAAATGGCAATTGAGGAAAGCCATTTTCTACTTGAATAAAGCCCAGAGACACACTAAGCATCAAAAGGACCTGCATCACAGGCACCAGTTTAATTTTCCCAAAAATTTTTGAGAGCAGGTAACCACTGCAGCAACCAATAATCACTGCGCTTATCAAAGAAAGCGGCAGCTCAAAAAAAGCACTTGCTTGAAAGCTTCCATTTTGAGCCAATGAGAGAAAAGAGGCAAAAAGAACCAGTCCATAAATATCATCGATGGAAGCACCTGCAAGCAGTAATTGAGGAATCCCTTTTTTTGTTCCAAATTTTTCACGAATCAAGGTGACCATTCTCGGCACCACAACTGCTGGCGAAACAGCACAAAGAACAGTTCCCAAAAGGGCTGATTCCAATAGTGACAAATCTAGGAAAACAGACGCAAAAATGACAGTACCCAGTATCTCGAAAGTAGCTGGTACAAAGCTGAGCAACGCAGCTGGTCGCCCGACTTTTTTCAACTCTCGAAGATTCAGTGACAAGCCGGCTCTAGTCAGAATAATGATCAAAATGATCTGTCTGATATCTCCAGAGATCTCAAGAAGGGCTGGCTGCAATATATTGAAGGCCGATGGTCCCATAATAATTCCTGCAAAAATAAATCCAATCAAGCTGGGAACATTTATTTTTTTGCTTATCCAGTCAATAATAACTCCTGTAAAAATAATAAGGGCAATACTTGTTAACATATAAAAACCACGATCCTTCCGTTCATCTAATTGATGTTCTCTGTAAAAGAAAGTACAAAAAAAGCCTGCAGCATACAGCAGTCTATTTCAGTAGAAAAGCTCACTAAATAAACTATTGTATACAGCAGGCGCCATCAGCCCTTTCAGGCAGTTATAGGGAGCACCCTCCCTTTTAGCTATCTTAGCATTTTCAGCTGATGAACTCAATAACAAATCCTCTGACAAATTAACCACGCATAAGATCTATAATACTTTTATTCTATCTTCTTAACTGTTCCATTACGTGAACGTAGCTTTTCTCTATAATATGCATTTCGTCACCTAGTTGTTCAGCAATATACTCCATTGTTGCTCCTTCAAGAAGCAATCGACTTGCATGGATATAACTTAATAGCCGATGTATATTTATATTTCAATATTGTTGGATTAAAAATTGAAAGTAAAAATAAATTTTCTAGTGTACATTATTTCTATTGATCAAAAGATTCTAATATAAATGAGAAGCTTTCCTCAATAGTCATCTCTTCGTGGATAATTTTTTCATTCTTAATGTCTAAAATATCATTTGTTTTCCACCATCGTTTCATGTCTTCTATGCTAAAATCTTTGTGGTTAGATTTTGTTTGATGTCTCTTTAAAGTTTCTTCAAATGAAACATCATAATAAAAGGCATGTACGGACTCGAAGTTTATAAATAATTCTGAAAGCATTTTTCCGTACCATTCCGTGTACAAAATTCCTTCAATAATAACGACTTCACAGTGTTGCGAACCATATTCAGCCATTTTTTTAATTAAATCAATAGCTAAATTATTTTGACCATCCTTAACTCGTACAATTTCACGTCGAATGACATCTTGAGCGAGTAACATTGTTTTTAATCCAAAGTGCTGTTGAAGTTTACTCGCTATAGTCGATTTTCCGCTTCCAGAGTTTCCACGGATAATAATTAATTTTGCCAAAATATCCCTCCTTATTTTTCTAATGTTCCATAACCGTATCTTTTCAGTAAATATTTGGCTTCTAAAGATAGATTTTTTCAAAAATTTAAATTTACTATTTTTTTCATTAGTTTAACAGTTAATCGCATGTTTTTAACAAGTGAAAGATAATTTTCATCTCAAATTTTAGAGAGAATATTGTCATCTTAAATAATTCATAGTATATCTTGTAGCAACATTTTTTTCTTATTATTACTAGATATTGTTTGTCATTCCTTTAATTTTATAAATATTGTGCCAAACTTCTTCATTTATCATTACTATTTGACCTTTCTATAAACTAATAATTAATACTCCAATACTTTTTATGATAAGGTAGGCGTCACAGGTTCAAATCCCGTCGTTGACTTAAATATAATCATGAAAAATCGTACTGCCGTTCTTTGGTGGTGCAATTTTAATGACAAACTTGAGACAAATCAAGAGGTGAAAAGCAAAAAAAAAGTGTCAATCTTTCATTTTTATATTATAGAAACAATTCCCGTTACTAAAGGAATTTCTTCAATTTCTATAAAATTTACTTTATCAAACAAAACCTTCTTCACACTAGCTTATTTCATTTATTTCTGCCTATCCTTTGTGTTACACTGTGATTCGGAGGTTACTAGATGCAAACAAAAAATTCAACCAATGTTTCTGCTTATATCCACATCCCTTTTTGTGAGCATATTTGCTATTATTGTGATTTCAATAAAGTCTTTTTGGAAGGACAGCCAGTCGATGAGTATATCCAATGCTTATTGAAGGAAATTGAACTTACGCTGGCGAATCATCCAGCCGATACTTCAGAAACAATTTATATTGGTGGGGGTACACCAACCTCACTTTCCGCCTCACAACTAGATGTTTTGTTAGAGGGAATCCATCGATTGATGCCTACGGATACCACAAAGGAATTTACCGTAGAAGCAAATCCTGGTGATTTAACCGAAGAGAAACTACATGTGATGAAATATCATGGAGTTAATCGTCTATCTATGGGGGTGCAGACTTTCAATAATCGTCTGCTAAAAAAAATTGGACGCAAACACTCTGCTGAAGATGTCTACGAAACCGTTCATTTATTAGAAAAAAATCAATTTGACAATGTCAGCATCGATCTAATCTATGCATTGCCTGGTCAAACACTGGAAGACTTTCGTGACACTCTCCATCGGGCGATCGACCTAGGTCTCCCCCATTACTCGATGTATTCTTTGATCTTAGAGAACAAAACCATGTTTATGAACTGGGTTCGTCAAGGTCGCATAGAGCTTCCTTCTCAGGAAATCGAATCACAAATGTTCGAAGAGGCGATCGAAGCAATGACAAAATCTGGACACATCCAATATGAAGTCAGTAACTTTGCTCTCCCTGGTAAAGAGTCACAGCATAATTTGGTCTACTGGAACAATGAGAATTATTATGGATTTGGTGCCGGAGCGAGTGGGTACTTAAACAATATTCGCTATAAAAATTTTGGTCCGATCCAACATTACTTGAAGCCACTGCGTAACAATCAGCTACCCGTCATCGAGACAGAAAAACTGACAGTCGAAAACCAAATCGAAGAAGAAATGTTTCTTGGTCTACGAAAACTGGAAGGCATTTCTCAACAACATTTTTTGAAAAAATTTGATCGAAACTTTATGGATGTTTACAAAGATGTTCTTCCTTACTTGATCGAACAGGACTGGCTGCAGATCAATGGTGACCGGATTCAATTGACGCAAAAAGGTTTGTTCATTGGCAATGATGTTTTTGAAAAATTTCTACTTTCAAAATAAATCTCTCTACAAAGCTAGGATCGACCACTGAACTTTGCTATACTGAAAAAAATACCGTAAAAAGGAGCAATTCAATGATCACGACTATCTTTTTTGACTTGGACGATACCCTGTTATGGGACAAAAAAAGTATTAAAACAGCCTTTGAAGAAACCTGTAAAAAAGTTTCTGACGTAGATGGAGCTCTGCTTGAAGCAGCTGTCCGTGAAGAAGCGACCCAGCTTTATCAAAGCTACTCCACCTATCCCTTTACTCAAATGATTGGAATCAATCCTTTTGAAGGTCTTTGGGGAACATTTGATGATCCAGGAGAAGATTTTCAAACAATGCATCAATTGATCCAAAATTACCAGATTGCTTCATGGACTAAGGGCTTATTAGCGTGTGGTATCAACGATCCTGAATTAGGTGAAAAATTAGCTCAGACCTTCGTCATCGAACGGAAAAAGTATCCGATCGTTTATTCAGATACTTATCCTGTTTTGGATAAGTTGAAAGATAACTATCAGCTATTACTATTGACAAACGGTTCCCCTTCATTACAGCAAACAAAACTAACGATCACTCCAGAAATCGCAGCATATTTTGACCATATCATCATTTCAGGAGATGTCGGTGTCGGCAAACCCGATCCGAAAATTTTCGATTATGCATTGAACAAGGCCCAAGTTGCTGCTGAAGAAGTCGTGATGATCGGCGATAATTTAATGACAGATATTCTAGGAGCGAATCGGACAGGCATCCAAAACATTTGGATCAACCATCATCAACAGACAATCACTGACGTTCAGCCTACTTTTGAGGTCGCTTCACTCAAAGAAATCCTACCAATTATTGAAAAAATCAGCTGAATAACAACCGGACTCACAAGGTAACTATCCTCGTGAGTCCTTTCTTTTTTTCCTAACCGCCCTTTTTCAATTTATTTCTAAACAAACTGACAAGTTACTATCTTTTTTCTTTATATATAAGGTATAGTTAAATCAAAGAAGTGCAGATGAAAGGGGTTGATCCATATCAAAACATTTAAAAAATGGCTGGTAAGACTGTTGCTGATAGGTCTGCTTGTTTTTACTTTCCCTCTATGGAAACAGCCCTTCATCTCTGGCTGGACATTTGTAAAGAAAAGTGCCACAGAAGCCTTACTTACGGCTTTAGATGAAGGTTCAGACACCGACTCTACGGAAATAAAGACCGCGTTGGAAATCCCAGAATCGCAACTGTTTTCCATCGCAAATATCGAGATCGGTGAAAGTCGTGGAAAAGTAGAGGACACTTACGGTTCTGCTGTCAGAGAAACTCTCAACGAATACAATGTTTCTTGGTCTACCTATCATCAAAACTATCAGGAATTCTTTCTTGCAGCTTACGACGAAAACAATGTCGTTCGAGGTCTCTATACCAATCAGGACTTACTCGCTTCTCAAACACAACTCAAATTAGGCAGTACAAAAGCTGAAGTCAGAGCTGAACTGGGCGAACCAGAGACAGCCATCCGTAAAGGTTTGTTCAACTATTTAATTTCTAGCGAAGGTGAATACGATGTTTTCCATCTGGACAATAATTTTGTGACCTTCTTCTATGATCTGTACGATGAAGAAAAAGTAACCGCAGTCCAGATCATCGAAGAACAGCTAGAAATAAATAAAAATCAGCTTTATACCTCTTCCTCTGCCGAGTTGATCTCAGGTTTTGAATGGCAGTTGTTTGACTTGACCAATGCCACACGCGTAAAACACGGACTCTCTATCTTGGACTGGTCGGAACAAGCACAGCACACTGCGCAAAAACACAGCGAAGATATGGCCACCAACAACTTTTTCGATCACACCAACCTCAACGGTCAGTCTCCATTTGATCGTATGGCAGAAGACGGAATCACATATGTATTGGCAGCTGAAAATTTGGCCTACGGACAACCTAGCAGTATTTTTGCTCATCAAGGTTTATTAAATTCAAGTGGGCATCGAAAAAATATTTTAAATGGAGATTTCTCAAAACTAGGGATTGGTGTTCGTTTCAATCAAGAGGATCAGCCATTTTTCACTGAATTATTTTATCTGGAATAGAAAAGGAGTTTACATGAAAAAACAATTATTGGAGAAGCAACAGGACGTAACCCCCTGTTTTTCAAACGAGGAAGTCTATTGGCTTCTTGAGCATATCGGACATCCAGATCCCAGCATTAGAGATAGTCTGATCTACAGTACGATTGCTAGAGGAATTTCAAGTGATCTTTTTACAGAAGAGCAGTACCAGCTGATGGCAGTAGTAAGTATGGATAAACATCTTGTAGGACATCAGTCAAATAAACGATTGCCTGCCACACTAGTACGTAGCTTTTCAGCATTGTTGAATACTCTTCTTGTCTATGCGGACGCCACTTCTGATTCTCGCTACTATCAACTTCTGTCCACCGAACAGCGCCAGTATTTCTTTGACTGTTCCCTGACGTTTTTAAAGCAGGAACAGGATTTCACCGATCACAGTCCAGAATATGGCTGGGTACACGCTTTTGCTCATGGAGCAGATTTTCTTGCTCAGACAGTCGCACATCCTTTATTCCCCAAAGAAAATATCTCGTCTGCTTTTGATCTGTTGCTGCAAATTTTAAAAACACTCCCTCATGCTTTTGCTGCTGGCGAAGAACGGCGACTTGCAACTCCCGTATACATTGCACTTCAACAAGAGAAAATCTCTTCTGAGGAATTGGCTCACTGGCTGGATCAAGTCGATTTTCCGACTGACGCAGATACGGGAAACGTGCTTGACTATGATCGTTTTCGTTGTTTTAAAAATTTTCTGGCAGCTATCTATTTCCAACTGGAATCTTCTGACCAAATGTCAAACGCAGTAAAAACTGCGCTTATGGAGCGCTTAAAAAATTATTTTTAAGACAACAAAAAGTAGCTCTAGTTGAAATTAGAGCTACTTTTTGTTTCTTCGCTTCGATTAGTTGACTATTCAAAATACTTACGGGTATCTTCTTCATCCTGTTTCAACTGCTGAATGAGTGCTTCGGCTCCATTAAAAGCTACTTGACCTCTCAAAAAATGATTCCATCTGACCCGAACACGTTCTCCATAAATATCCTGATCAAAATTTAGAATATAGACTTCAACTGTCAGTTGACGCCCTTTTTCAAAAGTGTCATTGTGTCCGATTGATCCCATTGAAGGATACCACTTATCTCCGATCTGGATCTCAGTAACGTAGACACCCTCTTTAGGCAAACGCGTAGTTACTTTAGGCTTGATATTGGCTGTTGGAAATCCCAATGTCCGACCGCGTGCATCTCCGTGTACGACCGTACCATCGATCTCGTATACATAACCTAGCAATTCTGTGACAGCTTCCATCTGACCCGCATCCAAATTTTCTCGAATACGTGTGGAGCTGATTTTATGCCCGTCCATGCTCTCTTTAGGTACTGTTACGATCTCAAAGCGATCCTGACTATAGTCAGACAAGCAATTCATATTGGCGATTGCTTTGGGTCCGTAGGTATAATCAAAACCTGCCACAACATATTTTGCATGCAACCCTACCATATACTGATCAACGAATTCCTGTGGTTTAAGACTAGCAAAAGCAGAAGTAAATTCTACTACATATAAATAATCGACAGCTAGTTCTTCCATCAAACGTTTCTTCTGTTCCAAGCTCGTCAAGTATTTCATCATTTCAGGCTGAACCTTTTGAAAAACAATCGATGGATGCTGATTGAAGGTCATCACTGCCAATTTTAAATTCTTTTCTTCTGCTATTTCTTTTCCTACTTGAATCACTCGCTGATGTCCTTTGTGCACGCCATCAAAAAAACCTAAAACCAGTACGATTTCCTCTAAAGGAATCATGCTGACCTCGTAGGGATGATGAATTTCAATTATTTCCATAATCTAGTTATTCTCCTAACTCTGTCTGTAATACTTTCAAAGGTTTGACGATTCCTTCTTGTTTCTCATGAGGCTGATAGATACAGACAACTTTTTCCTGATAAAAAACAGCAAAGTGTTCTGTAGGCATTTGCTCAAAACCGAAAGCCTCATAAGGTAAACGCATCCCATTTTTTACTTTCTTCCAAATTTCTTCAGAAATGTCGACACGCAGAAAATCTTTCACCCCATGTTCTATCGGTAGTAAAACCTCTGTCAGTTTTTCATCAGCCATTGCTTCTGCTACTTCTGCTAAAGTCACTGCTTGTTCTTTAGAAAAACCGCCACTAGCCGTTCTGGTCAAATCAGACATATGCGCGGGGACACCCAACAGTTTTCCAGTATCAACAGAAAGGGTACGGACATAGGTCCCTTTTCCGCAGACGACCCGAAAATGCCAAGATTGCGTTCCCTCTGTTGGATTCCAAGTTGGTTCAGATAATCGTTCAAAAGAATCGATCTGAGCTTTACGTTGTGGTCGTTCTACTGTCTCACCTTTTCGAGCATACTCATACAAACGTTTACCATTGACTTTGACTGCTGAATACATTGGGGGAATCTGTGTGATCTCTCCAGTTAACTGCTGCATCGCCTGATCGATTTCTTCTTGTGAGAAAGGCTGAGTAAGTTGCTTAGACTCAACGATTTCACCAGAAGCATCTTCGGTAGTTGTACTAAAGCCCAAAGTGATCTCACCTTCATAGATTTTTCCAGAATCTGTCAAAAACTCGATGACCTTTGTTCCCTTACCGACACAAATAGGCAGAACGCCATCGACATCTGGATCAAGAGTACCGCCATGCCCCACTTTTTTTGTATGTAAGATTTTTCTTAATTTGAAGACACAGTCGTGACTGGTCATGCCACGTTCTTTCCATAAAGGTAAAATACCGTCCATTGTCACACCTCATCTATTTTTTCAACTCAATCATCTTACCATAAATACATGAAAAACGAAATATATAGAATTGTATGATCAGACACTATCCCAAGATTATTGAACAGTTTTCTTACCATCGCTTACCGATAGGTTTAGGCTTTGATCGACTATCACTAATGAATACTGAATTTTATTTTATAGATAACGGAATCTTCTGTTTCGTCAGGGAAACAGAAATCTTCAATCAGATACTATCTTGAATACACAAAACCAAAAAAAGGACAAAACTTGATCGTTTTGTCCTTCTTCGTCTACTCTTTATTTAAATTACGAATCATTTCATCGATTTTGTTTCCATATTCGACAGATTCGTCTAATTCAAAGGTAATTTCTGGTGTTTTGTAGAGTGTCAGCTCTCGTCCCAATTCGCGACGAATCAAGCCTGTCGCTTTCTCCAATCCACGTTGGGCTTTTTCTTTTTCAGATGCCAAGTCAGATAACAGGCTGTAGTAAATCGTTGCCTGTTGTAAATCTCCAGTCACATGCACATCCGTGATCGTCACATCTTGGACGCGAGGATCACGAATTTTTTTGCGAAGGATTTGATTGACTTCTTTTAAGATCTCCTGAGCTACTCTACGATCACGATAATTGGCCATTGAAAGACCTCCTAGAATATATTCATTTTAATTGAACGCTTAGTTTACTTTGACTTCTTCCATAACGAATCCTTCGATGACGTCATCTACTTTGATATCGTTGAATTTATCAACCATCGCACCACATTCAAAGCCTAATTTCACTTCTTTTGCATCATCTTTGAAGCGTTTCAAGCTTGCTAGTTCGCCTTCATAGATCACAATGTTGTCACGAATGACACGCACGCCACTGTCTCGACGAATCAAGCCTTCTGTTACATAGCAACCAGCGATCGTTCCAACTTTAGAAACTTTGTATGTTTCACGAACAACCATTTGTCCAGTGATTTTTTCTTCAAATTCCGGATCAAGCATCCCTTTCATCGCTGTTTCGATCTCTTCGATCGCTTTGTAGATGATACGGTGTAGACGGATATCAACTGATTCAGATTCAGCCTGTTGTTTAGCTTGAGGTGTTGGACGTACATTGAAACCAATGATGATCGCATTACTTGCTGCTGCAAGTGTAACATCACTCTCGTTGACTGCTCCGACTGCTGAATGGACGATATTGACACGAACTCCTTCTACATCAATTTTCTGCAAGGATGCTGCCAAGGCTTCCGCAGAACCCTGAACGTCGGCTTTGATGATTACATTAACGTCTTTCAATTCGCCTTCCTTCAGACTTTCAAACAAGTTGTCCAAAGTAACACGAGAATTTGATGAACGTTGCTCCATCAAGGCACGTTTGGCACGTTCTTCCCCTGCTGCACGCGCTGTTTTCTCATCTTCAAAGACAACAAAACGGTCGCCGGCTTGAGGGACATCATTCAATCCAGTGATTTCAACTGGTGTTGCTGGGCCTGCTTCTTTGTCACGGCGTCCCAAGTCATTGGTCATGACACGGACACGTCCGTAAGTATTCCCAACAACGATTGGATCACCGACATGCAGTGTTCCCTGTTGGACTAATAATGTAGCAACTGGTCCTTTTCCTTTATCTAAACGAGCTTCGATCACTGTTCCGATCGAGTTCTGCGTTGGATCAGCTTTCAAATCTTCTACTTCAGCGACCAAAAGGATCATTTCAAGTAATTCCTCGATATTTTGACCAAATTTAGCTGAGATCTCAACAAAAATCGTATCTCCACCCCAAGATTCAGGAATCAATTCATATTCACTTAGCTCCTGCATCACGTGCTGTGGATTAGCAGCTGGTTTGTCCACTTTATTAACGGCAACGATAATTGGAACTTTTGCTGCCTTCGCGTGGTTGATCGCCTCAATTGTTTGCGGCATCACACCATCATCTGCTGCAACAACTAAGATCGTGATGTCTGTGATACTTGCTCCACGAGCACGCATACTTGTAAAGGCCGCGTGTCCTGGTGTATCCAAGAAAGTGATTGGTTTTCCATCGATATCGATTTGGTAAGCTCCGATATGCTGAGTGATTCCACCCGCTTCTCCGCTTGTTACACTTACACGGGAATTACGAAGTGTATCTAGTAACGTTGTTTTCCCGTGGTCAACGTGTCCCATGATCGTTACGACTGGTGGACGAGAAACAAGATTTGCTTCTTTTAATTCTTCTGGTTCAAAGAATTTATCGATATCAGCAATATCTACTTGAACTTTCTCTTGTGCTTCAATTCCATAATCCGTTGCCAACAATTCAATGGTATCTTTATCTAATGGTTGGTTTTGATTGACCATTACACCCATCATAAAGAGTTTCTTGATGATTTCAGCAGGCTCACGATAGATTTTTTTAGAAATCTCCGCTACATTCATCCCGTCTGTGTATTCAAGAATTTCAGGTAATTCACGGAATTTACGTGCCGGTACAGCAGGCTTGTTAGATTGTTGTTGCTGTCTACCTTTTTTCCCTTTTTTATTGTATCTGTTACGGTTTTGATTGCCACCGAAATTATTACGATTGTTAAAGTTGTTTCGGTTGCGATTTTGGTTACCTTGTCCACCTTGATTTGAACGCTGTTGATTGTTGTTTTGGTTCGCATTTTGGTTTGGACGGTTTTGTCCTTGTGCTGGGCGATTTTGTTGTTGTCCCTGTGTACCTTGATTTGGACGCTGTTGATTTTGTTGATTATTTTGACGTTGTGGACGATTTTGATTTTGCTGTCCTTGATTTGGACGGTTTTGATTTTGCCCTTGGTTTGGGCGATTTTGACTTTGTCCTTGTGCTGGACGGTTTTGATTTTGTCCTTGGTTTGGACGGTTTTGGTTCTGTCCTTGATTCGGACGATTTTGATTATTTTGTCCACGTTGTTCTTGGTTGCCACGACGATTGTCTTGTTGGTTCGAACGTTTTTGTCCTTGTTGATGGCCACTTTGCTGTTGACGATTTTGGAAGTTAGGGTTGTTTCTTTGTGTTTGATATTTCTTCTCGCCTTTGGCATTTCCTTGGTTAACTGGTTTTTGGGATGCTGGTTTTTTCGATTGTGGTGCAGCTCCGCCTAACGTTTGACGTAATTTTTTTTCCTCACCGTCTGAGATCACTCCCATGTGATTTTTCACATCAAATCCTAGTGTTTGTGCTTTTTCAACAATCTCTTTACTTGATTTGTTTATTTCTTTTGCAAGTTCGTATACTCTTTTTTTCCCCATGCAATCACCTTCCTAACCTAATATTAATTCCTCGATCCTCTTGGCGAATCCACTATCCAGAATACCAACCACCATTCGTTGTTTCCCAATGGCTTGGCTCAGTTCTTCTGAGTGGAAGACGTCAAGACAAGGAACTTGATAAAAAGAACTTTTGTCCTTTACTTTCTTCTGTGTATTTTTTCCGGCATCGTGAGCAACTAGAACAAGTTTTGCTTTTTGCTTTTTAACTTCTCTAACTGTCATTTCTTCACCGGTCACCAGTTTACCAGCACGCATTGCCAGTCCTAACATATTTAATGCTTTTTGCTTATTCATTGCCAAACAACTCTCGACGAGCTTTTTGATGGGTCACATAGTCTAACAATTCTTGATAAAATTCATCTGTCAATTTCACTTCTAGCACACGGTCTAAAATGCGTTTATCCCATGCCAACTGCGCCTCTGCCGGATCGATTGCAATGTAGGCTCCACGTCCTGGCTTTTTGCCAGTTGGATCAATGGAAACCTCCCCTTCTTTAGAACGGGCAATTCTCAACAGCTCTTTTTTTGGAAACAGTTCTCCAGAAGCAACGGATTTTCTTAAAGGAATCTTTCTCTTTTTCATTCTGACTTCCTCCAAATTATTCGTCTGCGGACTCGATTTCATCGTTCAAAAATTCATCTGTTTCAAAAGCTTCTGACTCTTCACTGTCTAATTGTGCATAAAAATCTTCCATGTCTGATTCAGACTTGATATCGATCTTGTAGCCAGTTAATTTCGCAGCCAGACGCGCATTTTGACCTCTTTTACCGATAGCTAAAGACAATTGATAGTCTGGCACAACAACTGTGCAGGCCTTCGGATTTTCCAAATCAAAAATAACATCACTGACTTCTGCCGGATTTAATGCGTTAGCGATAAATACTGCTGGATCTTCGTTCCATTCAACGATATCCATGTTCTCACCCTTCAATTCATTGACCAATGCTTGGACACGTTGCCCTTTTGGTCCGACACAAGTACCAACAGGATCGATGTTCTCATCGTGAGAACGCACAGCGATCTTCGAACGGTCGCCTGCTTCACGTGCGATGCTGACGATTTCTACAATTCCATCATACACTTCAGGCACTTCTTGTTCAAATAATCGGCGCAACAAGTCTGGATGGCTACGGCTTACGAACACCTGTGGACCTTTAGAAGTATTCTCAACGCGAGAAACGTATACTTTGATACGATCGTGAGGTTGATAAAATTCATTGAGCATTTGATCTTGTTTTGACAATACTGCTTCAATCTTGCCAAGATTGACATAGATATAACGATTGTCCTGACGTTCAACGATTCCTTGCATGATATCTTTTTCATAAGCACTGAATTCGTTATAGATGATGTTGCGTTCTGCTTCTCTAACACGTTGCAAAATGACTTGTTTAGCCGTTTGGGCAGCGATTCGTCCAAAATCTTTTGGTGTGACTTCAAAACGAATCTTATCACCGATCTCATAAGCTGGATTGATCGTCATTGCTTCTTTTAAAGAAACCTCCAATTGCGAGTCCATGACTTCTTCAGAAACTTCTTTGACAGCATACACATGAATGTTGCCTTTTTTCTGATCAAATTCTACTTCAACGTTCTGTGATTGTCCGTAGTGACGTTTGTAAGCAGAAATCAGTGCTGCTTCCAATGCTTCAATAACGATTTCTTTAGAAACTCCTTTTTCAGCCTCCAAAGCATCCAACGCGTTCAACATTTCTTTACTCATTGTCTTTGATTCCTCCGTATTTAAAATTGAATAGCTAGACGAGCTTTCGCGATATTTTTGCGATCAACGATTAGTTCTTTTTCTCTTGTCTTGATTCTGATTTTAAGTACAAGCTCATTTTCATCACAAGACTGTAAAAAACCTTCATACATTTTTTCTCCATCTAACGGCTGATAAAGAGAAACATGGATATAGTCTCCTAACGCTCGCTGATAATCGGCTTCTTTCTTCAATGGTCGTTCTGCACCAGGAGAAGAAACCTCCAAAAAGTATGCCTGAGGAATTGGATCAGGATCAATAGTATCTAGTTTTTCACTTAGCTGTTCACTGACAAATGCACATTCTTCAATGTCGATACCGCCTTCTTTGTCAATAAACAATCGAAGGAACCAGTTCTTGCCTTCTTTTACAAATTCTATTTCCACTAACTCAAAACGTTGTTCCTCCAAAATGGGAGTCACTAAGCCTGTCACCGTTTCTACAACAGTACTCAAATTTTATCGCCTCCTTCTAGTCTACTAATGAAACCAAGTTTTATGCCATTAAAAAGAGTGAGGGAAATATCTGCCCTCACTCACCTCTAGTATCATTACCTTAATGAATATAACATATCTGTTCTGCAAATTCAAGTTCTCTGCGTTTTCATCCCAGTGTTTTCATCGATTTGCCAAAAACAAACGAGGCAGGACTGCGTTGAAATCAAAATCCATAGGAGTCTGATTCGGAAAAAAGCCAACCATTCGATACACATAGACACCAATCAAAAGAACCAACAGACTTGTCCAAAAAGACTGCGATCGATAAAACTTAGCTACAATCGGATGTTTTCTAAACAAAAGAATGCCAAACACGATTGGGACCACCCAAAACAAAGGGTGATAGAAAAAGGCTTCTTCTAAATGTCCTTCAAACAAATGCAGAAAAGAACGAGTCATTCCGCAACCCGGACAAGGGAGTCCGGTCAATGCTTTAAAGATACACATCAGTAATCCGTCCACTCATCATCCACTGTCTCCTGTGATTGATAGGTTTCTTCCATCGGCTCTTCTACCACTTCCATCAGTGAAGCACGTTCCCACAAAGTATTCAAGTCGGATTGTAAAATAGCCATATTGATGAAGCTTACACCGAAAACGGTAAAGAGCAGGAACAAGAGCTTATTGTCTGAAATCACATTGTAACCTGTTTTAAATTGAGCTTCCATCATTAATTGATTGATCCGGTACCACCAGTAAAACATGTACAATCCAAAGGTAAGAAAGACAAAGACAATCACTAAGGACGGATTGGTTCGATGATCGCCTGTATATTCATTCAATTCTTTGGTTACTTGATACATCCAGAAAAAAGAATAGATACCGCAAGTAATAAAAGCTAAAAATAGGACCATGAATATCGAACGATGTGGTCCATAAAATCGTCTGTTTTCCATAAAAGATTCTCCTTTATTATTGTGTAATCAGTATACAACGAAAAAGAAAAAATGATAAGGAAAATACTTTTCATTGTACTGATAAAATTGGACTTCCTCTCAGAAAGCTCTAAACTTAAATCAAAAGAAAACAGAGCATCCGACGAAGCTATTTATTTATGATGTTGAAGATATTTATACCCGCTGCATAAGCCGATCGTCATGAAAAAGACTACAAATGATAGATAGCTAACTATACTTTCTGATAGTTGTCCGTTTACTACAAATCCTTGATACTGGATATTTCTATAAACAAGATAGATACAAGCTAATCCCATAACAATACACAACAGGCTATACCAGCCAACTTTACTGAATTCATTCCACCGATAATAGGCATCGTTTAAAATGAAATAGCCTATCGTAAATGAACCCGAAAGAAACATTTGAATATGGAATATAGCCCAATGAGAAAAGAAGCTTTCTCCTAAAAAAAACAGTACTAAGCTGTAATAAAAAAATCAGCCCCAACACTAAAAAATAGCCATACATAAAACCTTTCTGCCTCGTGAGCACTTGTCGTTCATCAAAATTTTGATTCATCTTATCCTTCCTCCCAAAATAATTCGTCCAACGTTTTTCCCAGAGCTTTACAAATACTCACACACAACTTGATCGTAGGATTGTATTCGCCTTTTTCGATGGCTCCGATCGTTTGACGAGTGACTCCGATTTGTTTAGCTAAGTCCGCTTGAGTGAGATCTTTTTCTATCCGGGCTGCTTTTAATTTCAAATTTTTCATCGAATCACCTCGGGTTTATTGTAATCTATAATTAACTAAAAGTAAATTATATTTGTCATTTGTAAAATGAAAAAGGACGTTCAAAACGTCCTCTTAATCATATCCCTGTATCTCCACTGTCTGCGCTTCACAATCAATAATAACCTGAAAGCCTCGATCCTCTTTGTCCTGATCCCAAATTTCGATTTTTCGAGGAAGGATCTCAATCAGAATCTCTGCTTCTTCATGGGCATAGGCCGTATAACTTCGCTTCCAGTATTTATCATACATTTCTTGAAAGGTCGTATCAGATTGTTCTCTGACTAGTCCATGATTGACCGCCTGTCCCTCGATCTGGACACCCCAATAACAAATCGCCACATTCGGATTGATCAACAATTGTTGGGTCTTCGGAAAATTCTTATCGGTCTTGAAAAAAATTCGATCATCATAAATGATCGCACTGATATTGCGAATCGTCACATGATCATTGACACTGGTTGCAATCGCCATGATTTTTTTGCGTCCAAGTTTCTTAAAACAAAGTGCTAGAGCCTGTTTATATTCCATCTTTTTCTTCCCACCTTCTAAAAATCACTTTCAAACGATCGATCGACAAAAAGATTACCAAGGAAGTGACACCGTATTTGATCAAATTAAACGGCACAATTCCAATCATTACTAATTTTGTGATGCTGTCAACATACGGATTGACTGCTTGAGTCATACTGATGATAGCATCCATCGAAAGATTGTAGAGCCTTGAATAGAATGGAATGATCAAATAAATGTTCGTAAAACAAGCCATGATCGTCACCACGATCGTTCCTGTCATTAAAGCCAGCAACAATCGCGTTTTGCTTTTTTTCTTACGGTAAACAAACCAGGCTGGGAGTAGATAACTGACACTCAATAAAAAGTTTTGCAGTTCTCCTGTAAACATCGAGCTTGAACCAGTTGTGACAATCTTTATCAATAATTTTATTGTGACAATAAACATCCCAGAGATCGGTCCGAGAATAAATGTTCCTAATATTTCCGGTACACCAGCTAAATCAAAATCCATAAACGGTGGCATAAATGGTAGCGGAAAGCGCAGTAGCATCAACACATATGCTAGCGTTCCCATTACAGCAATCAATACCATTCTTTTGGCAGTGAGTTTTTTCATGTTTATCTCCCCTTTTTTTTAAAAAATAAAAAACCTTCTGATAACATCACAAGGCAGCAAAAAAAGCAGATACAAAAAAGAGTTTCAAAAAAAGTTTTTTTGAAAAAACATTCACTAAGTAACCAGTGAAACTTCTTATGTATTTCTATCTTCTTCCATCCAGACTTTACTGTCGGTTCCAGAATTTCACTGAATCAGCCATTTTCAAAAGAAAACGGGTCGTGGACTATCACCACCGGTCGGGAATCTCACCCTGCCCTGAAGAACTATCATTTGTATTTATTTTCACATTAATAGAGAGAAAAGTCAACATTTTTCAATAAAATGATTGATTGCAAATAATTTTTGTATAAAATCTGTCCTATTTAACGTCTTTCATACGATGACAGCACAGTAACCAGAATCAATTCGAAGATCATTCTTCAAACCAAAAAAGCAAACATCCTTTGATTGGACATTTGCTCTCGATAATCGTTTCAATCAGCTACTACTTTTCGGGATAAATCCTTGGATCGCTTCCGCCAGATTTCTAACATTCCGGGTTTGCACGTATACTTTTCCGGCGCCGTTGAACTCATTGACGATCCCTTCCCCAGAAGTAAAGCCAAACATACCGGAAGCAATACGAATTTGATAATCTAAACTGGAAGTCCAAGCCAAGACATGCTCATTATCAACGGTAAGTGGTTTTCCTGGTTCAACCGTCAATTCCACGATATCTCCAAAACTTGAGATCAACAAATCACCCGTTCCAGAGGTTTCCATCACGAACAGACCACCTGTACCAGCAAATAGAGCTTTTCCAATATCTTGACGAACCATATTGTACCGAACAGAAGCATCCGAAGCCAAGTAGGCACCAGTGTTTAAATGATAATGTTCAAAGCCAATATCCAATTTTTGGATTTTCCCAATATTGCTAGGAGCAACTGCTAATTCTGCATCATGATCAGTGGCTGTCGCTTCAGTGATGAACATCGATTCTCCTGATGTGATCGAACGACCGATCGCAGACATCAGACCTCCCAGACCTGAACGATTGTTGCTATTCATTCTCCCTTTGATCTCAACATTACGATAATAAGCCATGGCTCCCCGCTCAATATTGAGGACCTCTCCGCGTGCCATATGGATCACAGCCATCGGATAGGCGGTTCCTCCAGTCAATTCAAATTCCATTGTTTTCCCTCCCTGTTCTCTTTTTTACTATTATAGCTCATAAGCTTTTTGAACAGTCATAAAAAGTCTTGGATATGGCAGTTATCCAAGACTTTTCTTATTCGTTGTTAACGACTAAAATTATTCACATCAGCAACAATAGCTTCCACAAATTCTGGTAATAGTTGAACCGCAGTTTCTTTGCTACCGTAGCGTCGAATATTGACAGTGCCATCGTTCACTTCTTGGTCACCGACAACGATTTGGTAAGGAATTTTTTGTGTTTGTGAGCCACGAATCTTGTAGCCCATCTTTTCATTCCGATCATCTACTTCGACACGAATACCTTTTGTTTGAAGCATTTCTTTCACTTGATATGCATAATCACTGTGAGCTTCAACAGATACTGGAATGATGGTTGCTTGAATTGGTGCTAACCAAGTTGGGAACGCGCCTTTGTACATTTCTGTTAAATAAGCGACAAAACGTTCCATCGTTGAGACGATCCCACGGTGAATAACGACTGGACGATGCGTATTTTCCCCGTCTTCACCCACGTATGTTAAGTCAAAACGTTCTGGAAGCAAGAAGTCCAACTGGATAGTAGACAATGTTTCTTCCATTCCTAAAGCAGTTTTTACTTGTACATCCAATTTCGGTCCGTAAAAGGCTGCTTCGCCCTCGGCTTCAAAGTAATCCAGTTCCAATTCATCCATAGCTTCTTTCAATACTGCTTGCGCATGGTTCCACATCGCATCATCATCAAAGTATTTTTCCGTGTTTTTTGGATCACGATAGCTTAAACGGAAACGATAATCCGTCAAATTGAAATCTGCATAGACAGAAGTCATCAAGTCTAAGGTGCGTTTGAATTCATCCTTGATTTGGTCTGGACGTACAAAAGTATGCCCATCATTTAAGGTCATTTCACGCACACGTTGTAAGCCAGATAAAGCACCCGATTTTTCATAACGATGCATCATTCCTAATTCTGCAATACGAATTGGCAACTCACGATAAGAATGGATGTCATTTTTGTAGACCATCATGTGATGAGGACAGTTCATTGGACGTAAGACCAGCATTTCACCATCTCCCATATCCATTGGTGGGAACATGTCTTCATGGTAATGATCCCAGTGTCCTGAACGTTTGTAGAATTCCACATTCGCCATCACGGGTGTATAGACGTGTTGATAACCTAAACTGATTTCTTTATCTGTAATATAGCGTTCAATGGTCCGACGAATAGTCGCACCCTTTGGCAACCAGAATGGCAGACCAGAACCAACTTCCGGTGACAGCATAAATAAATCAAGTTCTTTCCCTAATTTACGGTGGTCACGTTCTTTGGCTTCTTCACGCATCCGGATAAATTCTTTCAATGCTTTTTTATCAAAGAAGGCTGTTCCATACACACGTTGCATCATATGATTGTCAGAACTTCCTCGCCAATAAGCACCAGCAACTGATAATAATTTGAAAATTTGGATGCGGCCAGTTGACGGTACGTGTGGACCACGACATAAGTCAACAAAATCTCCCTGCTCGTAAGCTGTAATCACTTCATCTTCTGGTAGTTCATTGATCAATTCTTCTTTGTAAGGATCTCCGGCGAATAGTTCCAAAGCCTCTTCTTTTGTTAGGACTCGACGTGTGATCGGATTGTTTTCCTTCACGATCTTCATCATTTCAGCTTCGATCGCAGGCAAATCTTCCGCAGTGACTGGCTGTTCTCCATTATCTGTGTCATAGTAAAAGCCAGTTTCAATTGCTGGACCAACCCCGAAATGGATACTAGGGTATAAACGACGCATCGCGTTTGCCATTAAATGGGCAGCTGAATGTCGCAACAAGCCTAGTGCGTCTTCGTGATCTGGTGTAACGATCTCAATTGAACCGTCTTCTTCAATGGCACGATCTAAGTCGACCAATTCTCCGTTGAATTTTCCTGCCAATGCTTTTTTAGCCAGGCTTTTAGAAATGCTGTCCGCAATTTCTTTCGTTGTGATCCCAGATTCAAATTCTTTTACTGCACCATCTGGAAAAGTGATTTTTAACATGGTATTTCCTCCTAATTCGTATAAATGTGGCATCGATGCTGTAAGTTCCTGTTCGTTCTCTAAAAAACGCCTTACAACAAAAAAAGTCCTAGTATCGCAATGCGACACTAGGACGAATACTCGTGGTTCCACCTAATTTTGAACACACTAAACAGGTGTTCCTCAAACGTGATAACGGTACGACCGCTTTTGTTTCAACAAAAGTTTCGAAAGTGGTCCTTCCTTGGTTTTCTCCTGGAAAAGTCTCAGCCTAGCTTTTCCTCTCTTTTCGAAGACTCTCAAGTACAGTTGTCTTTCTCATCAATCAATTATGTGTTTATTTAAACACTTCTTTCAGAAAATTGCAAGGAAGAAATTCAACTACTTCCAAGCACCGTTATTTCCATACGTTCCTTTTTTCATTTCATTGATAATGACATGGATATTTTCTTTTGGTGCTCCACTGGTTTTGTGAACAGCTTCCGTTACTTCTTTCATCATGGCTTCTAGCTGTTCGGGTTTTCTTCCTTCAAGTAACTCAATATGAACAAATGGCATCTACATGACCTCTTTCTTTTTAATTCGTCTGTTCTAACAGTATACCTTGATTCAAAAGATTCCGGCAACAAAAATCAATCATATTTGTAAAAAGCGACCGCTGCACCTTTATCCGCAGACTCAAATCCACATTTTTCATAGAAATGCCGAACATCTGGTGCATCATCAGTCATCAGAATCTTTTGGCGAACATTGGGATATAAATCCAGCAAACGATCCATTAGTTCTTTTCCAATTCCTTGATTTTGAAAATCTGGCAGTAGCAAGAGATCCTGAATATACAAAATCGTTGCACCATCGCCGACTCCTCGAATCAATCCAATCAATCGTTGATCCTGCCATGCAGTTACTACTGTTAGCGACTGCTTGATCCCGTGCTGTAACTTCTCCAAATCCTTCGTATAAGCTGTCCAACCGACACTGTTATACAAGGCCGCAAGCTGATTGGAATCAATCTCTTTACTTGGCTGGTAAATCACCATTTTTACACCTTCTACTCTGCTATATTCTCTAGTATATATTCTTTCAGGACAACTGCCTGATTGTGCTGCTTGTCTTTGGCACCATACACAAGCCACACCTTGTCTGTTTGAAGCCACTGACGGATTTGTTCGATAAATTTTTGGGTCTCAGTGTTCTGCTGTAGCTCTTTTCGATAGGCTGCGCGAAACCAATCAAATTTCTCTGGTTGGTGATTAAATTCTTTACGTAGTTGATTGCTAGGCGCGACTTCTTTTGCCCATAGATCCAATGCTAACTTTTCTTTGGAGATCCCTCTTGGCCAAATTCGATCCACTAACACGCGTTTGGCCTCTACTTTTTGTAAGTCTTCGTAGACTCTTTTGATCATTAAATTTTCCATAAAAACACCTTCTATTGTTATTATACTCAAAGTTAGTGATAGAATAAATGAAGACACATTTTCAAGGAGGTATTTATGGACTATTTAGCTACTTATAAGCGCTTGTTGTCGATCGCTCAGGCTGGTTTAACTTACGGCAAGGATCCGTTTGATCAGGAACGCTACACGGACTTGAAACAAATTGCCTTACAATTGATTCAAACACTTGGAAACGAACCGACAGAAAAAATCCAAGAACTGTTTTCCCAAGAAACGGGCTATCAAACACCCAAGGTTGATGTGCGCGCATTGATCGTCAAAGGAGATCAGATCCTTCTTGTCCAAGATACTCAGACAAAAGATTGGGCACTGCCTGGCGGATATGCCGAAGTTGGACTAACACCTAGAGAAAATATCGCTAAAGAGGTACTGGAAGAGACCGGATTGACGGTTGATGTCTCCAAATTACTGACTATTTTCGATACCAATCTACGCAAAGATATTCCTCAAACCTTTCAGTATTACAAGTTGGTATTTGCCTGCGAGGTTCTTTCCAAAGAAACAGCTTTTGAAGAGAATATCGAAACCAGTCAAGCTGCCTATTTTGACATGGATCATTTGCCAAAATTATCTGTCAAACGAACAACAGTCGAACAACTCAATCAGCTGCTTGAGTTACAGAATGACTGTTACGTTGAATAAAAAGTCTGAATGTTTGATTCAGGCTTTTTTTTGATAGAATGGATCCTCTGTTTGGTCCTCGTTCCATAGATATTCGATCTCAAAAGCGATTTTTCTAGCTTGGCTTCTGCCGAATTGATCAACAACAAAACCTAGAGCCATATCCATCCCTGCAGAAACACCTGAAGAAGTATAGTATTTGCCATCAACGACCCATCTTGCCTCTTCAACCCATTCGATTTCTTCATTCAACGAACGAACCCAATCAAAGGCTAGTTTGTTGCTGGTCGCTTGCCGATGGTTAAGCAAATCTGTTTTTGCCAACAAGGCTGTTCCGGTACAGACACTGAGAACGTAGCTTGATTGCTGACAAAGTTTTTCCAATTTTTGGATGAAGGCCTGATCCTTGATCAAGGATCGAGTCCCCAGTCCACCTGGAATCAAAAGAACTTCTGCCGCTTTCGCCTCTTCAAAGGACTGGACCGCCACAGGAACTCCTTGTCGACTCGTAACGATCCCTCCTGCTTCTGACAAACAACAGATCTGATAGTCATTGGACATTTTTCCTAGAATTTCAACAGGACCAAAAGCATCCAATGTTTCAAAGTCATCAAACAATACGACATTGATATTTTTCATCGCTTCTCCTTAGTCAAAAGCACATTTGAGAACAGCTCCCAAATGTGCTTGTTTTTATTTTGAATAATTCATTAGAACTTCCCCATCATCAAAATGTATTTTTTCTTTTCCAATGATTTGATAATTCTCATGTCCTTTACCAGCAACCACGATCACATCCTCTTCTTCGGCAATCGCTAAAGCCTGATGGATCGCTTTTTCTCGATCGATTTCCACTATAAAAGAATCGCCTTTCAAGTGATCAGTCATATCTTTCAGGATTTGTTCTGGATCTTCAGTTCGTGGATTGTCCGAAGTAAATACGGAAATGTCTGCATTGTCCATCGCAATATCCGCCATGATCGGACGTTTTTTCCGGTCACGATCGCCGCCGCAGCCAACAACGCAAATCGTTTTCCCTTTGACAAATTTCTTGACTGTCTGTAAAACATTGGCTAAAGCATCGGGGGTATGGGCATAGTCAACGATCGCTGTTACGCCTGCTTTAGAAGGAATCACTTCAAAACGTCCCTTGACGCCTTTCACTGTTTCCAAGGCTTCAATGATTGAGTCCATAGCAAAGCCCAAAGCATAGCAGGATGCCGCCGCCGCTAAAATATTGTAAACATTGAAGTCACCAATCAAAGCGGTCGTCAATGGGTATTCCTTATCAAAGACTTGCAAGGTGAAACTAGTTCCCCGTGGTGTGATCTGAATATTTGTCGCCTGAATATCACCTTTGCCTTTACAACCGTAACTCAATACATTGGCAGTCACCAACGGCATCAATTTTTCACCATAAGGATCGTCATAATTGATAATTGCGGTTTTAGGACGTGTCGGATACATATTGCCTAATTTAGTGAATAACAAGCTTTTTGCCAAAAAATAATCATCCATAGTAGGGTGAAAATCCAAGTGATCCTGTGTCAAGTTCGTAAACACGGCCACATCAAAATCAATGCCCCAGGTACGTCCTAATTGGAGACCATGAGACGAGACTTCCATTCCACAAACAGCAACCTCTTCTTCGTTCATTTCTGCAAAAAGCTTTTGCAAGGTCAAATTGTCTGGGGTTGTATTCACAGTAGGAATTTTTTGTTCATGGATCTGATTGTACATCGTCCCAATGATCCCCGCTTTTTGTCCGCAAAACTCAACGATCGAGTGAATCAAATGTGTCGTCGTTGTTTTTCCATTTGTCCCTGTGATCCCCACTAATTTCAATTTTTCACTTGGGTCTTTGTAGAAAGAATTGCCGATCTGTGCCAATGCTTTTTGCGTATCTTTTACTAAAATATAAGGTAACTGCTCATTTTTAGGCTTTCTTTCTACAACAACCGCCGCAGCGCCTTGTGCGATAATTTCTTCTACTTTGTCATGACTATCAAAGCTAGCTCCTTTGATACAGACAAAAAGGGTCCCTGCTTGTACCTCTCTCGTATCATTTGAGACTGCCGTCACTTCATTTTCTAAAAAAGAAGCCTCAGAAATTTCTTCTAATACAAGACAATTTTTAATTAACTCTTTTACTTTCACCTGTCAGATCCTCCGCTCTAAGATACTTTCTTCTCAAATAATAGACCATGTTTTGTTCTTTGTCTACTTTACATATCATTTGATCGATCCGTTCTTTTCAATGTCTTAGACTGCTACAATTTGATCAACAAGCTAGCTGAAATTGTCTGATCGTTTGAAGTTCCACCACTAATTGTAGCTTGTTATCCAGTAACGACGAACAAGTGAATCATCCGACGTATCGATGACTTTGCTCTCTAAACGTCCCTGATTGTCTTCAATGATTTTTGCAGAAGCGACATTGGTTTCTTTGCAAGTGATCAGCACTTGAGGGATACCTAGCTGTTCCGCCTTTTTCAAGGTTTTCTTCAAAATAATTTTTCCATAGCCTTTTTTTCGCTCATCTGGATGGACGGAATAACCAATATGCCCGCCAAAATCTCGTAAATAAGGATTGGATAGCTCGAAACGCAGGTTTGTCATCCCTACCAAAGCCTGATCCTCTTCTCTCACCACCAACCAAGTAGCTGCGAGTGCGAATCCTTCTGGAAGAGTCGCTGGGTCTTTCATCAGCTCCAAGCTTTCCAGCCATTCCTCTATTGTTGGAAGTTGACCTAAGAATGAGGTGCCATCCATCAAATCTCCATTTTCTTGAAAAGCTTTTTTATAAGCTAAAATTTGTTCCTTTTCTTTGATAGAGGGCTCAATCAAGCGCAACATTTCCCACCAACTCTCTTTAAATTTTCATGGCTAGCATATTGGTTGTCAGTCCTGCAGCGGTTCCCAGCATTAGGATCGTGTCTCCGGAAGAAACTATTCCTTCATCCAGTGCTGTACACAAGGCAAAAGGGATCGATACAGAAACCATATTGCCAAAATCATCGACCAAATCAATATACTTTTCTGGTGAGAAGCCGATTTTTTTCATCAGTAAAGGCATCGCACGACTCGCTTGATGAGGGATCACCTGATCAATATCAGCTCTAGTCAAACCACTGCCGCTCAAAAAATCGTCAAACATCTTCGGTAGCTTTTTGATCGTTAATGAAAGGATTTTCGGACCAGACATGTCGAACATATACTCTGCCTTCGCGGCCTCGCTAAAATGATTCGGATGGAAATGAGTCAGTCCCCCACGAATTTCCGTCGCATGGGCTCCTTCAGACCAGGTACGCTGCATGCTGTAGAGAATCCCTTTGTCTTTGGAGCTAGAAAATACAAAAGCAGCCGCGCCATCACTGAACAACTCATAACTTTCTGTTTGATCGGGATTCAATCCTAGGGAACCTGTTTCACTGGAAACAACCAATACCGTCTGGTAACGTCCGGCTTCGATCAAATAGGAGCTTGTATCTAAAGCAGTGACGAAGCTGGTACACGTCGTGTTGATATCCATCGCAGGAATCTCGGTCCCTTTAGCTATTTGTTCGTGGATCAAGGCTGCCGTACAAGGAATCGGCTGGATTCCCACAGCACTCGCAGCAACAATGCAGTCGATCTCCTGAATCGAAAGATCGGCCTTTTCTAAGGCTTTCAAGCTGGCTGTAACTGCCAAAGTTAGCTGTGATTCTTCTCCTGAGATACGGTAACGCGTTTGATCTCCAAAATGAACGGTTCCTTTCGGCAGACTAGTGCCGTAGCCTTTGATTTCAATATGGTTCATGACTCCTCACCTCTTCTGAAAATTTACGTGCAATACGCTTTAGTTTTGTTGACTGATCCCATTGATAGGAAACGAAAGTAATTTTCGGTGCGATAAAGCAAAGATCTCTTGCTAATCGCTGAAATTCCAGTAAGAGCTGCTTTTTCTGCTCCGAGGTCAGCTCATCAACAGCTATCTCTACGGATTGTTTACTAAGCTGACTTACTTGATATTCATGTATATCTGAAACGAATAACAGACATCTGCGAATAAAATCTGGAAAAACAGAGACTGTTTCACCTGATTCATTCTCAAATAAAAAAATATCATCGGAGCGCCCCTCAATTTTTTCAATTCGTTGAAAGACTGAACCGCATGGACAGACTTCCTTTGATTCAACCAAAATATCATTCAATCGATACTTAATGATTGGCTGTGATGTTCGCTTAAAATCCGTGATGATTGGATAAAAGCGCTGTTCATCAATGTATTCCTTTTCGATCAGGACCAAATCTTCATTCAAATGAAGATGACCATATTCACAAGTACAGCCTAAAAAACCTTCCGTGCATTGGTAGATTTGATGAATGACTGACAAATCAAAACTTGATTTTAAATATTCTCGATCGGTTTCTTCCAAGATTTCAGCGACAGAGATGACCTGCTGAGGTTGGATTTGCAAGGTTCCCTGCTCTATTTCTTTTGCCAATGCTACTAGCATTGAGGCCGGAGCGATCAAAATCGTTGGCTGATAGTCGTTTAAACGAGCAAGATGATTTTCCAAAGGCAAATACATGTCAAAATAGGAAAGCTCGATCATTCGAGAGTTGATCGTTTGATACAATTGATTGTCCGCCCGCAGAAAAAAGGCCAGCTTGTGTCCTAAGAGTTTTCCTTTAGGGAGCATTTTTCCAAGAATCGTGCCTGCCCACAGTGCTTGCTCTTCTTCATTCGTAATAAACATTCCTCGATGACCGGATGTCCCTGAAGACAAGCCCACGGAGATTCCTTTGTAGTCTTGCGTGAACTCCCGATTTTTTTCACTGGCCAAGGCAATCGATAAGGCCGTTTCTTTATCGATGCCACGGGTATTCAGTTCGTCAAAATGGGTCATCATAAAAGACTTATCCATTTGAGGAAAGGGCGCATTCTCCGCTAGCTTTTGATAATAGGGGGAGTGTTTTCGCATATAACTGTATTGCTTGCTCAACTCTTTTTCTTGATAGTCTCTTAATTTTTCAATGCTCTTCCATCGACGTAGCCATCTTGCTTGTACAAACGGCCACACTAATTTTAGTTTATTCATCCAGTACCTCCCTCACTCTGGTTTCGGGATCATGACTGACGATCACCTTGATCCCAGCTTGTTGAATTTCCTGCAGTTTTTCCAAACTTTCAAAATAAGCGTCTAAACTGTTTTGAATCCATCCTGGAATGCTTTTGATTCTTCTAGAAAAAGGCAGCAGATCGATTCCCCAAACAATGTCAGCCGCCAAAAATAAATTTTTTTCAGAAATATACAAACAGCCCTGGCCTTTCGCATGCCCATCAAAAGAAGACAGCAGTAGACTACCATCAGCAAAAATATCCGAAACATTTTTATAAAGAAAACTCGAATTTGATTCATTTGTGGATAACTCCACGACTCGACTTTCGAAATCTTTTGGCAACAATTCTTTGAATATCAAGTCCTTCACGGTGTTCTTTCGATAATTTTGCATCGCGGCTTCCGTTAAAATAAATCGTGCTTGCGGAAATTGTTTCACAGCACCTATATGATCTGGATGTAAATGAGACAAGATGATCCAGCGAATCTCTTCTGCTCGTATTCCTTTTGCGTGTAACTGCTGATCGATCATCTGCTCTTTTTCCAATTGAATCGGCGTGACGAAACGATACAGAGAGTACTTGAATTTATTGCGTTTCAACTCAGTCGTGTAACCTGTATCATAGAGAATGTATCCTTCCGTCCGGTGTTTGATCAAAAAAACACCGGCAGGAAAAGTCAGTTGTTTTTTCTCACCGCCTTTGAACATCCAGTTCAAATGATTCGTACATGTTCCACAAGCAAAATAATCAACTTTCTGGATAATTGGCTGCATATTTTTTGATCCCTTCACTAATGGTCATTTTGGGACGATATCCCAGTTCGCGCTTGGCTCTTTCGATAGAGAGTGTCTGACTGTAACGTAATAAATACAAGGTATACTTGGTAAAGATCGGTTCTTTAGTGATCCGCAACGTCTGGTAAAGTTTTTCCAGACTTGCCGAAATGCCGTACATCACAGGATAAGGCAGCGAAATATATTTTTGCTCCAGCTGAAGCTCTTGCAACAATTCATCCAAGATCTGTTTGAAAGGCTGAGGTTCATCGTTGGTAATATTATAGGTTTGTCCTGTAGCCAAGGGGCTTTCTAAACTAAGGCGAATTGCTAAGGCGACATTTTCGACACAAGTGACATCCACTAACTGCTGTCCGCCGTTGAACAAAGGCATACCAATTTTTTGATGGACTCGAAGCAGTCGCGGAATAATGCTAGTATCCCCTACCCCAAACAAGCCTCTTGGACGCAGCACAACGGATGGAACATCTCGGTATTGCTTTATTTTGTTTTCTGCTAATATCTTGCTTTTGATATAAAAATTCAAGTCGTTTTTGGTAGGTGCTTCCGTCTCTTCAATGGACAATTGATCTTTGGCCGCCGCATAGATACTGGGTGAAGAGATAAAAACTAATTTTTGAATAGCATGCTTTCGACATGCTTTCAAGACGTTCTCAGTCCCAACCACATTGGTTTGATAAAAGTCCTCCCACTTCCCCCAAACAGTTGAGAGTGCTCCGGCATGAACCACCGCATCGACTCCCGCCAAAGCTTGCTCGATCTCTGGATAAGAAACAAAGTCGCCCTGCACAAAACGAACCTGATCGTTTTCCAGCGTCCGACCAATCCTTTCATTCCTACCAAAAGCGACGACTTGATATTGGTGTGCCGTCAATTCTTCCACGATATATTTTCCCAGAAAACCTGTTGCTCCTGTCACTAAGACCTTCATTTTTTCACCTTCCTGTCAGACGTTCGATTTCTTTTTCCAGTAATTTATCTGGTTGATATTCCTGCCACTTCGAACTCAAGTTTATTAGTGCTGGCCAATCTTTTGTGACCAGTTTTTGAAAATTTTTCAGAATCTGCTGAGTATTGTTTCGATTCGCAACCAGAGCAACACCAGCCCATTCGGCTCTAGCCGCATAATCGAACTGATCATAATCATGGGGCAGGATCAACGCTGGTAGCTGTTCTTTGATACAATGGTACAAAATTCCTGCTCCACCATGATGGATCACATAGTCCACCTGAGGCAATACCTGCGAATAAGGCAAATAACCATAAACTGTCACATTTTCTTTTATCTTCGAAATTACTGCTTCTTGCTGAGTATCTCCAAGCGAAACTAAAAATTGTAGCTGAGGATGCTTTTCTGCCAAGCTACTGACCAATTGCAGCAGTTCATCTTTTCCCCACAATAAATGCGTACCAATCGTCACCAGAACATAATGTTTCTTTGAATCTAAATTAATTTTCGCTGTTTCAAAGGATGCACAACAAGGTCCAGCCCATTGAAATTGCGCAGGAAAGTCTGTCCGAAACTCCATCTCTTTCATTCCTAAACCTAAAATAGAATAAGGAGAATAAATCGTTTCCTCGTCCTTGTCATTGTAAAGTTGAAAATCATAAGGTGCCAAAGGCTTTTTCAATAGCCAAACCACTAGTTTTTTAAAAGTCCGAACTGTTTTTCTGCCAAAATAATCTCGACGTTTTCCCAAAGAAGTCTTCTTTGGTCGCCAGCCACCTAAATAACTGGGCGTTTCACTTCGGCTTTCAATAGCAAAAGGAGTGGGAATCGTCGTGATCCAGGGAATATCCAATTGTTTGCAGACGATCCCCGCAGGTACCGCTACAAAATCCGCAATGACAAGATCCGTCTGATTCTCTTTTATTTCTTTGTTTAGAAACTCAATGACCTCCGGAATGATCGTCATATTTTGTTTCAGCTGCTGATACATACCCAAAGGACTGATCTGTGTTGATGTATTAGCGATCGTCTCCATTTTGGTCGGTTCATCCGGAAAAAGCGGGATCACTTTCAAGCCAAGCTTTGAAGCAATCTCAACTTTTTGCATGCCTGTAAAAAGCCGGAATTCATATTTTTCATTCTTTAATAAAGGTTTGACTAGCTCAAGTAACGGATAAAGATGACCGCTAAAGGGAACAGCGACCAGATCGATCTTGATTTTTTTGGATGTTTGCATGAAGTACCTCCTTCACTTGAGGATTCGTCAAATAATCATGGTGTCCACAGGGGACAAGAGCATCTGGTATATGACGATCCAATATTCGTGAATAACAGTCATTTTTCCCTTTGATAATGCAGCTGTTAGCGATTTGGATTTTCTGATAAGAAACTGGTCCTAACGAAAATACCTGTAGACTTGGATGCTGTAAAAGTGGTGAAATCTGCGTCAGCATGTTAAGTCCCGAACTTTGCGTGACAATGATTACATCTTCTAATGCTAGCAGTGGTTGTAAATGTCTAATCAACTCTGCTTTAAATTCCTTGTTCCACAAAGTATGACGATAGTAATCAATATTACTTAAACTGGCAGAGAACAAATCAGGAAATTGCGTCTCCCGATGAGCAAACTCACTATTGTAAGGAAAATTAGAGGGCACGACCTGATAACCATAGGCAACAAAGGTCTCTAAAAATCGGCTTTGTTCTTGCGTCAAACTTGCATGACTATAATGACTGCTCCCACTCAGTAAAAGTATCGAACGAGAGTTTTTCAACAAGGTATTTTCTACCTGTAATTCTTTTAAACTGCTCAAATAATTTTGAAAGCTAGACATAGCGGATCTTCCCATCGGTTACCTTGATTTTTTTATTGCGCCATTGAATGATGGGCGGTGTCATGATCGTATAAATGAACAATACTGGCAAAAGCAAATCATTCAGCACTTCATAAAAGATCGCTCGATTCTTTTCTTTTTGTTCGAGTACCTTGTTTCTAAACTGACTTAGCAACAGAGCTTTTCCAATAAATAGCAAAAGACTCGTTACTAGAAATTTCCAACCCAAAAACAGGCTAAACAACAGCAAAAGCCCTGGCAGAAAAGATGGGACGATAACCAATAGGAACAAGGCCAGTGACGGAAAAGTTTTCATATAGATAGCAGCGAACAGCAGCCAGCGTTTCATCAGTAACACATATTTTTTTGGTTCCAGAACCGTGTTTCTGACATTACAGGGAATCCGACTTTGGATGATTTTCACTCCTTGTCGCTGTAGAAAAGCTGCAACGGCTAAATCATCACACAATTCATATTGAACCCTTTCAAAAACATTTAGTCGGCAAAAAGTCTCCGTCCGGCTGATGTAAAACATGCCGTTGATCGTTTGATTGGCCTGAACTCTGGCCATCGAAAAATAGGTCAGCAACGAATTACTATTGACAAAAGCCGCCACTAGCTTTGACCAGATTCCTGTTTGCCCATCATTATAGGGAATCCCTGTCACGATCCATTCGTCTGTCCGTTTTTCATAGTGAGACATCTCATCCAAGCGTTTGCGATTGAAGACGGAATCATCATCTAACACAATAAAATACTCCGTTTGGATCTCTCGTATAACTTGCTTCAGCTTATAAACCTTTGGATTGACCTCCTGAGGCACATCGTCCAGTAAAACGACTCTAACTCTTCTCGCATGATCGGCTTCCTTTAAAATAGTTGCCGTAATCTCCTGAGCAACCGGATCGCTCTTATCCACGAGCCAAATAAAAAACATCTCACTGGTTTGTAGCAAATTGGCTCTCAGGTCCTCTTCCAAACGCGGATCACCAGATAGAATCGGCTGCAACACTGTATAATTTTTCTCATTGATTCTCTGACTTGTCCCCGTCTGCTTCACATAAAGATCCGCCAATCGCCAGCGAAGAAGAAAGAAGAAGACAAAACTAACAAGAATAATCCAATAAAATGTAAGCATCTACAACACTCCTTTTCGAAGGTAACTACCGACTACTCGCAAACGAATTTTGGTAGGCAACATTTCTAACATTTTAGTCAGCCACCAATTTCGGTAGCCGATGATCACATAGCTTTTATTCTTACGCGATACTTTTCGGATTCGTCGAGCAACGGTTTCTGGAGACATTTGAAACAGTCTCGCCCAAGATCCCTGTTGAAACTCTGTCGTCATTTTTTCTTCAAAAAAATGGGTTTTAGTGGGACCTGGACAAACGGTGACCACGCGAACCTTTCCATCGATCCGCCGTAATTCCTCATATAGTCCCAGAGAATAATGAAAAAGTCCGGCTTTACTAACTCCATAGACGGTCATGTAGGGATGTGTATAAAAAGCCGAAGTCGAACAAACATTCAGGATCATTCCTGATTTTTGGGAAAGAAATTGCTGGGCAAAGGCTTTGGCTAAAATCAGCGGCGCCATCAAATCAACCTGAATCTCCGCTATTTCCTGATCCAAGGTTGTTTTTTGAAAATCACCGGTCTCACCTACACCGGCACAATTGATCAAACAATCGATGGTGTATTTCTGTGGGATTTTTTTTACAGCTTCCAAATCTCTCAGATCAATCTCAAGAATCTCGCAGGAAGTCTCTAAGCTGCAGATTTCATCAAAAACAGCATTGAGCTTTTGACGATTTCGTCCAGCTAAAATCAGGTGGGTATATTCTTTGGCAAACTCTTTGGCCAGAGCTCTGCCAATCCCTGAAGAAGCGCCTGTGATCAAAACTGTTGTCAAAACCTCCACCCCCGTTCTTTTCGTTACATTGATTATCTCAAAAAAAGCAAAGGCATTCAATTGTACAGTCCTAAAGCAAAAAAATGTAAAAGCAAAAACAAATTTGTAAAGAAGATAAAAAGAAGCAATTACTCCCCTAACTGCTCGTTTATATGCTATAATTTTATGGCTATATTTTTTAGGAGGTCGACTGAATGAACGAGCGTCAACTCGAACAACAGCATGTGGAAATGACAATTCAAATCATTGAACATGAAGAAACAATGATCAAAAAGCAACAAGAAAACATCCAGGAATCCTTCCAATCTCAACTAAAGGAAATTTCTGAAAAAAAGATCAATACTGGTTCTGAAGAGGCTTTTTACGAGTCTGTTCTAGAATATCAACAACACGAGCAAGAGCTATTGATGCGTTACCAGACCGCAGAATCACAAGAAAAAAGATTAAAGACCTTGTCGACTATGTCTGGCAATCCATATTTTGCCCGCATTGACTTTACTGAAGGCAATGAACCGAAAGAAACTCTCTATTTGGGGATCGCCTCTTTGAGAGACACCAAAGAAGAAGCGCTGGTTATCGACTGGCGTGCACCGATCGCTAACCTGTACTACGAAGGGGAGCTCGGAACTACCTTTTATCAAACGGACACGGATCGATTTGAGGTCGATTTACTATTGAAGCGTCAGTTCAAGATCCAGGATGGCGAATTGCTATCGATGGTCGATACCTCAGAAGTGATCAATGATGAATTTTTATTGGAGATTTTGGATGAAGCTTCTTCTTCACAAATGAAAAACATCGTGTCAACGATTCAAAAATCCCAAAATCAGATCATTCGCGACACGACCAGCAAAGTTATGCTGATCGAAGGGATCGCCGGCAGTGGAAAAACATCGGCTTTGCTACAACGTGTGGCTTTTCTATTGTATCGAAATCGCCGTTGGCTGGATGATGAGCAGGTCTTACTGTTTTCTCCCAATCATCTGTTCTCAGATTATATTGCGATGGTTTTGCCTTCATTAGGAGAAAGTGAAGTACCTACCCGTACCTTCCGTTCTTTTCTTCAACAGCTCTTGCCCACTTATGAGATTACTAAAGAAGAACAACAGGAAGAAAATTTTCTGACAGGCATAGATGATCGTGTGGAAAAACTAAAAAGCGGTTTGTCACTGATCAATAAAATTCCAGAATATATTGAAGGTATCACCGCTTTTGGTCCTCTGTTCCGCGATTTGAAAATCATGGGTGAAACCTATATCACTAAGAAACAATTACGAACCTGGTATCAAGACACTAATCCGCAGTTGCCTTTGTATCAACGAAGCCAGCTACTACAGACGAAGGTCTTGAAAAAAATAGGTGGTCTTGAAAGAGACGAAGCCAAAAAACAATGGGTCAAGGAAGCCACCCGCGAAAAAGTGCAGGAGATCTTCGAAAATGATCCTCACTTGGAAGATTCAGAAGAAAAGGAGCGCCAATTGTTCAACAAAGTACGCCGACAAATCGTTCGCAAGAAGTTTCGGGCAATGACTCGCGGCGTCCATCGCTTCCAATTCATCCATTTTCCTAAACAGTATTTGCATTTTCTTCAACAAATAGATCCAGAATTGTTGAACAGTGCCGGCATTTCTCAGGAAAAATGGTCAGAAGCAGCCAATCAAACACGCACGAACTTTACACGTAAACAACTGACACAAGAAGATGCCTTGTTATACACGGTTCTGCTTCGTGGTCTGTATCCTTTACCGGTAGAACAAAAAGCGCGTTTTATCTTTGTCGATGAAATGCAAGATTTTCCACCTGCGCAGGTTGCGTTGCTACGTTCTTTGTATCCAAAAGCTGGTTTGACCTTATGTGGAGACCTCAATCAAAAGGTCTTTGGTAACGAAACGATCGTTCACTCCTTGGAGCAACTTTTTCCAGATCAAGAAGTGACCCGTTATCAGTTGACAACAAGCTATCGTTCTACAGAGGAGATTACTACTTTTGCCAATCAGTTTCTTGCTCAAGAAGAACAGGTACAAACAACGGCGCGCAGAGGAGATCTACCACGAATCATAGAAACAAGACAACAGTCAGAAGCCTTGGATTGGTTGGAAAACCAATTGGCAGATACTGAAAAAAATCGTCGCTGGCGGACAGCCATCATTTGTAAAACGGCGAAAGAATGTGAAGAGCTTTATGCGGCCCTTTCTGAAGAGATGCAAAGAAATATTCAGCTGATTGTTTCAGAAGAAAACTTCATGAAACGTCCGATCTTGATTATCCCAGCATTTTTAGCAAAAGGCTTAGAATTTGACCGCGTGTTCGCTTGGAATATTAGCGATAATTTCCAAAACGCTCAGGATCAGCTGATTCTTTACACGATTGCTACTCGGGCAATGCATGAATTATCAATTCTTTCTATTCAAAGTAAGAGTCCTTTATTGCAAGCTATTGATAGTCACAGTTATATGAAAGAATAGAAAAAAGGTTCTGATGTCTCAACATCAGAACCTTTTTTACATCAGTGGTGCAAAAACTTTCAGCAACCAACCAGCTATTTTGACCCAGCCGGATATTTTTTTGACATCACTCATTTCTACTCGCTGAGATTGCTTCAGCGTTGCTTGGAAATCGTTTTCGATCTCTTTTAAGACGGGGGGGTTCTCCATATACAATCCACATTCAAAATGATGGTAAAAACTTCGGTAATCAAGATTAACTGTGCCAACAGTTGCTCTTTTATCATCACAGACAAAAACTTTGGCATGAATAAATCCCGGCGTGTATTCATAGAGCTGAACACCTGCTTCCAACAAGAGCTTATAATGGCTTTTAGCAAGAGAAAAAGCCGTTTTTTTATCTGGTATATGCGGTAAAATGATCTGAACTTCGACACCTCTTTTGGCAGCTAGACATACAGCCGTCTCCATTTCAGAATCTAAAATCAGATACGGTGTCATGATGTGAACATACTCTGTCGCTTTGTTCAAAATATCGAAATAAACAAATTCCCCTGCTCGGTCCTCATCCAAAGGATCATCCCCATATGGAATCACGAACCCTTCTGTCTCAAAGATTTCCTGAGGTCGATGAAGCCACTTCGCAAAGTCAACTACCCCATCATCCATTGCCCACATTTGTAGAAACATCAACGTAAAGCTATCGACAGCCTGTCCTTGGATTTTGATTGCCGTATCTTTCCAATAGCCGAAACGTTCGATTGCGTTAATGTACTCATCCGCCAGATTGATTCCACCAGTAAAAGCCGTTTTTCCATCGATCACGCAGATTTTACGATGATCTCTGAAATTGTAGGCAGTCGAGACAAAGGGACGAATCGGTGCAAAAACTTTACATTTGATCCCTAATTTTTCCAGTTGTTTAGGATAATTGTGAGGAAGCTGGGAAAACTCATTGAAGCCATCATACAAAAAACGGATTTCCACGCCCTCTTCAGCTTTTTCAATCAAAATATCTAAGATTGTGTTCCACATTTTTCCTTCGCTCACAATAAAATATTCCATGAAAATAAAGGACTTCGCACACTTCAATTCTTTCAGCAGATCTTCGTATTTTGCCTCACCAGTCGGATAATACTCTAGGTGAGCATTGGCATAGATCGGATACGAACCCGTACGGGATAAATAGTTGGCGATCCCCAGCAAATCCTTTTCCTCACTCAGCTGATCATGCAATCCGGGAGTCTCCTGAATCAGATGATTACTCTCCTGTTTGATATGGATCAATCGCCTCTTCTCTAAACGATGGCCTAATTCCAATTTCATATAAAAATACAAAAAAATCCCAATGATCGGCAATACGGTGAACAGAACCATCCAGGTTAGCTTGACACTTCCGTCACTGCGACTATTGATCAAATAAATATAGCCAAAAATGTTGACGACGATTGCGCCTCCATAAAAGACATGCACATAATTCGTCGACACATATTGAAAAATAGCAAACAACAGCAGAATCTGCAGCAATAAAAACAGCAACGCTATACCAAGTCGGCTGAAAATAAGCTGTAGCAAGCCTTTCTTTCCTTTGTGGATCAGATACGGTGATTCTTTTCTTTTATCCATGTTTTTCTCCTACGCTCATTCATTTCTTTCCTATCATACCAAAAAGACGAAAAGAAAAAAGCTGAACCGACTCAGCTTTTCCTTTAAAATCAAATAAAGAATGTTGTGTTGGGATATTTTAGTTGAATCACTTTTAAAATCATCTGTAATTCTTCCACATTTTCTTTTCTATTCGCGTCAAAAATCTTACTGTGACGACCGATCTGCTTGTTTTTGATCAGTCTGTGCTGACGATTCCAATACATAAACTCTTCTAGTGTTTGAAACTGACTGATTGGAAAACCTGCCCCATCAACAATCTCAGACAGACGGAAAGCTACATAAGGACTATCGATAATGTGATAGTCGCCTCTCTCCTTCTTCTTATTATAATCCATGATGACCTTCTTTGGTCTAAATTTCAGCAGCCAATCCAACAGATAAAAAAATCCTGTCATACGAGTCAATTCTTCAAATAACAAATTTGATTCAGGTGAGGTTCTAAAAACCAATGGAATAAGATATTCGTCTTTATAAATCAACATGGGTGCTCTAGAAACAGAGCAACCTAAATAACGATTCAGATAACTTGCTCCTCGATAATCCCCTAATCGATAGCCTTGAACCCCTAAAGATTCATACATCCGGCAAAGTCTTGAACAGTCTGCAACTGAAACAGCCATTTCAGACTGCTTCTCGTAACCGCTTAAAATTCGATCAAAGGGTTGTAAAACAATTCGTTCTGCCATTTTTCATCCCCCTGTTTATCAAATTCAATTTTTCTTTTATCATACCATAATTTCAAATAACAAACGATGGATTTGCTAGTTCAAAAAATATTTTTTTCGTATAATCTATGACCTTCTCAGCCATCGCAAGATCATACACAAATCCGGCACTTTTTGCTAGCGCTTGTGCTTCTTCATGAAAAAATCGCTGTGTTTCAAGCAAAGACTCTTTGATCTGTTCCTCATTGGAAAAATTAAGTATTCCAGAAAAGCGCTGAACTTTTTCAGGAGCTAACTTAGGAAAAAGAAATTTGTAATTTTTTCCTAGATCCATACTTCCTTTTTTCTGTACTAGCTGCCAACCAAGTACACGCAATAGCTCCTGCTGACAAATTCCATAAAGATGATCGATTGCATAGTTCTGCTCTCTTCGTGCAAGACCTTTTACGACATAGGTCGAGACCCACCAAAATTTATTGCAGCAATCTTGAAAAACGGTATTTGTTGCAGCTACTGTCTGATAGCTTTTATGGGACAATCCTGTTTTTCCTGCAAGTATTTTTTCTGGATCTGACAGAACCTTGATCATTGGTTCTTCTTGTAGCCACACAGAAAGCTCCGAAAGTGGACACAAGGTCAAATCGATTCGAACACCGTCTTCAAATAACATCAAGAAAGTAAAACGCTCCCCTAGAGAAGGTGGGAACAAGGTCATTTCTTCTGGTGTCTGCATGATTAAGCGCGGACCAAATTTTTCCAACCAGCTTCGATTGTTTACTAACGATTCTTTGTCCTCGATCAGATAAACGATATCATAGTCCTGAAATCGGTCTTTGGCTAGCTTTTTATTAGCTCTTGAACCGCTCATAGCCACTGCTCGGACATCCAACTCCTTGGCAACGCTCAAGATCAATGAAATCATCTCTTTTTCTGTTCTCAAAAAAATGCCCCCTTTTTCGTTCATTCTATCACATAAGAAGATAAATTCGTCTGTTTTTCAGACAAAAAACAATCATAAAACTAAAAATAGCAAAAATAAAATAATATTTTTATTTTATACTAAAAAATAACTAAAAGCGGCCGATAAAAATAGTAAATAAGCAGAGGAGTGTGTGTAAATTGAAAATACCGCCAAGTAGTACATCTTCTTTTTATTCTCAACCAACTGTTCCAAAACCTGAATCGAAAGAAAATGAGCCTAAAAAAGAACAAGAAACCAAAGTTGAACAAGTTCCTAAGCCAAAAGTGAAAAAGGTTCAAAAATATCCCGAAGGTGCACAACACTGGGCTGAACAGATTCGCTTGCATCATCCAGAAAAATACGCTGAATGGGTGGCGCGGCACAAAAAAAAAAAGTCAATCTGGCTATCCAGACGTTTCAATCCTGCCTCATGGCTTTTCGATCAAAGATTACTACGCAGAACAATTTCCCGAGGAAAAAGAGGAACACTAAAGGAGAGGCCTTCAATCGGCTTCTCCTTTAGTGTTTTATTCATCTGAAAGTGTAATGATATCGATCATCAATCTGGCAATTTGAGGATCAAATTGCTTACCGATATTTCTTTCGATTTCTTCGATCGCTTCCTCAACTGTCATCGCCTTGCGATAGACCCGATCATTTGTCATTGCATCAAAGGAATCTACCACAGCAAGTATTCGGCAAGCCAACGGAATATTCTCCCCAGAAAGTCCATGAGGATAGCCTTTACCATCCCAACGTTCATGGTGTAGCAAAATCAAATCTGCAATTCCAGCCAATTCTGGCGTCTCACGAGCAATCCGATAGCCTATCTCTGGATGGCGACGCATCTCGTCCCATTCCTCTGCAGTCAAGGCTCCTGGTTTCTTCAAAATATTCGGATCGATCCCGACTTTCCCAATATCATGTAATAGCGCCAATAAAGCCAGCTCGTCCATTTCTTTGGAAGACAAACGCAATTTCTTTCCGATCAGGTGGCAGAAATGTTCCAAACGTTTGGAATGTTCCTCTGCCTCATTGCTCTTTTCATAAAGTGTTGCTAACAATGTACTAATGAACGAATTTCTAAAGCTCTTGCCATTCAAGAGTTTTTGTTGATACATATATTTTTCTGCCTGCTGTATCGCAGCTGAGATGCTGCCTTTTTCTCCATGAGCATAGGCACAGCCTAGTGAAAGACTAAGTGGCAGATTACTACCTTCGATCGTGACTTGGGCATCTTTGATCTCTTGAATGATTTGTTCTGCTTCTTCCAAATTTTTATTAGGCATTAGAATAACAAACTCATCACCGCCCATCCGCACGATGATATCCTTCTCACTACAATATAACTGCATCAGCTGGGCGGTATTTTTCAACAAGTCATCTCCCGCTTTATGTCCAAAAACATCATTGGTGATTTTTAATCCGTTGACATCGATCATAATTACTGAAACGGCCTCCAGACCGGACCTTTCAAGCTTGGGAATCTTTTCATCTAAATAACGACGATTGAAAACACCCGTCAAAGCATCGTGATAACTTAAAAATTCAATTTTTTGATTTCTGGCTTTTTCTTCACTTACATCGCGAAACACCATGACTACACCAAGAATCTCAGAAAGATTGGATTGGATCGGTGCCGCACTGTCAGCAATCGAGACGGTCTCCCCTTTTTTATTGATCAATTGCGTGTGTGCATCTAAACCAACAACTGTTTCCGTCTCTAACACCTGCTGAATCGGATTTCTTGCAGGAAGCCCAGTCTCTTCATTCTCTAATACAAAGATCTTGGTGAACGGCTGACCAATCGCTTCCTTACTGGTCCAGCCTGTCAATTTCTCTGCGACATTGTTTAAACTAGTGATCATGCCCTGGTTGTCGGTGGTCACTACGCCATCACCGATCGATCGCAAAGTCGTCCGCAAAAGTTCTTTTTCTCGAAGCAGTTCATTTCGAAAACGCTCCCGGTCGGTCGTATCGAACAAAATAGAATAGATCAATTTTTCCTCGCCATCGTCAATGACTGAAGCATAAACGTCTAGGATCTTGATCTCACCATTCTTCATTTTATGAGGAGCGGCAAGAAAGCTGATCTTGCTTTTATCGGTTTCATTAAATCCTTTTTTCAGATATTTTTCTGGTAATTGATTGAATTCATGGATCGATTTACCGACAAGATCTTCCTTGGTTCCACCATAATAACTACAGGCAGCGTTATTAACATCCACGATTGTGTTTGTTTTCATATCGATCAGCACCTTCAATGCACTATGCTGGTCAAACATCGCTTGTAAACGATCCGTTAAATTTTGATTGCGAGACTTTTCTGCTCGCAATTCTTTTTTATTGAATAAAAATTGATAAAACAAAACAAACGCTAACAGAGAAGTTAAGAAGATCGTAATGATACTGACTCGAACAACATCTCTAAAAATATTCGTCGAACGGAAAAGAACATCTGGTTCACGAACAAAGGACAGTAAAAACCACTGATTGTATCCCACTGGCACAGCTGAAACATAATAGGTCTGATTCGCCCGTTCAAAAGTAGTACTGTTGATCTCATTAGAACGAATGATTCCAGCGATCTTTCTAATATCTTCTTTCTCCAAATTGAAATCACTCAACGCATTGAAGAGATTCCCTTTTTCTTCAGGAACAAAGCTATTAAAAATCAGTGTGCCATTACTTTCAACAATACTGCTTTTGACATCCTGATAGACTGCGCTATCGTGCTGATCAGGAAGAATATCGTCAACGTAGATCACTGTATAGAGCACACCAGTGGTTACACCATTTTCGATAAGGGGAACAATCACATAAAGAAAATATTCCTGCTCTTCTTCACTGTAACAAATCTTGCTGATCACCGTCTCTCCACGAAACAACTGCTGCAGTTCCTCCTGTTCACGAGAGCGAATGAAAGAAGACAATTCTCCTGTACGAATATCTTCCATCGTTGTGTAGTCGATTTTATAGGTTGGATTGGTTTCATTGCGTCGTTTGATAAAGGATTCTACCGATTCATTCTCTGCATGTCTCAACATCGTCTCAGTTGTCTGAATCGACCTTTTGGCTCCATCGATCGAATTTTTGATTGCCTCCCCATCACTTTCTGTATGGATATTCAATGCTGTAGAGATCATTCCTTCGTATTCTGCATTCAACTTTGCTCTTTCTCTCGAAAAAAGCAAGACGATAGAAGTAATAAACAATAGAACACATAGAAGCAGAATCAACACCGATCGCATATTTGTAAACGAAACAAATTTATTCTTGATTATTTTCACACTAGTGACCTCACTATCACGCTAAGGTAAATTGGAACAACTAAAAAACAAAGACCGTCCTTTGACAGCCTATATCCAGTCAAAACAACGGTCTATCGCACTCCATCATAGCAGAAAAAAAGTCAGAAAGATAGAAAAAAAGAACGGCGATCGTGTCCTTCTATCGCTACAGATTAGATAGCTATATTTGGGCTTGATCACAACAGCATTCTCTCATTCTTCAGCTGAAGCAATTGGAAATCATCTATAACTATTTTTACTTGCTTTCTTCATCTTCTGGCTCTTTTTCAAGATTTCCGATAATACATTCCTATCGAGTCAGGTGCCGTCTCGACAAAGCCAAATTGTTTATATAAATATTTCGCCTTACCATCTGCAATTAGACTAATATAGGCTTTTTTCGGAATAGATTGTTCAATATAGGTCTGCAGTTCTTCCATGATAACTTTTCCAAACCCTTGCCCTTGATGGGCCGGATGAACAGCAATATCGACAATTTGAAAAGCTGTTCCACCATCACCGATGATTCTCCCCATACCAACTAATTGATCACCTTCTCGTAAGTAGACTCCGTAGATGCTATTTTCTAAAGCCTGCTCAACGTAGGCTTCGTCTCGCGCAGACAATCCTGCTACTTGTCTTAACTGTAAATATTCTTCTACACTAGGTAAAATCGTTGTCCCTTCCATTCAATATTCCTCCTAAAAAAACAGCCTTTCAAGCAATTTCTCAAAAGACTGTCTAATTATTTACTAAGCTAAATATCCCATTGGGGTCTATGATTTGCTCGTCTATTCTTTGTTTATGCTACGGTTATTCGCCTAAATCAACATTATGGAAGATTTTTTGAACATCTTCTAGATCATCTAATACGTCGATCATTTTTTCGAATTTTTCCAAATCTTCTCCGTTTAGAGCGACCTCGTTTTGAGGTACCATTTCCATTTCAGCGACACTGAATTCTTCGATGCCTTTTTCTTTTAAGGCTTCTTGAATCGCATGGAAATCTTCTGGCTCACCATGAACGATAATCTGTCCTTCTTCTTCTTCCACATCACGAACATCGATGTCTTTGTCCATCAAGTATTCTAGAATCTCATCTGCATCTTCTCCTGCAAACCCAAACAAAGCTGTGTTATCGAACATGTAAGAAACAGCACCAGAAACACCCATGTTCCCACCGTTTTTACCAAATGCCGCTCGAACATCTGCTGCGGTACGATTCACATTGTTCGTCAACGTATCTACGATGACCATTGAACCATTTGGACCAAAGCCTTCGTAGCGCAGTTCAGAAAATTGTTCATCCCCAGAACCCTTAGCTTTTTCGATGGCACGATCAATAATATGTTTTGGCACATTATAGGTTTTCGCACGGTCAATAACAAATTTTAATTTTTGGTTTGAGTGTGGGTCAGGATCACCTGATTTCGCTGCCGCATAAATCTCAATCCCAAATTTAGCGTAAATTTTACTGTTGTTTGCATCTTTCGCAGTTTTCTTTGCTACGATATTTGCCCATTTACGACCCATAATCTCACTTCGCTTTCTATTTTTTCTTTTCACTTTCAGTGTGAAAATCGTCCTTTACCATTATACTTTGCAGAAACGAATCTGTGAAGTATTTTCTTACATGCTTTTGATTCGAATCGGAATTTTTCCAAAGTTTTGTTCCTCGATCCGGGAATTACCCATTTGATACAGCTTGTCTGTTCGAATGGCCAGCGGGTACATTTGTTCCTCGGTCTTGCCAATCTTTGAGATCCATGGTAGCTGAAAATCGGGTTTTTTCTCTTTCAAATATTGCTGTCCTTTTTCATTAAAACCTAGGACATGTAGGAAATTCTTTTGCCAAGCTGCTTCGATCTCTGCTGTTTTGATATTTAACAAAACATAACTCAGTAAGCGTTGGATCCTTGTTTGAGTATATCTTTTTGTCTTTACTGAATCTACAAATTCAGTAAAGCTCTCCGCTTCATGGATCAATTGTTTCAATCGATATTCCAATCCCTCAACCATTTGATAGATTTCCTGCAGTTCTTCCACAGTACTAGAAAGAATGCGATATTTCAGTAGTGGCCAATAATTTTCCCAAGTAATTTGATAATTTTCCAAGTCTTTTTTTGTTTGCATCGGAACGACCGACTCAATCCTTTCTCCTCTAGCAACTGCCCGGCGAATCGCCGTTGCACTGGCAATTCCCTCATTGATAGTTGTCGAATGGTATTCGGCGCCCACTCTTTTCACAGGGATCGCTCTCATCGGCCTGGAGAACTTAGCATTTTCCTGCGCATAGCTCAAAGCTAAAACATGATTCGGCTGATCCTCCTGCAATATCAACTTCGGATAGACTTGGCGAAAGACCTCTGTCATTTTTTGTGCATAGGTCATCGCAGGATCATCCAATTGCTGAAAGGTTTGATTGATTACTCTCTGATTATTGGTCACAAAATCTCCAAAAGCTTGATAATCAAAAGCATCTGAAGCATCCGTACCAAAACAATAGCTGTCACACTGCAGGGCTTGCAACAACAAGATCCCTCCCCGTGCAAAATAATCAGCAGACTGTAGCGACCAATGGACAGGGAGTTCGATCACCAAATCAACACCATTTTGCAAGGCTTCCTTCGCCCGAGCCCATTTGTCAATCACAGCCGGTTCACCCCGTTGTAAAAAATTGCCACTCATGACAGCAATCACGACATCGGCTCCTGACTGCTTGCGAGCACTCTCCGCATGGTATTTATGTCCGTTGTGAAAGGGATTGTATTCTACGATAATTCCACATGCTCTCATTGATCTTCACCTTCTTTGACCCTCGTATTTACTGTCTAGACTTCTTTCAAAACGTATTCAGCATAGAAAACTTTGATTCGCTGGTTTCTAAACATAAAAAATAGTTGCTTCAGGCAATTCTGCTTTAATCAGTTGATACATCTGCAAAAGATGTGGTTGGTGTGCTTCTGTTGCCTGGAATATGTATTCTTCAAACATGGTTATCCTCCTTCAAAAAAAGACAAAAATATCCGAACAAGCTAGAATGACTTTCACTAAAACTAGGTGAATTTGCGACGAGGATCCCTTGGACCACAGAAGCAATCTTCTATATGTTCGGATATTATACTGTTGAACGCCTTATATCACAGCATCTTACTTGTGACAAACAAAAAACCAGCGACGACTTTTTTCATTTGGCTCACTGTCAATAAAATCTGCATAGGCTTCTACACGACTGAAGCCAGCATTCTCTAAAAGCATCAAGTAAGTATCCAATGAGTAGGTTCTTTCTTGATGAAGTTCGTCTTCTCGAATGAAGTGCCCTTCTTTGTCTTCCACAAAAAAAGTCAAAAAGTGTTCAATACTATGGGGCTCTTCTCCCAGATAACTGTCCCATAGAAAAGCGAATTCCTCCGTTTGATAATGATAGCTGTAAGAAGGAAAGACTTCATCGATCTGATAAGTAGAATGAACATCAAAAATAAAACAGCCTTCATCGTCCAATATTTGATGGACACCATCAAATACCTGTTGGACATCCATTTCGTTTTGCATGTAGCAGATCGAATCAGAGAAACAGGTGACTGCCTGATAGCTTCCCACTTCAGTCAAATCCAGCATGTCTCCTGCTACAAACTGAACATCCACTTCGGCCTCCTGTGCACGACCACTAGCGATCATCAGCATTTCCTCTGAAAGATCGAGGGCTGTCACATCGAAGCCGACTTTGGCAAATTCGACTGCCAAAGCCCCTGTACCACAGGCTAATTCAAGAACTTCTCTGCGTTCGCCTAAATGACGCAAGGAAAAATCCAGCCATCGTTGATATAAGCTAGTATCCATAACCTCATCGTAGACGAAGGCAAATGTTTCATAAGCCATAATTACTCAACAGTCCATTCTGTAAGATCGACAAGTGGTGCATCCGACCAAAGTTTTTCAAGATTGTAAAAGTCACGTTCAGAATTGCTAAAGACATGGACGATTACTTCGCCTAGATCGATCAAGACCCACTTGCCTCCATCTTTTCCTTCTACCCGTTTGATTTCCACTTGTGCTTCTTCTTCTTTTTCAATGACTTCATCAATGATCGCATTGATCTGACGTTCACTGTTTGCTGAACAAATGACAAAATAATCCGCCAATAGCGAGATTTCTCGCACATCTAGTGCCATAATGTCTTCTGCGTGTTTTGAATCTGCTGCTCGAACAGCGATCTCTAAAATTTGTTTACTTTCTATGATGATTCCCTCCTCGGTCACTTTTTAGCGACCCATCTATTATACGTTTCAATTGTTTTTGGATAAATGGTGGCTTCTTTTTTTACTAGATAGCTCAAAGTATGCTTGGTTTCATAAGACACTGCCATGTCTAGATCTTCAAAAGCGATTTTTCTGGCTTCCTCCACTTTAGGAAAACTGCGACCAGGCTCAATGTAATCAGCTACATAGATCACTTTGTCCAGCAAGGTCATCTCTGCGGCGCCCGTCGTGTGCAACCGAATCGCTTGTAAAATTTCTTCGTCCGTGATACCCAATTCTCTTTGCACCAAATTAGCTCCAACAATGCCATGCCAGATCTCATTGCCCCAATTCAAGAGCTCCGGATCCAAACCGTCATGACGAATAGTCTCTTGAAATTCTGCGTCTTTCCGCTCTTTTGCATAATCATGTGTGAGAGCAGCAATACTAGCTTTTTCCATCGAAGCCCCGTATTTTTCTGCCAGTTGCAGGGCAGCCTGTTCTACACCCAGAACGTGCCGAAAACGTTTCTCACTCATCTGAGCTTGAACTTTGCTAACTAGCTCTTCTCGACTGATATCAATGTATTTTTCACTATAATCCATCTAGGTACAGCCCCTTTTCCTGAATATAGTTTATCACATTTTGCGGAAGGAAGTAATTGACCGAACATCCTTGCGCGATTTTTTTCCTTAGGCTTGTCGAACCAACTTCCATCAAGGGAACATCGATCCAAATGATCGGATAAGGCGTTTCCGTTGCGTAGTTTGGACGCTTGACGCCAACAAAATTTACCAACTGCATCAATTCATCGATCTTGTACCACTTCGGTAAATATTCAACCATGTCTCCTCCGATGATGAAAAAGTAATCCGTATCTGGATGCTTTTCCTTTAATAATTTCATCGTATCAAAGGTATAGCTTTTACCTTCTCGATCAAGTTCGATCGGTTCAATATCCAGCAATGGATTGTCTGCAACAGCCAACTCTAGCATCCGCAGACGATGTTCGGAAGCGATCGTCTTTTTTTCATCGATATGAGGGGGCTGATTTGATGGCATCAGCAACACTTTTTCCAATCCCAGTGCATTTCCCACTTGGTCGGCGGTGATGAGATGCGCGATATGAACAGGATTAAACGTTCCGCCAAGAATTCCTACTTGTTTTCTTGGTGCAGTTACAAGTGGTTCTTCTTTCAAGATCGTTTGACTCCCGCTGATTCGTTCGCTTAGCAACTCAAAGCCCTCCCTTTAGATTTCTCGAACGTTTGCTGAGATTTTTCGGTATTTTTCTTGTGACGATGGCTTGTAAACAACCAGTACGCGTCCAATGATCTGTACGATGTGACACTTTAGAGTTGCTTCCAATTCTGAAGCTACATCTTCAGCGATCTCGTCTGTGTTTTGCAGTAGCGAAACTTTGATCAATTCACGTTTTTCCAACGCTTCACCGATCTGAACGATCATTGCATCGTTCACGCCACCTTTACCAATTTGAAAAATCGGTTGTAAATGATGGGCTTCACTTCTTAAATAGCGTTTTTGTTTTCCTCTTAATTCCATTTATTTTCTCCTCTGTCTCTCTTGTTCTATACTACTTGTTGCGATTGGCTTAGATCAGTGCCTTTCTTCTCAATACGTCGACTCCCTTTGGTGCCCAGCCAGCTACGACACCAGGCTTCGTCACAGTGATCCAGCCAAGTCCGGCAAAAACGATATCGGTTTTTTCTTTGACTGAGAACTCAAAACGAACCAATTCAGGAAAATCAGTGACCTCTTCAGCACGTGGTGGCTGTAACAAGCCTCCTGCATGCTTTTCATAAAAATCAGTGGCCTTCTCCAATTTTGTTCGATGAATCTCCACATCATTCGACACATAGGCAATAAATGAACTGCGCTCTCCCTGAATAAAGTCAAATCTCGCTAAGCCACCTAAAAACAACGTCTGTTCAGGATTCAATTGGTAGGATTTCGGCTTGATCTCTTTATGCGGTGCGACGATCTTCAAATCCTTTTTGCCTAAGTAATGAGCCATCTGGTGTCGATGAATGATTCCCGGGGTGTCAATCAAAGCCTGCCCATCCTCTAGAGGAATCTCAATCTTATCCAGCGTAGTACCCGGGAAACGGGAAGTCGTGATCAATTCCTGAACACCTGCCGTTTGACGAATGATCTGATTGATCAAAGTCGATTTGCCGACATTGGTCACACCGACCACATACACATCCCGTCCTTCACGAAAATGCTCGATTGTATCCAACAGAGCCGACATCTCATTGGGTTTCTTCGCACTTGTGAGCAAAACATCCACCGGACGAAGCCCCGCTTCATGTGCTCGCTCCCGCATCCACTGTGTCAATTTGGATTTTTTCAAAGATTTTGGCAAAATATCGACTTTGTTTCCGACTAACAATACAGGATTATCTCCCACAAAGCGGTGCAATCCTGGGATCAACGAACCATTAAAATCAAAAATATCCACCACATTGACGATCAGAGCCTCTTTTTGTCCTAATTCATTAAGCAAACGTAAAAAATCATCATCTGTTAATGAAACATCTTGGATCTCATTGTAATGACGCAATCTAAAACAACGCTGACAATAGATTTCACCGGTCTCAAGACCTTTTTCAAGCGCAGCTTTCGGTGTAAAGCCCAGTCCTTCTTTATTCTCGGTCTGAATTTCAACACCACAACCGATACATTGAATTGTTTCTGTCATTAAATTTCACCTTTCCATTTCATTTCAGGATGTTTGTTCAAAAGATGTTTCATAATTTTTCGTTCCAAAAACCGATTAAACTGTGTCTTCCAGCTGTCTGTTTCTATGACTGGTCGCACAAGAATACTGCGGATGCCTGCACTGTTGGCAGCTTTCACATCCGTCATGATCTGATCACCAATCATAACGATAGACCCTTTGTCTACATTTAGTTGTTTACAGGCGCGGTTGATCCCACTGGCTAATGGTTTTAAAGCACGCGCAACATAAGCAAGGTCAAAGTTTTTGAGCGCCCTTTCCACACGTTCAGAGTTATTATTGGAAACAACGATCACAGGAATGTTCGCCTGCCTCATTGATTCCAGCCAATGACGCAGTTCCTCCGTCCCATCTGGATTGTTCCAAGCGATCAATGTATTGTCTAAATCTGTCAAAACGGCTTTGATGCCGTGTTTTTGTAATTGTTCAGGAGTCACTTTATAAATAGCATCTACCATCCAAGTTGGTTTATAATTTGAAAACATAATTTCTCCTCATAGTCAAAAAATGAAGGAGTACCAAAATGCACTCCTCAACCCTTGATTATACAGTAAATCTAGTGAAATGAAAAGCGTTCTTATTTACAGATTTACTGATAGATAAACTGAATACGAGTATTCTTATCGCCTCTTTTAGATAGTCCGCCTTCACTACACAAAAAATCGATTGGTTCTGTTCCGACATTGACTCTTTTTGAACCGTTTTTCTCAAAGAATACATTCTGTCAATCATTGATAGAATGATGGCAAGTAAAATTTCTGATGCTCTTCAAATTCTTTGCCGATCTGCAGCAATAAATCTTCTCGTCCTTTCGCCGCCATGAACTGAATTCCCAAAGGCAATTTTTCTGCTGTAACAAAGGTTGGCAGACTGATTGCCGGCTGTCCCGTCAGATTAGCTAACTGTGTATAAGGAGAAAGTGCCAAGCTCTTCTCAAACATTTGATAAATCAACTCGGCAGCTTCTTCTTGAGACAGCTCTTCGATATGATCTAATCCTTCACGAATCATATCGCTTTGCAGATCATCCTCGATTTTGGGTGCTGTATATGCAGTGGCAGGCGATAAAAAGAGATCGTATTGTTGAAACAGGCTTTCCATTTGATAGGCAGCGATGTCCCAGCTTTGCAACGACTGGACATAACTTGCTGCTGAAAGTTTCCGACCATACTGATAAATCCCCCAAGTCATTAACTCCATGTCTTCTTTGGTCACTTGCCGCTTCAACGATCCTGAGATTTCCTCGAACATTGCAGCCGTTTCGGCTCCATTCATCTGATAGTACTCGCGAATCAGTCGTTGTCCATCAACTGGATACGTAATTTCTAAGACTTCATGTCCCTGTTCAACCAAAAATTGAATAGCGTCTTCTGTTGCTTGGATCGCTGCTTGAGAAACAGTACTACCCACAGGCGATACAGTTGACACAGCAACCCGTAATCGTCTTTTATTCGCGGCCTGTTGATGCTGCCATTCACTTTGTGGTGCTTGATATGGGGCAGACGTTTCCGTTCCTCTCATCTTATAGAATAAGGCTTCGGTATCCCTCATCGAAACAGTCAAAGCAAAGGAAATCGATGCACCTTGCCAGCCCCGCCAACCAGATGGTCCCACCGGCATCGTTCCCCGACTTGGTTTCAGTCCTATGAGTCCGTTAAAGGATGCAGGAATACGAATCGAGCCACCGCCATCGCTGGCTGCTGCTAATGGAAACATCCCGGAAGCAACAGCTGCTGCTGCACCCCCACTCGATCCACCAGCGGAATAGGCTTCATTCCATGGATTCCGTGTCTTCCCATAGATCTCAGCATCTGTAACATTCTTAAATCCAAATTCCGGCGCTGCCGTCTGACCTAAAGGAACTAATCCACAGCTTTCCAATTTCTGAACAAAATGATTGCTGCGTTTCGCACGTTGCTCAACAAACAAACGACTGCCTGAAGTACTCAACCAACCTGCTTTTGACTGCCCCAACATTTTCAAGGGAATCGGCAGTCCGCCAAAAACACGTTCATTGATTTGGGAACTCGTAGCGTATTGCTGCAACGCACTCTCTTTCTCAAAGCTGACCATTGCGTTCCATTTAGGATTTTCTGCTTCTATTTTTTTTGCGACAGATTCAACATATTCTTCAAAAGAAAGCTGTCTTGTCTTCAGCTTCTCTGCCCAATACAAACCATCTTTTACCATATTTTCTCACCTCATCTCCTTTTTACCATAATTTTGGATGGTTGCCTATGTAAATGGATAAAAAAGCTTGAAAACTCTTACAAAATGTATATTTAACCTTTTAATTAATTTATTTTGCATATTTATACCTTTTTCTATTGCCTACCACTTTAATTTCTGATACTATAACTTCATAAAATCTTAAAGCGAGGGATTGTATAAATATGAAAGAAAAGGTTATTTTAGCTTATTCAGGAGGTCTAGATACTTCCGTTTCTGTAAAATGGTTGGTTGATGAAGGATATGATGTGATTGCTTGTTGCCTAGATGTTGGTGAAGGAAGAGACACCGAAGCGATTCGTCAAAAAGCATTGGACGTAGGAGCGAGCGAATCTTACGCGATTGATGCTCGTGAAGAGTTTGCACAGGATTTCGCATTGATTGCTTTACAAGGAAATACCTTCTACGAAAACTCTTATCCACTGGTTTCTGCCTTGTCAAGACCACTGATTTCTAAAAAATTAGTAGAACTTGCCCATGAGACCAAGGCGACAACGATCGCTCATGGTTGTACAGGTAAAGGAAATGATCAGGTTCGTTTTGAGGTGGCCATCGCCGCTCTTGATCCTCATCTGAAAGTAATCGCGCCAGTCCGCGAATGGAAATGGTCTAGAGAAGAAGAGATTATTTATGCAAAGGAAAAAGGGGTGCCTATTCCTGCCGATTTAGATAATCCTTACTCAATCGATCAAAATTTATGGGGACGTGCCTGCGAATGTGGGATTCTTGAAGATCCATGGGCAACACCGCCAAAAGGTGCTTATGCTCTGACGAAAGAATTAGAAGAAACACCTGATCAAGCAGATGTTATTGAGATTACGTTCAAAAAAGGGGTGCCAGTCGCTCTAGATGGAAAAGAAATGAACCTGTCTACCATCACAGCGGAATTGAATGCTTTGGCTGGCAACCATGGTGTCGGTAGAATCGATCATATTGAAAACCGTTTGGTAGGGATCAAATCAAGAGAAGTTTACGAATGTCCCGGAGCAATGACCTTGATGACTGCTCATAAAGAGCTAGAAGACCTAGTATTTGTACGTGAATTGGCACATTTCAAACCAATCATTGAACATCAATTAGCACAAGTCATTTATAACGGACTGTGGTTCAACCCACTGACAGATGCTCTAATTGCTTTTCTAAAAAGTACCCAGGAGTATGTGAACGGCGTCGTTCGTGTCAAATTGTTCAAAGGCAATATCATCTGTGAAGGGCGTAAGTCAGACAATAGTCTCTACGATGAAAATCTAGCAACCTACACTTCTGCCGATACGTTTGATCAAGATGCAGCTGTTGGTTTCATCAAATTATGGGGCTTACCAAGTAAGGTTCACGCGGAGATTCAAGCAAAACAAAAACAATAATACAACGGAGGAACCTCTATGAAGAAACTTTGGGGTGGCCGCTTCGATGGAAAAAATGAAGAATGGATCGATGCTTTTGGTGCATCGATCTCTTTTGATCAAGCCCTAGCAAAACAAGACATTCAAGGTAGCCTTGCTCATGTCAAAATGCTTGTCCATACACAAATCATTTCCAAAGAAGAAGGTCAAACAATCATCGATGGACTAATAAAAGTTCAGGAAAAACTAACAAACAACGAATTGATTTTTACCGTACAAAACGAAGATATTCATTTGAATATTGAAACATTCTTGCATGAAGAAATCGGTCCGGTCGCTGGAAAACTGCATACTGCTCGTTCAAGAAATGATCAGGTTGCGACCGACATGCATTTGTATTTAAAAGAAAAAGTTGAAGGTATCATTGAAAAAATCATTGAATTCCGCGAAGTACTAGTGGAAAAAGCTGAGGAAAACATTGAAACGATCATGCCTGGTTATACGCATCTTCAGCATGCCCAGCCCATCTCTTTTGGTCATCATCTGATGGCTTACTATCAAATGCTGACCAGAGATCAAGAGCGTATGGAGGAAAACCTGCCACGAATCGATCGCTCACCACTTGGTGCAGCCGCTCTGGCTGGTACAACTTTTCCAATCGATCGAAAATTTTCTGCTAAAGAACTAGGGTTTTCTTCTATTTATGAAAACAGTTTGGATGCTGTGAGTGACCGTGATTTTATTTTAGAATTTCTAAGCAATTCTTCAATCCTAATGATGCATCTCTCACGTTTCTGTGAAGAGCTCATTTTATGGTGCAGTCATGAGTTCCAATTTGTGCAATTGTCGGATACTTTTTCAACAGGCAGTTCGATTATGCCACAAAAGAAAAATCCTGATATGGCTGAATTGATCCGTGGAAAAACAGGACGTGTCTACGGCGATTTGATTGGCTTATTGACAGTCACTAAAGGACTGCCTCTAGCCTATAACAAAGACTTTCAGGAAGATAAAGAAGGCATGTTTGACACCGTTGAAACAGTTGAGAAAAGTCTGGCGATCATGGCAGGGATGATTGCCACGATGCAGGTCAATAAAGAACACATGCTGGAGTCTACAGAAAAAGATTTTTCCAATGCGACTGAGTTGGCTGATTATTTGGCAACCAAAGGTATTCCATTTAGAGAAGCACATGAAATTGTTGGCAAATTAGTCCTCAGCTGCATCCAAAATGGCAATTATCTACAAGATATTCCTTTGAAAGAATATCAGGAGATCGTTCCTGTCGTTGAAGAAGATTTGTATGACAAGCTGAGCTCATACACAGCAGTCAAAAATCGCCACTCACTTGGGGGAACCGGCTTTGATCAAGTCAAGCATCAGATTGAACAAGCGAAAAAAGCGTTGAACTAAAAAAATGTCTGACGAGAAAATTCTCGTCAGACATTTTTTTAGGACCAAGGCAAGTCGATCGACAAACTCGCTGCAAATCCTTTGTATTCTGAGCGCTCCTTCAAGCGTTGATCACGTCTTTTTTCATAACCTGCACAAACCATTTGCTCTTCCTCTGTTTCGGGAACAACTTTAGGTACGGTAAATTCCGTCTCTTCATTCATATGGGATGGCACTGCGACAAAGGTAGTAAAGCAAGTAGCTGCCAAATAACGCTCACTTGTCACTAGGTCTTCACCGATGACTTTCACAAAAACCTCCATCGATTTGTTATGTGTCCCAGAAATATAGGTCTCGACACAGACCGAATGGTTGCCATGCAACGGTTTAAGGAAATTCAACTGGTCTAATGACGCAGTTACTGCACCTCTTCGACAATGTCTGCTCACAGAGATCGATGCAGCATCATCAATCCAGCTCATTAATTTCCCTCCGAATAAAAACCCAAATGGATTCAAATCAAAAGGAAAGATTCGATGCGTCTGAATCACTTTCGACAGTCGACAAAAATTCTCTTGCAATCTAATCACCTCAACATTTTCTCTCTTTTTTCATTTTAACACAGATACAGAAAAACAAGACTACTTTTTCTGAAGTGTCCCATAAAATCTTGCTTTGGAACAACCTCTTTTAGTCGTCTTGTTTCACGGACCTATTGTGGTCTTTGATTATAATTGAAATTCTTCAATGCTTGTTTTTAATTGGTCAGCAATTTCAGAAAGTACTTTAGCCACCGTTACAAACTCCTGCATGATCGAGCTTTGTTGTTCACTTGCATGCATAATCGTGTCTGTACTTGTGGAAACTTGATCAGACAATACTGCCACTGCTTCAATTTCTTCCACTAATTGCCGCATACTTTCTTTGATATTCCTTGTTTCGTTGGTCAATGCTACCGCTTCTTCAGCAGTATTTGTGGCATTTTGAGAAAGTCCATCAAAAGAGTGATGTGTCTGACGAATATAAAGCAGACCTTCCTCTACTGCCAGTTGTCCTTGTTCTGCTTTAAGAACGGAAGATTCAGATTCTTTTTGGATCTCCGTAATCAAAGAACCTACTTCCTGTGTTGCTGCTTTCGTTTCCTCCGCCAGCTTTCTTACCTCGTCAGATACAACCAGAAAACCGGCTCCATGCTTACCCGCTCTGGCAGCTTCGATCGCCGCATTCAAGGCTAATAAATTGGTTTGACTAGAAATACTATTGATCAAAGCAATAATTTGATCAATTTCTTTTAATTTTTGGTTCAAACGATGAGTGATTTGATTCGCATCGTTCGTTGTTGTTTGGATCCGATCCATTTGTTTGATTGTTTGATCAACAATTTTTTGTCCTTCTCTAGATAAATCATTAGCCTGACGAGAAGAGTCAGAGACATCTTCGATATGTTGACTGATTTTTTCAATACTGTCAGCAATCATCTTTAAATCACCGTTCGCTTTTTGCGTCAGATCACTTTGCTGCATAATGTGTTCAGCTACTCGCTGGATCGAAACCGTCATTGTTTCCGTATCTTCCTGAACACTCTCTGCACTGGCGTAGACTTCTTGCGAATTATCTCCAATACGATTGGAAGTTTGCCCCACTTGAATAATCAGTGATCGTAAGCCCGAGACCATCGAGTTGAATCGATTAGAAAGCATGCCTAGCTCGTCTTCTGTATGGATCGGAAGTGGCTCGATCGACAAATTTCCTTTTGCCAGTTCCTCCACATTGACATTGATTGCTTGGATTGGCTTCAATAAGCCTCGAGTAAAGAACGATGTCAGTAAAGCCGCAAAGAAAGGTAGGATCAAACTGATCAAGATCGTCAGTTTATTCGATTCCCAAGTTCTTTCACTAACAATGTTTCCATCAAAATCAATGGCATTGATTGCAATAACCGCCTCATGCGGATCGTGATTGCGAAAAATCGGTGCATAGCCGGTAATTTTTTTTCGGCCGTCTTGTGTATAGACTGCAGTGGCTACTACCTCTCCTTTTTTCAACTGCTCAATCGCAGCTGGTGTAATAGGAAAGAGATCCCCTGCTTCGTATCCTTGTTGTTTCAAATGAGAATCTGAAGCAACTAGTGTTCCTTCCAAAGACAAAATATATTCAGCGGAAAAAATATGCTTATGAGCAATCGTCCACTCCAGTTGTTCTTCGATTCCTGTTAAACGTTCTTTCTCTCCTTCCAACAATCGGGACAGCTCATCAATGTTCAGTATTCCCGTCGTTATATTGGCACAGCCTGTCAACTCGATTCCTGCTGATTTTAACGTCTCTTTGTAGCTAAAATAGTAGTTCACACTTCCTATGATTGCTGCACTAATAAACACGGTCAAGGTGGCAATCATAGTGATTTTCTTTATAATGCTACTTTTCATCTTTCCTCCTATGTTTAACGACATGAAAAAAATCACAATACAAGACATACATCGGTTATTTTCTATATTATTAAATAGAAAATAAGTTTTTTTAACACATATAATGACTAATATATCAATATTATATAATAAACTAACGTTTTTTAATTAAATGGAATCAGTCTGTTCATTTTTTTACATGAAAAACTGATCAAGCATACTTTTTTGAATATTTTTCAAAAAAAAGAAACAGAGTCTTCCTCATTGATTGGAAGATTCTGTTTCTCGATGATTTTATCTTTGAATAAAAAATTTAAGAAATTTTATAGACGACGACAGATCGACGATTGATCGGTATACTTATCCGATGATTATTATCCACGACTAAATGATTTTCATCATTTTTTTCATCCAAATAGCCACCAAATTTTTGCCATTCGGAATGCAAGACAACTTCTGCTCTTGAGAAATCATTTGTACCGAACTCGACTGTCTGTCTTTCAACTGGATGGAAATTAAAGACAAATAGGAAATCGTCCTTCTTGTAAGCCAGTAATTTATTGTCTTCATGATGATATAGCAATTGTGACGTCTTGTTCAGTAGCTGGCTTTCTTTGACAAACTGGATCATTTCCTGATCTAAGCACTGTAAGAAACGATATCTAAGATTCGTATCATCCGCCAGATCCCATCGACGTCTTGCATGAGAATAGCTCCAGCCATTGTCTTCACTTGGGAAATCGATCCATTCTGGATGTCCAAACTCATTACCCATAAAGTTCAAATACCCTTCTCCTGCACAGGTACAAGTGATCAGACGAATCATTTTATGCAGAGCGACTGCTCGATCAATACTGTCACTTTGCGAGAATACATCCATTTTCCAGTACATTTCCTGATCTGCCAAACGGAACATGATCGTTTTGTCTCCAACTAATGCTTGGTCATGAGACTCACAATAGCCGATAACCTTTTCCTGAGGTCTTCTTTGTGCTAACTCATGCCAAATTCCACCTAAATCCCAATCATAGTCAGAAACATTTTTTAAGGTATTGATCCAAAAATCAGGGATCCCCATTCCCAATCGATAATCAAAGCCAATACCACCGATCGCTACTGGCAGGCACATGCCTGGCATACCGCTCATATCTTCAGCGATCAAAAGACAGTTCGGATCCACCTCTTTAGCAACTTCTGATGCCAACTGTAGATAGGTGACTGCTTCTGTATCCGTCGCCATTGAAAAATATTTGTCATAGTGATCAAAGGAAACACCTAAACCATGATGATGGTAGAGCATCGAAGTAACTGCATCAAATCGAAAACCGTCAAAATGATATTCTTCCAACCAGTATTTGATATTCGACAGTAAAAAATGAATGACTTCTGTCTTGCCATAATTAAACAATTTCGAACCCCATTCAGGATGCGTACCTCTCTCCCCCGTATGGAAAAATTGTCCTTCCGTTCCGTCAAAGGCTGCCAGTCCCTCTACAACATTCGTAGCGGCATGCGAATGTACGATATCTAGTAAAACACTGATTCCCATATTATGAGCGGCATCTATCAGTAACTTCAGTTCCTCTGGTGTTCCAAATTTAGAAGAAACAGCAAAAAAATTAGAAACCTGATAACCAAAGGATCCGTAGTAAGGATGTTCGGCAATCGCCATTAGCTGAATCGTATTGTAACCTAACTTTTTGACTCTTGGTAAAACAGTTTCAATATACTCTGTAAAAGTTGAGATTCCTTCTTTGATTCCGGCCATTCCAACATGACTTTCATAAATCAAGACTGGCTCCTCCTGATTACGCTTGAAATTTCCATCCGTCCATTCAAAAGGTTCAGAAGGAGACCACACGACTCCATCAAAGTCGATACTTTCTTCCTTTTGAACAACACGTCTGCAATAAGTAGGGATACGCTCAAACACATCCTCCCCAGTAGTGATCTCAATTCGCACCTTGGAACCATGGGTCAAATGATCCTCTTCCGTAAGTGTGATCTCCCAGATACCTTGCTCGATCGGTCTAAGAAAATGACTGTTGCGATCCCAATCATTGAATTCACCAATCAAAGCGATCTTTTCAGCATTTGGTGCCCATTCTCGATACACCCAGCCATTTTCTTGTTTTTGAAAGCCAAAATAATGATGACCGTTCGCAAAATCAGCAAGGCTTTCTTCATTTTGAAGTAATCGATCCTTTGTCTCTTCATAATTTCGGTTTCTTAATTGAATGTCAGATACATACGGTTTCAGAAACGGATCTACTTCTATTATTTGTTCGCTAACCATATTTCTACCTCCTAATTTACTGACAAAAGGGACGTAGCATCTATTTTTGTACTTTCGATTCAATGCTTTTCATAAAAATTTTACCTAAACATGTTCCTTCCAAAGACATTCCGTCAGCTCAAAGTCTGAGAATACGGCATCAAAACTTGAATCTTCTGGACTACAGGCATAGATTCCGAAAGCTATTTCTTGATCACCTTTAAATAAATGACAGATTCTCATTTGACTAAAAGATTCACCATCCAGCGAATAATCCAAGCGATAGTCAGCTTCCCGTCTGCTTAAACGATACCAGATCGTATTGATCGTCGCCGGTATATCGGAAGTTGCCCAATCCGAATATCCATTGTTTGTCACGACACTACCTAAACGTTGGACCAACTCGTTTTTGTACTCTGAAGAGGCCTTCAGCCAATTCTCACTGTCCAAATATAAAAGGATCCCCGCCTGGTCAAAACGCTTCTGTGTATCAAATTTCACCTTGACTGTGAATGAAAAATACGTCTCCTTCGTTTGGATCTGTAGTGCTGATGCATTATCATTTCGAAAACCATAGTAGGTTCGTTGCCAAAAATCGGTAGCTGGAACCGTTTTTAAATGGACACTTCCATCTATAAATTGATAGCTTGGTGGTTCATTCAACCAAAACCACTGCTCGTTGTTCACCTCCAATAAAATCTCCTCCTCCATTTTTCTTTCTAAAATTATTTTATCTCATAATAACCAAGAATACAATTATACAAAAAAACATCACTTTGTATCCTAAGAATACAAAGTGATGCACGCTTGTTTTTAACGACGGTAGCCTTTTCCCAGCTTTTTTTCCCAAATTTTTAGCAACTGTGAGGTACTAAAGGTCAGAATAAAATAAATCACTGCTGCTACGTACAAGGGTCTCATAGGAATAAAGGACGATGTAACAACGATCTGTGCGCTGTTCATCAACTCGTAGATTCCAATAACTGACAATAAAGACGAGTCCTTGATCAGAACGATAAATTCATTTCCCAAAGGAGGCAAAATATTACGCAAGGCTTGTGGAAGAATGACATAACGCATCGTTTGACCTCCACTTAACCCCAATGATCTGGAAGCTTCATTTTGACCGATATCAACCGCATTGATTCCTCCACGAATGATCTCTGCAACATAGGCAGCGGAATTTAACGAAAGAGCAACGATCCCTGCAGAAAGTCGACTAAAATCAATATCTAAGATCCCAATCGGAAAAGTGGGAAAAGAAATCAAATTATGGAGTAATCCTACACTGATGATAATTTGAACCAGCATTGGCGTTCCACGAAAAACTTCAATATAGACATTTGCGAACCATCGCAAAGGACGAAAAGAAGACAGTTTCATTAAAGCCAGCACGATCCCCAAAATCGTTCCCAAGATCACCGTAATGAAAGAAATGATCAATGTGACCAGGGTACCCGATAAAAAGTAATTATAATAAACCGTTAAAAAGGAATAATCCATGTCATCTCCTCCTAGTTAGAGGCATTTTCATTTGCTAAATCAGTATTTTCCTGAACAAATTCTTCAATTTGACCACTGTCGATCAATTGTTGTAAGGCATTATTTAGCGCTTCTTCCAACTCGACGCTACCTTTAGGCAAAGCAATCGCATAAGCTTCATCTTCAGATGTTTCTAAAAGAACCTCAGCAATCGCAACATCATCATTTTGACCTACATAAGAGTCAGCTACAGCACTTTCTAAAACAAGCGCATCGATCGAACCTTGTTTCAATTCAACAACCAAATTAGGAACCTTTGGAATAGAAACGATTTGCGAATCCGGTAGTTGATCAGCAACGATCATTTCTTGGATCGATCCCTTCTGAGCACCGACTTTTTTGCCTTCCAAGTCTGCAATTTCTTGATATGCCTCTAGATTGTCGATATGCACAACAACTTTTTGTTCAGGAAGGAAATAATTTTGAGTGAAGTCAAAAGACTGTTTTCTTTCTTCTGTGGCTGAGATCCCTGACACAGCAATATCTACCTGACCTTGATCCAATGCTGCCAGAATCGCATTGAATTCCATGTCAACGAACTCTACCTCTACACCCAGCTCTTCACCAATGGCATTCATCATGTCAATATCGGCACCAACGATCGTGTCTTTACCATCGATCATTGCGTGGAATTCAAACGGTGCAAAGTCAGCAGAAGTTGCTACTTTGATCACTCCTGCTTCTTGAATTTCCTCTAGCTGATTTCCTGCTTCACTGGCAGGTGCTGATCCAGAATCAGAGCTTGCTGTATTTCCTCCTCCACACGCTGTAAAAGCTAATAATCCAACAACCAATGTAGTCAATCCAACAATTTTTTTCATAAATAATAACTCCTTCTAAATATTTATACAAATAAATTCTATTTTTTTAACATATATGCATATTAACACATACAAAATAAAAAATAAACAACAAATATTCACTTTTACTACATTTTGATGATTTTTTATTCATCCTATTCAAATGAAAGAAAAAATCATTAAGAGAATCCTGATTCTCCTAATGATTTCTGACTAATATTTTCTAAAACGCTGATAACGCGTTTCTAATAATTCTGGAATTTCTTTTACAGACAATTCTTTTAACTTATGGATCAAATCCGCTCGCAAACGTTTGATGATCGCTTCATCTGTAATTTTTTCTCCACGGAAAGTCTCCGGGATCACACGTTCAATAATACCTAGTTCTTTGAGTTCACGGGCAGTGATTTTCATCAATTCTGCTGCCTCATTCGCTCGACTACCATCCTTCCAAAGAATCGAAGCAAAGCCTTCTGGAGACAAGACTGCATAGATTGAATGCTCTAACATCCATACTTCATCTCCTAGTGCCAGCGCCAATGCGCCACCACTTCCGCCTTCTCCGATGACGATCGCAATGATCGGTACCTTCAAATCGGACATTTCAAACAGATTTCGTGCGATTGCTTCGCCTTCGCCCCGTTCCTCTGCACCAATCCCACAAAAAGCTCCTGCAGTATTGATAAAGGTGATCACAGGTCGATTGAATTTTTCTGCTTGCTTCATTAAACGCAATGCTTTACGATAGCCTTCTGGATGAGGAGAGCCAAAGTTTCTTCTTAGATTCTCTGTCAGATTACGCCCCTTTTGAATCCCGATAACTGTAACTGGTTTATCGTCTAATAAAGCCACCCCACCAACGACAGCTTCGTCATCTGCAAACAAACGGTCACCATGAAATTCTTGATAACCTTCAAAGATGCGCTCAAAGTAGTCCAAAGCTGTTAAACGCTCTTTTGCTCGCGCTAATTGAACAATTTCATGTGCAGGTCTACTCATGTTTAAGCCATCCTTTCCTTGTATGTATATGGACGAGTTGATAAATTCGTTCTCGCAATTCAGTTCTTGGGACAATTTGATCGACAAAGCCATGCTCAAGCAGGAATTCTGCCTTTTGGAAATCTTCTGGAAGTTCTTGCTTGATCGTTTGCTCGATCACGCGACGACCGGCAAAACCGATCACTGCTTCCGGTTCCGCTAAAATAATATCGCCTTCCATCGCAAAGCTGGCAGTAACGCCACCGGTTGTCGGATCTGTTAGGATCGTCAAATAAAACAGCCCTTGATTGCTGTGTCGTTTGACCGCTGCTGAGATTTTCGCCATTTGCATCAGTGAAAAAATACCTTCCTGCATACGGGCTCCGCCAGAAGCTGTAAACAGCACGACTGGCAATTTTTTTTCTATTGCCTTTTCAAACAGACGAGTGATCTTCTCTCCGACCACAGTTCCCATGCTTCCCATAATAAAATGAGGATCCATGATCCCTAAAGCAATTTTTTCACCAGAAATTCTCGCCTCACCTGTCAAAACTGCTTCATGAAGCTTGGTTTTTTCACGCATTTGCTGGATCTTTTCTTTGTAATTCGGGAAATTCAACGGATCTTCTGTCTCGATGTCTGTATCCCATTCTTCAAAACTTTTTTCATCAATCGTCAATGCAATCCGTTCCCAAGCTGTGACACGAAAATTATAGCCACAATTAGGGCAGACTTTTTCTGCCCCGATCTCTTTTGTATAAAGTGTATGTTTACAGCTTGGACATTTTGCCCACATATTGTCTGGGACAGAAGGTTCATTCGTTGGCGTTGTATCACGATTTGGATTGATACGAATATAATCCTTTTTCTTTTTGAATAATGCCATGTTTTTCCCTCCTAAACTTCAGGCGTCCAATTTGGTAAAAAGTCCTCTTGTAAAAAGGCTGTACTGTAATCACCAGCAACCACATTTGGGTGGCTGATCAAGTCCAGCTGGAACTCGGCATTGGTTACGACACCATCTGTTACTAATTCACTTAAGGCACGCTGCATCTTCATCAGAGCTTCAAAACGATTGTTTCCATGTACGATGACTTTGGCAATCATTGAATCATAGTACGGTGGAATCGTATAGCCCGAATACATCGCACTGTCAACGCGCAGACCCATTCCCCCACTTGGTAGCAATAAGTTATTGATCGTACCAGGAGATGGTGCAAAGTTGAAGGCAGGATTTTCTGCATTGATCCGACATTCGATTGCATGCCCAGTCAAAACAATGTCTTCCTGTTTGATTCCCAAAGGCTCGCCACTGGCAATTTCTAATTGTTTCTTGACCAGATCGATCCCTGTGACCATTTCAGTGATTGGATGTTCTACTTGAATACGTGTATTCATTTCCATAAAGTAAAAGGATCCAGACTCGTCCATTAAAAATTCAATCGTACCTGCATTTTCATAATGAACTGCCTTGGCAGCACGGACTGCAGCCATCCCAATCTCCGCTCGCTTCTCTTCAGAGATCACCACAGACGGTGACTCTTCTAATACTTTTTGGTTATTGCGTTGTAGAGAACAGTCGCGTTCACCTAAATGGATCACATCACCAAAAGTATCTCCTAAGATCTGAACTTCGATGTGACGGGCAGGATAAACGATTTTTTCAATATACATGTCGTCATTGCCAAATGCAGCTTTTGCTTCCTGCTGCGCCGAAGAAAAATGCTGCGGAAGCTCCTCTTTGGCAAGAACCTTGCGGATACCCTTACCTCCGCCACCAGCGGCAGCTTTCAACATGACTGGATAACCAATCTCATCAGCGATCCGCAGGGCATCTTCAACATCTGCGATCGAGCCATCACTCCCTGGAATGACAGGGACATCGGCCTCGATCATCAATTTGCGTGCATTGATCTTGTTTCCCATATCATCGATCGTTTGACTTTTCGGACCGATAAAGACGATATTACATTCTTCACACATTGATGCAAAACGGCTATTTTCTGAAAGGAAACCGAATCCTGGATGAATCGCCTCAGCTTTTGTTACGATCGCAGCACTAAGAATCTGCTGTACATTCAAATAAGAATCTGTCGCTTTGGCAGGACCGATACAAACTGCTTCATCTGCTAGCTCAGTGTGTAATGCATTTTTATCTGCTTCGGAGTATACGGCTACTGTACGAACACCTAGTTCACGACAGGCACGGATGATCCGTACAGCAATTTCTCCGCGGTTTGCAATTAAAATCTTTGAAAACATAAGTCACCTATCCAATCATGAAGGTTAATTCAGCTTCGGCAACTTTCTTGCCATCCACTTTTGCAATTCCTTTACCAATTCCAGCATTTGCTTTCACTTTGATAATTTCCACCTCTAAGATCAGTGTATCACCAGGTGTCACTTTTTTACGGAATTTTGCTTTGTCGATACCGCCAAAATACGCTGTCTTTCCACGGAATTGTTCCAGTGACAACAAAGCCACTGCTCCAGCTTGAGCCATTGCTTCGACGATCAATACGCCGGGCATCACAGGTTCATGAGGAAAATGTCCTTGGAAAAATGGTTCATTGATCGTTACATTTTTTTTGGCAACGACACGTTTACCATCTACTAATTCCTCCACTCGGTCGATCAATAGCATCGGGTAACGGTGTGGAATGATTTCTTTGATTTGTTGAATATTCATTACAGTCATAATTAACCTTCTTTCACAAGGAACAACGGTTGATTGAATTCAACCACTTGTTCATTTTCTACTAAAACTTCGACGATTTCACCTGAGAGATCACTCGTGATCTCATTCATTACTTTCATGGCTTCAACGATACAAACGACCTCACCTTTTTCCACACGATCTCCAACTTCTTTAAAATTGGGTTTATCTGGACTTGGTTTTAGGTAGGTAACACCGACTAAAGGTGAAACAATTTCCGTTCCCTCTACAACAGGTACCGGAGCGACTTCTTGAGCAACTATGGGTGCTGCTTGCGGAGCGGACTCTGTTACAGTTTGTTGTACGACTGGTGCTACGCCCGCAGCAGGTGCTGAAGCGACCGGACGTGAAGTAGTATTCTTATTCAAATACAGCTCAAATGTCCCATCCTTTAGATTGAATTCAGTCAGTGTCGACTGGTTAAAAATGGAAAGTAAATCTTTTAACTCGCTTAATTGCATGCTTAAGCCTCCCAACGTTTCATCAAAATAACGGCATTATGGCCACCGAAGCCTAAAGAATTACTCATCGCATACGTTAGATCTGCTGATTTGCTTTCGTTGATCACAACATTCAAATCAATCTCTGGATCTTTTTCGGTCACGTTGATATTTGGTGGAATGAATTGATGCTGCAAGGCTAGTAACGTAGCTACAGCTTCGACTCCTCCGGCAGCTCCCAACAAGTGTCCAGTCATAGATTTTGTACTACTTACATAAGTGTCTTTATAGCTGTCACCTAAACCATATTGGATCGCTGTTGCTTCTGAAACATCGTTGGCAGGTGTACTTGTACCATGTGCGTTGATGTAACCCACTTCTGTCGGTTCGATTCCCGCTTCATTCATAGCCAATTTCATCGCTTTACCAGCACCAGAACCATCTGGATTTGGTGCAGTCATATGGTAGGCATCACAGTTTGCACCATAACCAACGACTTCACCTAGAATGTTTGCACCACGAGCTAAAGCATGATCTAAGGATTCTAGCAATAGCACACCGGCACCTTCTCCCATGACGAAACCACTACGGTTCTTGTCGAATGGCGTTGACGCCTTGTCAGGATCAGATTCAGTTGTCAGTGCAGTCAAAGAAGCAAAACCGGCAATCCCGATTTCACAAATTGTCGCTTCTGAACCACCAGCCAGCATCACATCTGCGTAACCATGCTTGATATTGCGGAAGGCTTCACCCACAGAGTGAGTACCAGAAGCACAAGCCGTTACAGTCGTCGTACAAATACCTCTCGCACCTACGCGCAAAGCGATATTCCCAGCAACCATGTTGACGATCGACATTGGCACGAACATTGGTGAAACGCGTTTAGCGCCTTTGGCATTCATACGCGTCACTTGATCCTGAATCGTTGGCAACCCACCGATTCCAGAACCTACCATCACACCAAAACGATCGGCATCGATCGCAGCTGTATCCAGTTTCGCCATTTCAAGTGCATCTAATGCTGCATGGATCCCAAAAATTGAAAATTGATCCATACGTTTCGTATCTTTTTTGACAAAATATTTTTCTAAAGGAAACTCTTTGACTTCTCCAGCGACAGAGATCCCTGTTGCTTCAGAATCAAATTTTGTGATCGGTCCGATCCCGTTTGTTCCTTCTTTTAAGCTTGTTAAAAATGTGTCCGCGTCATTTCCTATTGGAGAAACAACACCGTATCCTGTAACTACTACTCGATTCATAATTCTTCTCCTCTCTTAACCGTGCATGACCATACCACCGTCGACATTGATAACTTGTCCAGTGATATATGGGCTTTTTGCTAAGAAAATAGCTGTTTTTGCGACATCCTCTACCTTGCCAAAGCGTTGCAATGGAATTTTTTGGGTCACTTGGTCTTTCAATTTTTCTGATAAGACATCTGTCATGTCTGTTTGGATGAACCCTGGAGCAATCGCATTGCAGGTGATACCGCGAGGAGCCACTTCTCTGGCAACAGATTTTGTGAAACCTACGACTCCAGCTTTGCTTGCTGCATAGTTTGCCTGACCAGCATTTCCCATCAATCCAGAAACACTTGAAAGATTGATGATCACTCCTTCACGCTGTTTCAGCATCTTTTTCATGACTTGTTGTGTCATATTGAAGGTCCCTGTCAAATTGATCTTCAGAACCTGTTCAAAGTCTTCTTCAGTCATTCGTAGCAACAGCTTGTCATTGGTGATCCCAGCATTATTTACCAGTACGCTGACCGCACCTAGCTTCTCTTCAGCTTCTTTGATCATTGCACCAGCACTCTTAAAATCTGAGATATCGCCTGAAATACCGATACATTTCACGTCAAAAGCTTCAATAGAAGCAATCAACTCCTCTGAAATTTCTCGACGACCATTCAAGACAATATTTGCACCTTCCTTCGCAAAGGCTTTAGCGATCTCTAACCCAATTCCTCGGGTACTTCCTGTAACAAAAACCGTTTTATCTTTTAATTCCATTTTTTCCTCCTAGTATTAAGGTATTTCCTTTTTACCACGTCCATCGTTCCAATCCCTTGATTTACAGCAGAACTGATTTCCTAGGATAATAAAGCCTCTGTTTCACTCAATGTTTTCGAGTCTTCTACACGAGACATGACCAATGTCTTATCGATTTTTTTGATGAAGCCTGAAAGAACTTTTCCTGGACCAATTTCGATGACACGTTCGATCCCTAATTCTTTTAGCGTATCTACACTTTCATAAAAACGTACCGGCGACATCACTTGTCGTTCCAATAACGTTTTGATCTCATCTTGTGCCATTACTTTTGCAGTCGTATTACTGATGACAGAAATCTGCATCTCGTCAAAAGTAATTTCTTCCAAAGCTGTTTTCAACTGGTCTGCAGCTGGTTTCAACAAAGCCGTATGGAAGGGGCCACTTACGTTCAACGGAATCATTCGTTTGACGCCATTTTCCTTCAAAAGCTCCATTGCCTGATCTACAGCGGCTACTTCCCCACCGATCACGATTTGTTGAGGCGTATTGTAATTGGCCGGTGATACGATGCCTAGCGCACTTGCTTCTTCACACGCAGATTCGATCACGTCGATTGGTGCGTTCATGACTGCAACCATTTTCCCCGTTCCCTTAGGTGCAGCATTTGTCATGTAAGAGCCACGTTTGGCAACCAAAGCCACAGCTGTTTGGAAATCCAAAGCACCACTAGCAACTAAAGCTGTGTACTCTCCCAAACTCAATCCGGCAACAGCCTCTGCTTGAAAGCCTTTTGCTTTCAATAAACGCCAAAAAGCAACGCTAACTGTCAAGATCGCTGGTTGAGTGTATTCTGTCTGATTCAATTGTTCGTTCTCTGTGAAACAAAGTTCTGCCATATCATAGCCTAGAACCTCACTTGCTTCAGCAAATGTCTCACGAACGATTTCTTCTTGTTCAAAGAGTTCTTTTCCCATACCTGCGTATTGGGCACCTTGACCACTAAATAAAAAAGCTGTCTTCATGGTTTTCTCCTCGTTCATTCTATGTTTTATTCTATAACTTCTGATTGCTTCTTTTGGTTGATTGAGGATAAGTATTCGATGCACATCTAATCAACTTTTTGACACTAAAAGGAAAGGCTAGGCTTTTGGCCCAGCCTTAAAAATTAAGCTTGTTGTTGTTCTACGTATTTCACTAAATCTTCAACTGTTTTGATGCCGTCTTCAACTTCGATTTTCACGTCGAATTCGTCTTCGATCTCGTTGATGATTTGGAATAGATCCAAGCTGTCTGCTTCAAGATCTTCTTGGATGTTTGTTGTCAACTTGATCTCTTCTGTTTCTTTACCTAGTTCTTCTGCTACGATTTCTTGAATTTTTTCGAATACCATGTGTATATTCCTCCAATGTTAAATTTTCTTAATTTATATAACTACAGGTTTATAACGCGATGATCATGGTTCCCCATGTCAGTCCACCGCCAAAACCTGAAAGTACCAATTTTTGTTTGCTGCCCAATGTCAGCGTTCCTTCTGCAATTGCTTCATCTAAAAGAATCGGGATCGTTGCACCGGAAGTATTCCCGTACTTATCCATATTTTGTAAAAATTTTTCTCTCGGAACTTTGACTTTCCGAGCGATCTTATCTAAGATCCTCGAATTTGCTTGATGCAGCAGAAAGTAGTCAATCGTCTCTTTGTCTTCTTTTATTAATTCGTCAATTGACTTGGCCACATCTCGTGTAGCGAAATCAAAAATATCTCGGCCAGTCATTGTCAAACAAGACGTCTGTTCAACACCTGATCTACCATATGGATTTTTACTTCCTCGATAACCCGACGTTAGAGACATGCCTCTGGTTCCATCTGCCTGTAGACTCTCCTTCAACACATGCTGCTGATCCGTTGCTTCCAGCAATACACCGCCTGCTCCGTCACCGAATAAGACAGCCGTTGTCCGATCTTCCCAGTCCAAGACTTTTGAAAGTACTTCTCCACCGATGATCAGTCCCTTTTGAGAACCCGTACGGATCAACTTTTCTCCCATTGACAGTGCGTATACAAAACCTGCACATGCGGCACTAATATCAAAAGCAAAGGCCTTCGTTGCACCGATTGCTCCCTGTACCATACAAGCAACAGAAGGGGAATTATAATCCGGAGACATGGTTGCAACAAGAATAAAATCCAGTTCTTCCGGTGATAGATTCTTTTTTGCCAGAAGTTGTTCCGCAACATTGATGCAAAGATCTGAAGTATTCTCATTTGTTGCAATGTGTCTAGCTTTAATCCCTGTGCGAGAATAAATCCATTCATCGCTCGTATCCATGATTTCAGAAAGCTGATCATTGGTCACGATTTTCTCAGGAACATAGCTTGCTGTTGCAGTAACTTGTCCAAAATTTGTCATACATCTACGCTCACTTATATTCTTGTAGGAAAAGATGCAGATTATCCAAAGCTTTCAATAGTGCTGTCTGCTCATCGTTCTCCATGTTCAACAAAATTTCTTCAATCATTTGACTGTGAAAATGCTGATGGACACGGTACAATAATTTTCCTTTTTTTGTCAAACCTAATTTAACTACTCGGCGGTCGTCTTCACTTCGAATACGTTCTACATAACCTTTTTTTACTAATCGGTTGATAGCAATGGTGAGTGTTCCCACGGTAATCGAAAGTTCTTTAGCAACTTCAGAAGTTGTCTTTTTTTTGTACATACCAATCGCTTCGATCGTATGCATTTCAGTAATCGAAAGATCATTGAATTGTGATTTCTTTAGTTCTGATTCTTCGATAACTAAAATGTCATTAAAGACATCCACTAATAAGCTATTGATTCTTTCAAAATTTGGTTTCATTGTTCCACCATCCGAATAGTTTGATTATCAAATCATTTGACAATCAAACTATAATTTAAATTTTTAAAAAATGCAAGCTTATTTTTGGATTTTTTTAAATTTACACAGAATTTTCATAAATTCCAGAGCTTTTTCATGATTTTCAAAATAGTTTGAGTTTCAAACTATTTTACCATAAATCATCAGGAAATGTCTCCCCCTACCTCTTTTATCTTGTTTATCGAACAAATTTTTGCTATCGTCAAACCAACAGCTCTTAGAAACGTGGTGTTCTCAACATGGCAAAAGAAATGAACAAACTCAAAGAAAAAGTTAGAAATTTACCCACTACTCCTGGTATCTATTTAATGAAGGACCAGCATGATCAAATTATCTATGTAGGAAAAGCGAAGCAGCTGCGACAACGCGTCCGTTCCTATTTCCAAAAAAATTCCTCACACTCCAATAAAGTGCTGCGGATGATTTTTAATATTCATGACCTTGAGATTATCGAGGTCGATACCGAATTGGATGCACTTTTACTGGAATGTCAGTTAATCCAGCAACACCATCCAATGTACAATCGTCAGATGAATCAGTTTTCAAAATATAATTATGTCACAGTCTCCAAACAAGGTTTTTCTATTTCTTCAGAGCCTTCTGACAAAAGCTTTGGCCCGTTTCGCCTTTATAAAAAATTGCCAGTCATCTGCGAGATTCTAAGCGAATTGTATCAAATGCCTTGGATCAACTACATTAGTCGACTAAAGCTGGAAAATCAATTTTCGCTCATGTCAGAAATTTCACTGGAGATTCGTATCCAAGAAATAGCAGCTTTCTTCTCTGGAAAAGAGGCCACCTATCAATTGAGAATGCAACAGTGGCTGGATCAGTTGTTGTCAGAGACGCAATTTGAGCAGGCTCAAGTAGTCAGCCAACACGATCTACAATTGCAGCACTTTTTTAAACAGGTTCAAGACATTCAGCATTTTATTGAAAAAAAGAAAAAGATTTTTTCACTTCCTTTGTCTGAAGCTCCTGATAGATTAAAATACTACCAGCTTGCCTATGGACAGATCGTTCATACAGCCGTTCTAAACAAAACAGACACCTTTACACCCATCGAGTTTTCAGCACGAAGAACTCCTCTCACTTCTGAAAGGCTCGATCCGTTATTGATTTTGATCGCGTATATCAAAAAGACATCTGAAAAGGAATAGCCGAGGCTCGTTTCTTTTCAGACGTCTTTTTATTATTGAATCAAATCGTAAATTTCCATTGCAACGATATCAACGTTGTCAAATTGATAGGGCTGCTTCGTTTCAGCTTCTGTTAATTCAAAGGTTTCTGTTGAATTATCATAGGTTACCGTACATTTTTCAACGCCTTCTTTTTCAAATCGTCGAACTTGTACCTCGTTGTCTTGCGCTTCAATCATGGCTTCAAGACGTTTGATGATAGCGACTAGTTGTGAACTTTTCATTCGTAGTCCTCCTTTTTTCATTTCTGTTACATTGTATCAAATGACTGGTTCTCATGCATCGATTTTGCAAAATTTTTTTAAATTTTAAGATTTTTTCCCATCTTGCCACCAAAGTTTAATCAACGCTTGTGTACCATCATTTTCATAGCCGTTATTTTCCAGTTTTTCATACAAATCTTTGGCTAATTTTGTACTTGGTAATTCAAGATTCATTTTTTCCGCTTCATCCAAAGCAATTTTCAAATCTTTAACAAAATGTTTGACAAAGAAACCTGGAGAAAAATTTTCCGCTAAAATTCGAGGACTGTAATTGATCATTGACCAGTTCGACGCACTGCCACCTCCCAGTGTTTCCAATACTTTTTCAAGATCCAGCTGTGCTTTATTGGCATAAACTAGCATTTCTGTCATACCCGTCATCGTGCCGGCAATCATAATCTGATTTGCCATTTTAGCATGCTGTCCTTTTCCTGCCCCACCATGCAACATGTATGTTTTACCAAACTGCTGAAACACTGGCAGTACTTCTTGATAGGCTGACTCATCCCCACCTACCATAATCGTTAGTGTACCATTTTTCGCTCCCAGATCTCCTCCAGACACTGGTGCATCTAAACTCGTAGCGCCTTTTTCCTTTGCTGTCTGATAAATTTTTTCAGCCAAGGTTGGTGTGCTTGTTGTAAGATCAACAACGATCTTTCCTTCAATATCTGCTGCAAAGATTCCTTTTTCTGCTCCGTAATAAGTCTCCTCTACGTCTTGAGGATAACCAACCATCGTAAAGATCAATTCACTTGCTGCAGCAATTTCTTTTGGTGTGTCCTTCCAGGTCGCACCTTGTGCTACAAGATCGTCTGTTTTACTTTTCGTTCGATTGAAAACAAATAATTCATGTCCAGCACTCATCAAATGCCCTACAACTGCATGACCCATGACTCCTGTTCCAATAAATCCAATCTTCATTTGATTTCCCCCTTAAAATAAATAACGTTCACGTTTTTAGTATACGCTAAAAACGTGAACTTGAATATCATTTTAATCTAATGTTCCTTTTAGAGAACGTAGTCTCGTTTTGATTTTATCAACTGGAGCATCTTCTTTTAATCCAGAAAATTTATTGTGATAGTCTAACATTTCGTAATAGAAATTCAGCATCGTTTCGCCGAAGCATTCAGCTGAGATCTCGTACATTTTATTTGACAGAACCTCTTCATCTACGGCTATTTTTGATTCTACATAATGAATAAATGCGTCTGCGAAATCTTTGTCCGTTTCAAAGGTAGTTCCTAAAGACGGATGGCTGATCAAATGGTTAAGATAATCATTTCCCTCAACGATCATTTGCGTTCCTGCTGCCATTGTTTCTGTATAAGTCAATCCCTGCGTCTCTGAAGTGGAAGCACTCACGAAATAGTCTGCACTCTGATAATACAGTGCGACTTCGTCATTGGCTACTTCTCCAACAAATTGAACAGATTCCTTCAAACTCAACTCTTCGACCATTTCTTCCAACTGTTCTTTATAGGGACCTTTGCCCACGATAACGAATCGAGCATTTGGATAGTGATCAATAATCTTCGGTAAGCCTTGAATAATTGCTTGAATATTTTTTTCGTAAGACAAACGGCTTAAAGATAGAATCATTAGTTGATTTTCTTCGATCTCCAGTGAACGACGCAGCTCGCACTTCATCTCTGTCGTAATATCTGGACGACTAAAGCGCTCGATCTCGATCCCTGTTGGAATGATCTTCATAGGAACATCGACTCCATAGCTCTTCAATTTTTCAATCACACGTTCACTTGGACAAACGACTCCTGTCGAATGATTAGCAAAAAATCTTGAAAAGTATTTTACATGAGCTGGTTTCAATACCTTTCCTTTGGCAATATAATGCAAATAATCTTCATACATCGTGTGGTAGGTATGAATCACAGGTATATGCATTTTTTTCCCAACCATTTTTCCAAGCATACCTGCACCAAACTCAGTATGCGTATGGATAAGATCCAATTCCAATTCTTTGGCGATAAGATACGCATACCACATTCCTCTAACTACAATGCGGCGATCTTTAAAAGAAACAAAGGGCACGCTTGGCATACGTATGACTCCTTCTTCAAAGTCCGCTGCCTTTGGATCTGTTGTAGTAAAAATAAATACCTCATGCCCCTTTTTCTCAAGTTCATCCTTCAACGTTTTAATTGATGTTGCCACACCACTTACTTGAGGAAAGTAAGTATCTGTAAAGAATCCAATCTTCACAATATTCCCTCCAAACTACACTTGGTTCACAGCATCCCCATTTTACTGTCGCTGTATTTAAGAATAGAAATAAAAATCCCTCCTATTCTATTTACGCTCAGTATATCATAGACGACACTTAGAAGACTCCAACTATAGTCTTAGTTTTTTGTCTATTCTTTTTTCTTTCAACAAAATCCCATTCTATCAGCCTTTGTTAGGAAGCAAGTGACAAAACTGTTCGTTGAGTTTTCGGACATCAAAAACCCTTTTTAGAAATGAACAACCAGCAAATTTCGTTTTATTCGATTTATACCAACTATTTTTTATCTACATCTTTTGAAAAGTGATGCACCTGCTCGTAATTCATATCATTGCTGACAGCCACAGAAAAATCATCAAGATTATACACAACCGACCATTCCGTTGCCCAAGTACCGTTCCATTCGATTTTCACATCTTCTAGTAAATCCATTGCTTCTTCTTCTGAAATGACACCATTTTTTTCCTGAAGTGTTTCTTGAAGAATCTCGTAACGGTCATGACCAATGCCTACTTGATAGTCTTTTCCTTGAGATAGTTGAAAATTTGTTGCCATTTTAGTATCTACGACATTCATTTGTTGATCAGCCCAGTCGACAATGACTGTTTCACCAGAAGCGTCGCTAATAAAAAAGTGATAGGGCATTCCTGCAGAAGAATGCATATCATATTTTGCTAATAGATTAATTGCTTCTTCAGTACTCGCTGCTTTATCAAGTAACATCCGTACAGCAACGGTGGTGATAATATTGGTTTTTCCCGTCTCTTGATTGGTTGGTTCTGTCTGCAATTCCAATACAGAAACACTTAATCCTTTTTCGTTGACACCATCTACGCTCCCATACGGTGCAGCTAGTATGGAAAATTTCCCCATGAGTGTTTCTGGCATCGTTCCCTCTTCTTCTGATACACCTAAATGCGCCAAATTCACCATTGAATAGGCACGATAGCCATTTTTAGGAGCAGTATAAATCAGTAAAGATCTTGCTTTAGCATAATCAAAATTACGCCCAACAAGCTGCTGTCCCTCCGCTGTCTCCACAGCAAAGGCACTACAACCGAACAAATTTTCATTCGTTTTGATTGGATAACCAAAGAAAAGTTTTTTAGATAAAAGCGATTCCAATTCACTCACATCACGTACTCCTTGTTCTAACACTTCATCTAATTTATAATCGGCTGAATAATCCACCTGATAAAAGTCACCTTCGACTTTTTCAATACTGCTGATCGTTTTTAGTCTAGTAAACAAAACTCCTACTACTAAGATAATAATTGCAGCAACAATCAAACCGACACGTTTCATCATTTTTTTCATATTGTTCCTCTTTCCATAGTTATTGAGACAACTAGTCTTCCTTGCGTTCAACTTGTCTCTATTGTAATATGGCTCTATCATCACCTACAATGTTCAATATAACGATGGAATGTCGGTTAACCGACACTTCAGATATACATTGTCGGATTAAGGAGAAAAATTTATGCCCACTACTCAAAATGACCGTCGGGTGAGAAAAACAAAAAAAGGGTTACAAGATAGTCTTGCAACATTAGTTAGTGAAAAAGGATTGCATACTATCACCATCAAAGAATTAACGAATCAAGCCGATGTTCATCGTTCCACTTTTTATGCGCACTATGCAGATATTTACGATTTATATGAGGAAATAGAAAATATGGTTCTTTCGGAGTTAACTGAATTGATCGAAACTAATTTTTCTTTGGATTTTAACGTCTATTATCAAATCTTGTTTGATTATATTGATGAACACAAGTATATTTGTAAAATGCTTTTTAGCCAGCACGTAGCAAACAGCTTTTTTGATCAGTTGACCTTACTTTTTAAAAATGCTTACTTAAAAAGTTGGTGTATTGCTTTAAATACTGCACATGTATCTGAAGAATTGAATTATTTAGCCCAATACCATTTACAAGGTTGCTTTGCGATGATTCGCCAGTGGACAGAAACAGATTTTTCCTACCCGAAAGAAAAAACGACCGCCCTACTATCCACAGTTGATGTGACACTTACTGAAAATTTAGCAGCATATAAAAAAAGAGGATGTCCCTAAGGAGCATCCTCTTTCATGTTCATTTGATTAGCTTAGATATTCTTCAACCAATTCAACAACTTCTTCCATCGTATCACATTCATTCAATGCACGATCTGCAAGTTCTTTCATCTTAGTTGTATCCAAACGTTTCATTAAACTACGGGTTTTCAGTACAGAAGTCGCACTCATTGAGAACTCATCTAAACCAATTCCCATCAATAATGGAACAGCTGTTTGATCGCCGGCCATTTCTCCACACATACCTGCCCATTTTCCTTCAGCGTGAGCTGCATCAACTACGTTTTTGATCAAACGCAGAATTGACGGATTATATGGTTGGTACAAGTAAGAAACTTGTTCGTTCATACGGTCTGCTGCCATTGTGTATTGGATCAAATCATTGGTACCAATACTGAAGAAGTCAACTTCTTTTGCAAAACGATCAGCTAAAACGGCTGCTGCAGGGATCTCGATCATGATACCCACTTGGATATCCTCAGCCACTGCTACGCCTTCGTCGATCAATTTTTGACGTTCTTCATCGTAAAGTTTTTTCGCAGCGCGGAATTCTTTCAGCGTTGCAACCATTGGGAACATGATACGCAGTTGTCCATGAACAGAGGCACGCAACAATGCACGTAATTGCGTACGGAACATGTCGTCACCTAGCTCTGACAAGCTAATACGTAAGGCACGGTAACCCAAGAATGGATTCATTTCATGTGGTAATTTCAAGTATGGAAGTTCTTTATCCCCACCGATATCCATTGTACGTACAACAACTGGTTTGCCATCCATTCCTTCCAGTACAGCTTTATAAGCTTCATACTGGTCTTCTTCAGATGGAAAATCAGGTGCATCCATGTACAAGAATTCTGTACGGTAAAGTCCAATCGCTTCAGCACCATTGTTGTGTACACCAGTTAAATCTTTTGGCGTACCAATGTTAGCTGCTAATTCAAAGTGTTTGCCGTCGGCTGTAACAGTTTGGGCATTCTTTAGTTTTTCCCACTCTGCTTTTAATGCAGCGAAAGCTTCACCAGCTTTGTTGAATTGTGCTGCTTGGTCTTCTGTAGGATTGATGATCACATCCCCTTCAATACCATTGACAGCTAGAATATCACCTGCTTTTACTTTTGCAGTGATATCTTTTGTTCCAACGATAGCTGGAATCTCTAGAGAACGTGCCATGATCGCTGAATGCGAAGTACGGCCACCGATGTCTGTAACGAATGCTTTAACGAAATTACGGTCTAATTGCGCTGTATCACTCGGTGTCAAGTCATGAGCTACTACAACTACTTCTTCATCGATCATTGACGGATTTGGTAAAGTCACTTGCAATAGATGAGCCAACACACGTTTGGAAACGTCACGGATATCCGCTGCACGTTCTTGCATGTATGCGTTGTCTTCCATTGCTTCAAACATGCCAATATACATGTCTGTCACTTCTTTTAATCCTGCCTCAGCATTTACTTTATTATCTGAAAGATGTTGTTTGATTTGACCAATCATTTCTGGATCGCTAAGAACCATTAAATGAGCATCAAATACTTGTGCTTCTTCTTCGCCTAAAGCTTGAGCAGCTTTGTCGCGAATTTGTTTTAATTCCTCAGATGATTTAGCTAATGCTTCATCCAGACGAGCTTCTTCAGCAGATGTGTCTTCAACTGTAACTTTTTTGAAAGTCAAGTCAGGTTGAACTAATAGGTATGCCTTTGCAACTGCTACGCCATCGCTTGCCGCAATCCCTTTTAGCATTTGAACCATTATTCAGACAATCCTTCCTTTTTCATTGTTTCAACGATAGCCGCCATAGCGTCTTTTTCGTCAGCTCCCTCAGCAGAGATAGTAACGTCAGAACCTTGACCAACGCCTAGAGACATAACGCCCATGATTGATTTAAGGTTTACTGATTTACCTTTGTACTCCAAGTTGATATCAGAGTTAAATTTGCTTGCTGTTTGAACTAATAATGTAGCTGGACGTGCGTGGATCCCTGTCTCAGCAACTACGTGAAAATCTTTCTTTTCCATATTATCAATCTCCTTTTATGAAATCTATTTTTTGTGAGGGCTTTCTTCTGCTAAATTTATCTAGTAACAACAAAAGATAACAACCCTTTCAATTGTTAAGATTACCATTTTTTTGTTATTTAGACAACCGTTTTCCAAAAGAATTCGAACAAATACTTGTGAAAGTAGCAAATTACTTCTTTTTCTCAAGGTATCGGTAAATGATTTTACCATTCAATCCTGCTTCACCAACAAACTCTGTACGATCCGATCGTGCCAGCCAAGCTTCTCTAAACACAAAAAAATCATCACGTTCCACAACAATTTCCTGGATTTCACCAAGTTTCAGCTTTTCCAGAAAATCTGTATATTGATTTTCCAAATGATTCTCCTCCCTCTCTAGACGATGCTCTACAAAAAAGTATAAAGATTTTCTATTAAACTGCAAGACATCTTTTTCTCTCCAAGAAGTTCAAATACTTGCACAACTTAAAAATAATTGTATAATAAAGTTAAAGGTCAAAGTTGGTCAGTGTTTTACTGAACCCTTTTCCTTTTAATCTTATAATACAAAACAATTTATGAAAGGTAGTGAGACAATGCTTTGTCAAAACTGTGGAAAAAATGAAGCATCCATCCATTTATATGCAAATGTCGGTGGTGAAAGAAGACAAATAGATTATTGCCAAAGCTGTTATCAGAAAATCAAAGGACAGCAAACAAACAACATGCAGCAAGATCCTTTTGGTTTTGGAAACCTAGATGATTTTTTCAGACAAATGTCTCAACAAATGCAGCAAGGACCTTCTTCTGATAATCAAGTCCCTCCAACTCAAACAGGTGGGAATCGAAATAACTTTAACGGTGGCCAACAACCACCTGTTGGCAATCAACCATCTGGGATTCTTGGGGAGTACGGTATCAATATCACCCAACAGGCTCGAGAAGGTGAAATCGATCCGGTAGTCGGAAGAGATTCTGAAATCAAACGAGTCATCGAAATTCTCAATCGCCGGACAAAAAACAATCCGGTCTTGATCGGAGAACCGGGTGTTGGTAAAACAGCCGTTGTCGAAGGTCTAGCTCAAAAAATCGTCGACGGCGATGTTCCTCAAAAGCTTTTAGATAAAGAAGTCATTCGTCTTGATGTTGCTTCTCTAGTACAGGGTACAGGGATTCGAGGACAATTCGAAGAAAGAATCCAAAAATTGATCGAAGAAATCAAAACAGCTGAAAATATTATTCTCTTCATTGATGAAGTCCATGAAATTGTTGGTGCCGGTAACGCAGGTGAAGGAAATCTCGATGCAGGGAATATTTTGAAGCCCGCGTTAGCCCGTGGTGACTTGCAAATGGTCGGTGCAACAACACTGTCTGAATACCGAATCATTGAAAAGGATGCTGCACTAGAACGTCGGATGCAGCCTGTTCGGGTCGATGAACCTTCCGTAGAGGAAACAATCACGATCTTACAGGGCTTACAACCGCGTTATGAGGATTATCATCATGTGAAATATACAGATGAGGCCATTCGTGCGGCAGCTGTTCTTTCCAATCGCTATGTTCAAGATCGCTTCTTGCCAGATAAAGCGATCGACCTTCTAGATGAAGCTGGTTCTAAGGAAAATCTGACGATCCAGTTTGTTGATCCAAAAGTCATCGATAAAAAATTAGCTGATGCACAGCAACAAAAACAAGTGGCCTCTCAGGAAGAAGACTTCGAAAAAGCTGCTTATTATCGAGATCAAATCAACAAATTACAAAAAATGAAAGAACGCCAAATCACCGATGAAGAAACTCCGGTCATCAGTGAAAAGACTATGGAACAGATCGTTGAAGAACGAACCGGTATTCCAGTAGGTGAGCTAAAAGAAAAAGAACAGACTCAACTCAAAAACCTTGCCAATGATCTTAAAGCCAATGTTATTGGTCAAGATGAGGCTATTGAAAAAGTTTCCAAATCTATTCGACGCAATCGAGTGGGACTTGGCAAGAAAAATCGTCCAATCGGTTCTTTCCTCTTTGTGGGTCCAACTGGTGTTGGTAAAACTGAGTTAGCCAAACAGCTTGCTTACGAAATGTTTGGGTCTGAAGATGCGATGATTCGTTTCGATATGTCTGAATATATGGAAAAACACAGTATTTCGAAACTGATCGGTTCTCCTCCAGGCTATGTCGGTTACGAAGAAGCCGGACAATTGACTGAGAAAGTTCGCCGAAATCCTTATAGCCTGATTTTACTGGACGAAGTGGAGAAAGCACATCCAGATGTCCTTCATATGTTCTTACAAATATTAGACGATGGTCGCTTAACTGATGCCCAAGGCCGAACCGTCAGCTTCAAAGATTCCTTGATCATCATGACCAGTAATGCTGGTTCTGGAAAAGTGGAAGCCAATGTTGGTTTTGCTGCTGCTCGAGAAGGAATCACTCGTTCAGTCTTGAACCAACTACACAACTACTTCACGCCAGAATTTCTCAACCGCTTTGACAGTATCATCGAATTCAAGGCATTGACGAAAGAAAACTTGTTGGCAATCGTCTCTTTGATGTTGGATGAAGTCAATAGCTTATTAACGAGCCAAAATCTCCACATTGATGTAACAAAAGAGGTACAAGAAAAATTAGTAACGCTTGGTTACGACCCTGCGATGGGTGCTCGCCCCTTACGTCGAACGATCCAAGAACAAATCGAAGATGGCATTGCTGAATTTTATCTTGATCATCCACAAACAAAATCTCTTGAAGCAAGTTTGGATGAAGATGGTAAAATTATGATCTCCGCTAAAGAGCAAGTTGTTTCGACTGTAGAAAAAAAATAGATACTCAAATGAAAAGCTAGACAATCTTGAGCGTTTGTCTAGCTTCTCTTTCTAAAAAAACAAGATAAAATGCTTTTCATTTGCACAAAAAAAAAATATAATTGAATCAGATACAATAGAATGTGAGGTGAGTGTTATGAAGTTAGTCAATGTAACTAATAGCCACTCCGGATTAGTTCTGCAACAACTTGAAAACACTGATGCTTTTTTAGTTAAAGTTTACACAGCTGGTGATACACTTGTCATTTACACCGAGGCACCACTCCATAACGAGATTTTGATCGTTAACAATAATCGCTCCATCCGTCCTCAGGAAATCGATGAGATCAAACAGCGTCTCTTAAAAAAAATCGCTCCTGATTTTTATGAAGAACAGAGTATTGCCATTATCGAGAACGACAATATGGTTGAAATCTCGATCCCTAAAAAACAATTGCTTTAAGTTTTATAAATTTAGAAAGTTAGTACCGCAATTGCTGATTGCTGTCCTAGCTTTTTTATTTTCTAAAAAAAATAGTAAGTTTGTTTTTTCTTGTTATTTTGGTTAAAAATGTGTGTTATGTTTGTTCTAAAAATAAGATACTGAAAGGTGCTCATTTGCTATGTCAAAAAAAATTCCTCTTATTTTACAGGTGTTCTCGATCTTGAGTCTGCTCTTTGCGCTTGCTCTATTTAGCCTCTCAATGCCCGCAATCAAAACAGTGGCAACAGAGAACTTCGATCTAAGCCGTTGGTTGGATGCTGACATCTTTGTCTTAACATGGTCTTTTTATGGTGTTATCGTTGCTTTGATTTTGAATATTCTGTCACTGATTTTAAAGTTCGTGAAAAAAAGCTAGAGAGGAGCATATCACTTTTGGCTCACTTCCTAGCTTCTTTAATGGATAAAAACGCTTTTTGAATGGCTTCACTTGGGAAAAACAACTCGTATCCACGATCATCATAGATGTGCAGAATGCTTCCCTTCACTGGATCAAGGAAATAAACATCTGGATAATCATAGGAACACTTTGTTTTGAATCGCGGTTTTCTATCCGGAAAGTCTTGATTCAATAGCGAAAATAAGAGCTTCTGCCATTGGATATTCTTTCTTTTTGTTGTTACAGCCACCTGATCGATCAGCCATTCCTCTTCCTCTAAAACCACTAGAAAACGATTTCCTTCAAAGATTGCTCTCTTCGGATCTTTGATGATCCCTTTCAATACTTTGTCTGTGCTCGTTTTTCCAGGCAACAGGTATTTATTGACAACCAGCAACAGTTGCTGATTTGTTTCAAAAAGTTCGTGTAGCACACCCATGATTTCCTCGTAAGCCTGAGAAAAACGAACCTCGTTATATTCCCCATTTTCAAGAAACTGATACTCTTCTTTGGCTAAGTCGCGATGCTCTTTGTACGGCCATTTTTCCCAAAGTCGCAGATCTAAGTGGACCGAAGGATAATAAGTTTCCATAAATTCGTGAAGCATGTCTACCTCCTGCTCTGCCTTTTCTTGTTTTTCTCGCACTTATATTTATTTGAATCTCAAAGAGCCTTTTTTCACATTAATATGAAAAAAGGCTCTCTTCTGTCATTCATCGTTATTTTTTCTTGAAACTCCTGTTCGCTTATCCATGAAAATTCATGTTACATCAATGTTTTCAATTTAACATTTGGATATTTGTCAACGAACCAACGCTCAGCGAATTGATTTTCAAACAAGAATAATGGTTGATCAAAACGATCCTTCGCTAGGATGTTTCGGCTTGAACTCATTTTTTCGTCTAGATCTTCTGGTTCGATCCAACGGGCGATCTTATTCCCCATCGGTGTCATTACAACTTCTGAATTGTATTCATTCAACATCCGATGCTGGAATACTTCAAACTGTAACTGACCAACAGCACCAATAATATATTCGTCAGACAAGTAGGTTTTGTACAATTGGATCGCACCTTCTTGTACTAGCTGATAGATCCCCTTATGGAAAGATTTTTGTTTCATGACATTTTTAGCTGTAACTTTCATAAACAGTTCAGGTGTAAATGAAGGTAATTCTTCATAAGCCACTTTCAATTTTCCTTCATATAGAGTGTCACCGATTTGATAATTCCCAGTATCATACACACCAATGATGTCTCCAGCTACCGCCTCTTGGACATTTTCTCGAGAATCTGCCATAAACTGCGTCACATTGCTCAACTTCATTTTTTTGCTTGTACGTCCCAAAACAACATCCATTCCTCGCTCAAATGTTCCAGAGCAAATACGAACAAAGGCGATCCGGTCACGATGGGCAGGATTCATATTGGCTTGGATCTTAAAGACAAAGCCTGAAAATTCTTCTTCATAAGGACTAACAGTCTCTTCGTCCATCGTTTTATGCGCGTAAGGTGCTGGTGCAAATTGTAAAAAGGTTTCGAGGAAGGTCTGTACACCAAAGTTGGTCAAGGCAGATCCAAAGAAGACCGGTGTTTGTTCTCCGCGAGCAATTTTCTCTGTATCAAAGGCATCGCCAGCTTCCTTCAACAGCTCGACTTCCTCCAAAACTTGCGTATAAATGCTTTGTTGAGTCAAAGCGTGAGTCGCAGGAATTTCTCCATTTTCATCCAATTCAATTAGGCGTTCACCGTCGTAATTTTCTGGACGATACAACTCAACACGATTGTTGTAGATGTCGTAAAGACCTTCCATCCCTTTCCCCATACCGATCGGCCAGTTCATGGGATACGATTCGATATCCAGCAGCTCTTCCAGCTCTTCTAGAAGATCAAGGGGCTCACGTCCATCACGATCCAGCTTATTAATGAAAGTAAAGATCGGAATTCCACGACGTTTCACGACTTGGAAAAGTTTCTTTGTCTGTGCTTCGATCCCTTTGGCGCTGTCAATGACCATCACCGCACTATCAACGGCCATCAAGGTACGATAAGTATCCTCCGAGAAATCCTCATGTCCAGGAGTATCCAAAATATTGACCCGCTTGCCATCGTAATCGAACTGCATGACGGAACTCGTTACAGAGATTCCCCGCTGTTTCTCGATCTCCATCCAGTCTGATTTAGCAAAATTCCCTGTTTTCTTCCCTTTTACCGTTCCTGCTTGGCGAATCGCTCCACCAAACAACAGCAACTGTTCTGTGATCGTCGTTTTTCCGGCATCCGGATGGGAAATAATCGCAAACGTACGACGACTGTCTACTTGTTGTTTTAAATTTTGATTAGTCATTTTATTTGTACTATTAAAAAATAGTTACTCCTTTCAAACTCTAGTTGAACATGCTGACCATGTCCACGAACTTTTACAGTATACCATGAATCAGCCTATTGAAAAAGAGTCTGCATCTACAGATACAGACTCTCCACTGATTTTTTCTGACCGTCTTGATTCACTTCTTTGATAAGATCTCTGTGATGACTTCTCCATCGATATTACCGACAGAGATAACCAAAGCGATATTTTCCCCCCCGATGCGTTCTTTGAAATCCATTACTGCTGCAATTGTTGTACAGCTTCCTGCTTCTGCGACGAATTTTTCTTCCTTGATCATAAAACTTACGGCCTTTGCAATCGTTTCTTCTGATACTTCGATCAGATCGTCCACGTAGTCTCTCAACATTTCATAGCTTAATCTACCAACACCGCCGATCAGTGCATCGCAATAGGTTGGCTTACTGGGATACTCTTCATAGCACACGTTTTCTTCGTAAGCCTTGATCATCGCAGGACAAGCTTCCGTTTGAACGCCGACAATACGGACTGCGGGATTGATCGCCTTCGCCGTAACAGCAATACCTGTGATCAGTCCACCACCGCCAATCGGGACAACGATCGTATCGATCTCTGGATTTTGAGCAAGAAGTTCAATAGCGATCGTTCCCTGACCAATATAAATTTTGGGGTCGTCATAGTAGGCATCGATATACGCCATCCCTAAAGTATGTGCTTCATCATAGTCTTTCCCTAAACGTAAAACTTCGGCACCAAAATATTCAATTTTGTCCGTTTTACTTTTAGGCGTCGTCTCTGGAACGATGATCTTCGCTTTTTCAATTTCCAGTAAAGTTGCCGCATAGCTCACCGAACTGCCATGATTCCCTGAAGAAACGGTTGCTACTCCTTTGGCTTTTTCCACTTCTGTTAATGTCAGCATTTTATTCAAAGCACCACGAATCTTAAAACTTTTTGTCCGTTGCAAAGATTCCATTTTGAAAAAATATTGCTGATCCTCATCTCCAAGATAAAAAGACTCCACTAATGGTGTCTCAGGAACATAAGCTCGTATTCTTTCATATGCCTCTTGAACATCACGATAAGTAAATTTTTCCATGGTTTTTCCTCCTTAGAATTCAAAGGTATTTGTAGCATCACTCGTCGAATTGTCGATCGCTACCTTCGCCGTTGCAATATCCATCAAAGCCATCCCTGTCGCATCAAAAATGGTGATGCTTTCTTTGCTTGCTCTTCCCGCGATTTTTCGCAGAAGTACCTCCCCTATCTCACCATTTATTTCATCCATCGTAATGATTCCTTGCTTCAATGCTGCCTCCATTTCGCCCACTTGAGAGCTGTGATGCAGATCATCGGTAAAAATTTGCGCCTGTGCAAAAAGAGCTGCATCGATCTCTTGTTTTCCTTGCATATCTGCTCCCAAACAAGACAAATGCGTGCCTGGAGAAATCCAGTCTTTTTTGATGATCGGTGTTTTCGCAGGAGTGATCGTAATAATGACCTCACTCTCTGCAACATTTTTTTGCTAGCTCTTCTGCTGGAACCAATTTTGTTTCATGATCCAATATTCCCATCTCAATCAAAGTCGCTGGCAATTCTTTCACAGCTGTTTTTGCTTTGTGAAGATCTCGATCATAGATGGTAATTTTTTCCAGTGTTAGTAAAGCGGTCAGCAGACCTGCTACTTGAAATTTCAGCTGATTACCTGCACCAATGATCAGTGCCTTCCGAGCTTCAGGATTTGCCAAATATTTGGCACCGATCGCACCTGCTGCGCCTGTGCGCATACCCGTGATATAGGCACCATCCACCATCCCAATAGGAAATCCAGTCGTTGCATCAAATATACAAATCAATCCCGTCAAAGTCGGCAGATTTTTCTTTGTATTCTCACCAAACCAAGTCACTGTTTTATGTCCGAAAATCTTTTCCGACTTCAAATAGCCTGATTTGATGTCCATATCTGCTTTTCCTGGTTCGAAATCATAAAAAATCGTATCCCAGACTACTGCCTGCTTCTGACTTTTCTGTCGATAAACATTTTCAACAATCGAAAGAACATCTGACATTTTCAAACTTTTTTTCAAAGCTGCTTCGTTCAATAATTTTATTTCCATCCTCTTCCACCTTTCTAGTATATCCGTTTATTTCCTCGTTTAACCAAGTCCCATTCTTTCCCAACATTCCCACTGACTCTTCTTAATAAACGTAAAAGTTCTTTTTTTTTCAGTAGTTGTCAACTTATCCAAAGCTTGTTGTTCAGAATATTTTTCTTCCCTATCCAAATAATCATATAGCTCTGTGTCTTTTTCCGTTACGTACAGCCGATGGATCTTTTTATTTTCAGGATCTGCCGCTTTACGAACGACGCCAGTCTGTTCCAAATTTTTCACTGCTTTTGATACAACTGAACGATCCACTTTAACCATGTCTGCCAGCATCTCATTGATGATCCCGGGATTTTCATAAATTCTAGCTAAATAGAGGTATTGTCCTTTGTTCAGTTGAGTGTCCTTAAATTCAATATTACTGACACTTGATAAAGCACGGGAAATATTACCGATTTCTCTCAGAATTTCAGACATTTACTTGTTCACCTCATCTGAAAATAGTAGGGTTTCCATATTCAGCGTACTTAAAATTTTCTTCAGATCTTTGACTAAAACTACCATTGTCCGATCTGGTCTTCCAGGTGCAAAAACTAATTTTTCGTGATCAAGTAATTCTTCATCAATAATCAACAGTACATCGATATCATAGCCAAAGGGTGACACTGCACCAGACTTTTGTACAGTTTGCTGCTCCATTTCTTCAGCGGAAACTACGGACAAACGTGTGCCAACCAACTGGCTCAACTGTTTGAAGTTGGCTCGTTTCGTCGTAAAGGTCAAAAAAATATAATTACGTCCATTCTTGCCTTTTAAAAATAGACTTTTGGTCTCAGTTCCTTGAAACCCCTGTTCTGCCTTCACTACCAGTGCATCTTCATTCGTATAAATCGCCCGATGACGATACAATTCAAAATAGATGTCTTCTTCTGTAAACATTTCTGCTAAGTCCAGCATGCCATTACTCTTTTTGTTGAAAATGCAACATTATACAAAGCAAGAGTATCATCAGATTTTAAAAAAGTAAAGATATATTTGTTGAAAACGCAACATTTTATTCATTCTAACTTTTGACTAACATCCGGAAAATTTGACCAAAAAAAGCCGTGTCCCCAGAACTGAGGTCACAGCTTTTTTATCAATCAATTAACTATTTAACGTCTTGGTTCATCTTCTTCAAAGTCCTTGCGGAAAAATCGGCGTTCTTCTTCAGGTTCAACATGCGTTTCTTCTTCATGGAATTTTGCACGGAGTTTCAAGACACGTGTCCCTTCCATCTCTTCAGAAATCAAGGTGATATTGTCCACGTCAAAAGACAATGTCTCATCCTCATCTGGAATCGTACCCAAAGCAGTGATGAAATAGCCTGCCATTGTATCGACATCTGACATGTGTAGATTGGTCTTGAAGAGCTCGTTGAAATCATCAATTAGCATCCGTCCTTGGATGATATATTCATTATCTGAGATTTTTTCATATAGCGATTCAATCTCATCTGATTCATCATCGATCTCACCCACGATCTCCTCGAGTAGATCTTCCAAAGTGACCAAACCAACGACACCACCATATTCATCCAGCAGGATCGCCATTTGATTTTGAGTTTTCTTTAATTCATACAGTAAGTCATCAATAAAGACCGTTTCAGGTACAAACAAAGGTTCCTGAATCAGCATCTGCAGATCCAATTGATCAAAGCCAACTGTATAAGCACTCTTTAACAAGGTTTTAGTATGAAGAATACCAATTACTTTATCTTTATCCTCATTGTAAACCGGTATGCGGGAAAAGTTTTCAGATAAAATCTTTTCCAAATTTTCTTTGACTTCGTCATGGATATCGACCATAAAGGCATCCGTACGAGGCACCATGACTTCTCTAGCCACCTTTGTGTCTAAAGAAAAGATTCCTTGTAGCATTTCCAGCTCATCATCTTCAAAAACACCTTCTGTCTCCATCATGTAACGCATTTCATCACGAGTCATCTTATTATCTTCATCATCAAAAGTCATCGGGGTAAGCCGTGACAAAAGATTGGTAGATGCCGACAACAGCCAAACAAAGGGTTTGGCAATGATTCCGACGTAACGAATCGTCCCAGAAGTAAACTGAGCCACTTCTTCTGATTTGTTTAAAGCAATTCGTTTAGGATACAGTTCTCCAAAAACGATTGAGACAAAGGTCAAGATAGCTAAGACGATAACATTTGCTAAGCTTCTCGCTGCTGCACCCCCACCTAAAAGTGGAGCTAGATAAGCAGACAAGCTATTGGCTAACGAAGCCCCTGACAAAATATTGACTAAGGTAATCCCTACTTGGATCGTCGATAAAAAATTTGTTGGGTTCTCTATGATTTTTAGTAGTTTTTGTGATTTTATATTTCCTTCTTCAGCTTTTTGTTCCACTCTGTTTTTATTGATTGAAACAAGCGACATCTCTGAGGCTGCCAAAAAAGCATTCACCAGAGTTAAAACGATTAACAGCAATAGTTGCGCTAATAGCGACTGACTCTCGGGGTCAGCATTCATAGTTGCATTCTCTCCTTAGTATGTTGATGGATTCAATTTTTTTGAAAAAAAAGCGTGGCTTACGCCACGATAAAATGGTATCACAAAGGTGTTTTCTTTGCAATAAAAAGTATTTCTATTGCTCAATCTTCCAAAATCTTTTTTTGCTTGTGTTTGATGCGATCCTCTCGAACGATTTCTATGACGAACCGCACCAAGATACGACAGATCGCATAAAAAGGCACGCCCAAGAAGATACCTAGTAAACCGGCAATATTGCCAGCAACCAGTAAAATAATAATGATCGTCAAAGGGTGGATAGCTAAACTTTTTCCAATAACATTCGGATAGATCACATTACCATCTACCTGTTGAACGACTAAAACAACGACACAACATAGCAAGGCCTTGAATGGATCATTAAAAACTGTTACAAACAAAGCTGGCATCAATCCAAGATAAGGACCTAGATAAGGGATCAGATTTGTCACACCAGCGATCATCCCAAATAAGAAGGCATAATCCACACCAATAACCAAATAACCTAAAAAAGTAAAGGTCGCCACAAAAATACATTCGATCGCCTGACCACTAATATATTTGGATAAGGTTTTATTCATTTGGTTCAGCAAATCTTTGACTTGGTCTCTGCGCTTTTCAGGAAGGACCTTTTCAATATTCGGAACGATCTTGTCCCCATCTTTTAGCATATAAAACAAAATGAATGGTACAGTAACGACCGTCATTGTTGCTGCAGCAATCGAACCTACGATCGAACCCAAGCTACTGGATAGTCCACTAAGAAAACGCTGTAAGATCGAACCATACGAAAGATTCATCTTTTCCAGTTGTTCCGTCACATTGACTTGTTCAAACAGATTATTAAAAAAATCGCTAGTTGATACTCGATCAAACCAGGCTTCCACTTCTGTCACAAATGCAGGGATGTTTTCTGCCAGTTGTGTCAATTGAAGAATCAAATTAGGTATGATACTGCTGACGATCAATACTAATGCAATGACCAATAGTAAAAAGACAGCCATAATAGCAAAAATACGTTTCATTTTTAATCTTTTGGTCATCAATTCTACAATCGGATTTAAAAGATAAAATAAAAAGCCAGCGATCAACACTGGAGCAAACAATGTTGTAAAAAATGTCGCGATCGGCTGGAACAGAAAACCGATCTTCGTTAAAACCAAAATCAATGTAGCAACAACCAAAAATTCTAATGACCAAAAGAACAATTTTGATTGTTTGACTCGTTCAAACATAGATTCTCCTCCTTTGTTAGCATTCATTATATGCTATTTAAAGAAAAAAATCCTCTTTCAAACTATTCAATATTTAAGAAAACCGCTATACTGTTAACGAGGTGATAAATGTTGTTTACAGCACATACAAAAGATACGATGAGTAACGTCTATTTAGATGCATTAAAAATCAGACAAACCGTTTTTGTCAAAGAACAGAAAGTTCCTGAGAATCTTGAAATCGATGAAAATGAAGCACGTACTATTCATTTTGTTTTGTACGAAGAGACCGATCAGCCGATGGCGACACTTCGCCTACTTCCAGTCAATAAGAAAAAAATAAAAGTTCAACGCATGGCTGTTCTAAAGGAATTTCGCCAGCAAGGTCTAGGAAGAGTCCTCATGGAAGCTGCTGAACAATTTGCGAAAGAGCAAGGATTTGAAACGCTAGTTCTTGGGGCTCAATTGACTGCATTGCCTTTTTACGAAAGTTTGAATTACCAAAAAGACGGTGACGAATTTTTAGATGCTGGGATGCCCCATATGAACATGTATAAACGAATCAACGAATAACTTTATTTTAAAACTATTTTACAGCTTGCAATTTGGAATAGCATTTGCTAGAATAACGGAAATTATCAATAAACGCATTTGAAAAAGAAAAGTAGTGTCTTTACGTGTTGCAGAGAGCCTGTGTTTGCTGAGAACAGGTACACAAGAAAACATGAAACAAATCTTTTTAGCTGCTGCATGGATCCTTTGGTTGATATGCAGACGTATGCCCCCGTTAAAGGGCTAGGTATTATATGATACCGAAAAGAAAAGTTGTACACTTTGACAAGGATGGTACCGCGGTTAATTATCGCTCCTAAGAATTTGATTCTTAGGGGCTTTTTTTATTTTAAAGGAGGAAAAATCATGGCTAAAAGAAATGAAAACAAGATTGCTGCCGTCTTACTGACGAGTGTGGGACTGGCTAACATCGGTGAATGGATCTATTTTATTGGATTGAATTTAATAATCTTGAACAATGGGGGAACTGCTTGGTCTGTGGGTCTGCTCTATATCATTCGTCCCGTGGCGGGTATCTTGACCAACATCGCCTTCAGCTCGTCTGTCGACCGTTTAGCAAAAAGAACATGGATGATGTTGCTCAGCATTCTGAGAGGACTTCTAGTCGGTTCTTTATTGTTCAATCAAGATCTGTGGTATATCTATCTCGTTGTTTTCTGTATTCAAATCTGCAGTTCGATCTATGAACCGCTAAGTCTAGGGTACACCGTTTTAGCAATTTCCAAAAACAAACTCAAACGATTCAATTCCTGGAACAGCTTGGTCAACTCTGGTGGTTTTTTGCTTGGTCCTGCCATTGCTGGCTTGCTTTTGACACAAGGACCCCCCCTCTTGACCTTCTTCGTCAATGCCCTTGTTTTATTTCTTTCGGCATTGCTTATTTTTACATTACCAGAATACAATTTGAAGAAAGCCCCTCGGCAATCTTCTTTTTTCAAGACCAATCAACAAGCTTTCACTTATTTAAAAAGCTATTATTTAAAAAATAGAAAAATCGTATTTTTTTATCTGCTGGTCTCCTCTTTGTCTTTATTTGCAGCAGGATTGGATTCTGTCGAAGCTGCTTTCTCAAAAAATGTTCTCGCGATGGATGATAGTCAATACGGGATGATGGTCAGTATTTCTGGAGTTGGCTTCCTGATAGGATCATTGATCAACAATCTATTCGTTGAACGCTTGAATATCCATCAACTGATCAGCTTTGGCAGTATCGTATATGTATTGGGCTATTTGACACTTAGTACGTCGTTTCATTTGATTCCTGCTGCGATCGGCTTTTTCACGATATCTTTTGCTTTGGCCTTTATTCAAACTGGTTTTCGTACGTTTATCCAATGGGTCTTCCCAACAGAAAAGGTTGGACAGCTGACGACTGCCTTCAACAGTTTGAATGCACTCATTGAGATGAGCATCGTTGCTACAGTCAGCGGGCTGGCAAGTATCTTTAATATTCGACTCGTTTTGATTTCGACAGAACTATTGATGATCGTGATCGTTTTTCTGATCATCTTTTATTCTAAGAAACTGCAGGTGGCAAAAATCTAAGTGCATACAAAAAGAGCAGCACATCTTATCTAACGGATGTGCTGCTCCTTAAACGTTCAATAATCGATTTTTTCACCTAACAAGGATTTTCTACTATTTACGCATAGCTACAAGATGCTGGATCACTCTACCTTTCTCCGATTATCTCGGTGACTGGAGATCTTGATCCAATGATCTGGTGGTTTCTTGACTATTCCAATACTCATCAAAATCTTAGTAATTTTCCTTTTGTACAAGTTACTTCGGTTTACGTTTTCCATAACTGTCACATCCTTTGAATTAACTAAGAATATTTTCTGAAAAGAACCCTCTGCTCTTTTCACTTATACTATACTATGGAATCATACTAAAAGACAATCAAAGATAATTTTTTTTGAAAATGCGAAACTAAATACTTCTAGATTCTGTTTATTTTTCAACGATTCAGAGGACATTTACTTGGAACAGAAATAAAAAGTGAAAACCTATACAAAACTCAAATACCATATGGTTCTCTTGAATAATCACTCGAGTCTGCTATAATAATAACAGATTTTACACGGAGAGTTGGCAGAGTGGTAATGCACTGGACTCGAAATCCAGCGAGCCGCATTAAGTGGTGCACGGGTTCAAATCCCGTACTCTCCTTACAAAATAGCTATGTCCTTGAGTAGGTAGCTATAGCTCACAATTTAAAACAAGCTCATTTTGGTATCAGTATGTGCTAAAAGGAGCTTGTTTTTTTAGTTTTTTCATAGAAGTGAAGCAAATCTATAGGAATATCATCTAGACTTGATTTACCTAGATTGCTATACTTTTTGTAACACGTTGTTCTTTTTGTATAGAACATTCATTTTATCAATAAAAAGTAAGTTGATACATTAGATTAAAAGAATAATTCTAGCAACGAACAGCTTTGATTTATAAATATTAAAACAGGAGTGATGAAATGAAAAAAATGTTGGGAATCATATTATTAATCAGTGGAATCTTCACGCTTGGTTCATGCGGTACTTCAAACACTAGCGAATCAACAGGTCCTACTTACGCAGACGGGGAATTTTTAGAAGCTTTTTCTACGGGGCTTGAAAATCGATGGGAGTTTATCGACTCTAATGTAGAGCTGGGAGAAAAAGAAAGTTTAACAGAAGCAATAACTATCGAAAAAAATATACTAGAGGATTTTAAAAATCGACAATTTGAAGATTCTAAGCTCCAAGAGAAAGCGATTTCTTATATTAATCAATTGAACGAAGGTTTGGATCTGTTGGATACTTTTGGTGCCGACTCCTTCTATGAAAATTGGGATTCTTATTACGCAAAACGTACACAAACTATCTTAGATTTCACTGAAAACTATGATCTGTCATTTTCTGAAAAACATGCCTCTACCATCGCCGAAATGAGAGCTCATGGAAAAGAAGTGCAGCAAGTCGCAGATAACAAAGAAGCATTAGAAGCTCTATTTCAAAATGTAGTCTTTGAGTATGAGCCAACAGAATACGATGATGATTATAAAAACTATGTGGCTATTGTAGAAAATAATGCCGGATTTGACATTAGTACTTTCGATGCAACTATAAATATTATTGATTCAGATGAAGTTGTTGTTGATAATCAATATATTTTTGCTGACAACTGGAAAAATAGCCAAAAATTCAGATTCGAATTCATGACAGACAAGGAAGTTGCTAAGCAAGAAATCAAAATCAATTATTTTGAAATCAGTCAGTAAAAAGAGGCTTTTAAAGGAAGGTAATCATGGATATTTTATTTGTGCTATTATTTTTAGTAAGTATTGGCGGAATTGGTTATGGCTCGGTCCGATCGATCGCAAACAAGATGAGTAAAAAGAATCACAGGAAAGGTGATAATAAGCGAATCATTCTTTCCTCTGCCGCAGCTCTAATCGTCTCTTTTGTTGGCATTGGGATAACCGCTCCCCCATCTGAACAAGATATCAAGACAGAAGCTATAGAAATAGCTGCCGAATCTACCACTGATACAAGTGAGCAGGCAGAAGTCGCTAGAAGAAAAGCAGAGGAAGCTAGAGCAAAAGAAGAACAGGAAATTGCTCTTGCAGAGCAGGAAAAAAATACTCAAGAATTAAATGAACTACGTTTAGAGCTTTCTAAGCTTGAATATGAAGAAACTCAAACAATTGAAATAAACGATAATTCCCCTCATTTCTCCTCTTTAGACTTATCCTTGGATAATGGTAGCTGGGAAAAATATGGCGACTTAGATACACTAAATAGAGCAACATCAGCAGAAGCCATACTTAATCAAGATTTAATGCCAACCGAAAAGCGTGGCAATATTTCAAATGTCGAACCAACAGGTTGGGATAATAAAAAAATCGGTAATGGATATCTTTATAATCGATCTCATCTAATTGGATTTGCACTTTCTGGCGAGAACGATAACTGGAAGAATCTGATAACCGGAACAACCCAATTAAACAATCCAGAAATGCTTCGACATGAAATGGATGTTAAATATTATCTAGAACAAAGCGAAGACAATTACGTTCGTTACTCAGTGACACCTATTTTTAGAGAGGATGAACTTTTGGCACGCGGTGTCCATTTGATGGCACAGTCAATCAATGATGATGAAATCAGCTTTAATGTCTATATTTTTAATGTACAAAATGGGGCTAACTTGAACTACTCAGATGGCTCTAGCGAAACAGATGAAGAAATTGCTGCTGCTAAGAAAGCTGAAGAAGATAGAAAAGCTGCTGAAAAAGCAGAATATGAAAGAATTGAAGCCGAAAAGGTGGAACAAGAGCGTATAGCAGCCGAAAAAGCTGAACAACAACGCATTGCTGAAGAAGAAGCTGCTCAAGAACAACAAGCAAACCAGCATCAAGAAACTCAATACGTCGATGCAAATGGACAAGGAACGATCAAGGGTTCTAATAGTGGGATTTATCATGTTCCTGGCAGTACTTATTACAGTCGAACAACAAATGTGGCTCAATGGTTTAAAACAGTTAGTGAAGCAGAAAATGCTGGATATCGAGCACCTAAGCGATGACTATACTTTAAGGCAAAGATCTATTCAATGTTTTGATCATATTTATCAAGTAGAATACAAAAAGAGTTGAAAGCTTCAATTTAGAAGCTTTCAACTCTTTTTTCAATATTACTTTTGCGACAATTGCTTGTAGCGGTTATACCATATATCGACATAACCCTCAGAGAATGGTCCTTTTCCATTATTGATCCAGTCAACTAAAATTTTGACATTTTCCTTTAGGATAAAATCAATATCTTGTGGATAGTGCATGATTTTACTGTGTAACTCGTACTCATCAACATCCAACAGACGTTTTTCACCATCCGGAAATACTTTGATATCCAAGTCATAATCAATATATTTCAGTGCTTCTTCATCCATTAAAAATGGTGAAGCCAGGTTACAATAATAGGAAACCCCCTTTTCTCGAATCATTGCTATTACATTGAACCAGTATTTTTTATGAAAATACACAATAGCTGGTTCCCGGGTTACCCAGCGTCTCCCATCTGATTCTGTGACCAATGTATGATCATTGACACCAATCATGGAGTGTTCGCTAGTTTTCAATACCATAGTATCTCGCCACGTACGATGCAAATTGCCGTCATGTTTGTAGCTTTGAATGCTGACAAACTCGCCTTCTTTTGGAACTCGCATAGCAACCCTTCCCTCAGCGAACCTTTTCGCATTTGTTTGGGTGTTCATTACACCGACATCGTAAACATTATAGCAATAAAACACGCCCTTGCCTAGAAATGTTTATCAACTTTCTGATTTTTATTGAACTGTTCCACTAATTTTTGCTGCGGTTTAGGAAAAACAAAATGCTCAAACTGCTCTTGAGTTGCCCAACGACTGTTTTCCACCGTAAAATTTTTAGTCGCTCTGCCATAAAAAAGCAGTACATGCCATCTTAAATGACTGAACACATGGCGAATCTCACCAAAATGTCTTTTCTGCCAAACAACTGGCCACTCATCAAAAATTCGTGGTGACAAATCTTCTGCAACCAGATCGAGTGTCAGCTGATCATTGTCTTCTTTTTGCCATGTTTTTTGAAACTCTTCGTATTCTTCTTTAGAGATTTCTTGTAAAGGAAACTGCCACATTTTAGCCAGTAATCCCGTTTCAGGACGTTGCATCAGTAAAAATTCTTCTTTTGAATTTTCAATCGCCCCAGCGAGATAGTAAACATCTTTCGGTTTGATTTTCTTCGATTTCACGGGAAACTCTGTTTGTCGATCATTTTTGTAAGCCAGACAAAAATTCTGGATCGGGCACAGCTCACATTTTGGAGAAGTCGGTGTACAGATACTGGAGCCCAGATCCATAAAGGCTTGATTCATTTCTCCTGGCTGTTCAGGGGAAAGAATCGTCCGTGTGGCTGCATCGAAAATCTTCCGACTACTTGCTTTGGTAATATCGGCATCGATCTCAAACAAACGACTGACCACTCGCTGAATATTGCCATCGATCGCTGGTTCTGGTAAGCCAAACGAAATACTGCTGATTGCTCCTGTCGTATACGGACCAATCCCTTTTAATGTACTAATTTCATCTGGTGTTTCTGGGAACTCCCCATCAAAATCCTCCATGATCTGCTGGGCAGCAACTTTTAAATTTCGAGCACGGGAATAGTAACCCAGTCCTTCCCAGACTTTTAAAAGTTTTTGTTCATCGGCCTCTGCCAAGTCTTTGATCGTTGGAAATTCTTCCATAAAACGATAAAAATACGCAATGACCGTATCGACTCTCGTTTGCTGCAGCATAATCTCCGAGATCCAAATATTATATGGATTTGTATTTGCCCGCCAAGGGAGATTCCGTTTTTCCTGATGGTACCAATTTAAAAATATCCCCTGAAAAGAAGCAATTTCTGCTTCAGTCCAGCCTTGCCAAGTTTCATTCTTCATTCATTACTTCCTCATCAATAAATCGTTGGATCAAATCAAGATCGAAGCCTTTTTGATACAACTTTTGTTTTAATTTATAGTGGTCCTTACGATGTTTTCTTGCTAGCTTGGTGCCTTCTTTTACTAAAGCTTCCCATTCAAGCTCTTCGTTCTTCTCTTGAGGTAGCTCATTCATTGCCAATGAGATGATGTCGCTGGAAAAACCTTTTTGCATGAGTTTCAGACGCAGTTTTTGCAGCGTTTCCTTATGGCTTTTTCCGCGAATCGTTTTTAAGCTTTTTTTGGCTGTCCTTGTCGCAATCTCCAACTGATCTTCAGGCGTATACAACTGGATCACTTCTTGGATCACCGGATCTTTCAAGCCTTTTTTACGCAGTTGTTGCATCAATGTCTGCGGACCTTTATCGCTCAAACGTAGCTGTGTTCGAATATAACTTCTACCATAGTTCAGATCATCCACCAATTGCAGTTCTTTCAATCGCTGAATGATTCGGCGTGCATCCTCTATTGAAATTTCTTTATCCTTTAAATAGCGATACATTTCTTGTTCTGTGCGTAGTTGGTAACTGATATAATTCATCGCCAACTGTAAACCAATATCGTAGCCAGCACTTTTTTTAATTTCCACCAAAGTCTCTGGATCTAGTTCAGAGTCTTTTAAAAGACGAAAACGAACCAGTAAATCTTCTGAGACGCGCACTGTCTCCCTATTATCAAAACTTACCTGATAAAAATTGCCTTTATTTTTTACCACTTTGGTCACTTTTATCATCTTCTCACCTCACGAACGTACATTCTATTTTAACATACTTTTCACGCAAGTTGGTTGAAGTTGTGTTAAAATAGAAAAGATTAAGCAAGCAAAGGAGTACTTATGTCAACCACACGAGTAAACACTGGACAAACATTAAATTTAAAAATCAAACGGTTGGGTATCAATGGCGAAGGAATCGGTTATTATCGACGGTTGATCGTCTTTGTTCCCAGAGCCCTGCCTGGAGAAGATGTTCAAGTAAAAGTGACCAAGGCGACCCCAACTTTCGCTGAAGCTGCTTTGATAAAGATCAATAAAAAAAGCAAACATCGGATTCAACCCCCTTGTAAATTTTACGATCGTTGCGGAGGATGCCAGCTACAGCATCTCACTTATGAAAAGCAACTGGATTTTAAAAAGGATTTATTGTCTCAAGCATTAACCAAATTCAAGCCAAAAAATTATCAGGATTATGAGTTGCGTGATACGATCGGAATGGACGATCCTTGGCATTATCGCAACAAAGCCCAGTTTCAACTGCGCTATAATGCCAAACAAAAACGAGCTGAAGCTGGGCTTTACGAACCCGATTCTCATCGCTTAGTGGCAATCGACGACTGTTTGGTCCAAGAAGAAACGACACAAAAAGTGATCAATACGGTCATGCAACTAGTCAATAAATATCAGATTCCTATTTATGATGAACGTAAAAATTCCGGTATTCTTCGCACATTGATGGTTCGTGTCGGTATCGAGACAGGTGAAGTCCAGTTGGTTTTTATCACGAATTCACCAAAGCTACCGCAAAAAAATGCCCTGCTCCGTGAAATCAATCAGCGCTTACCGCAAGTCGTATCGATCATGCAAAACGTGCAAAGTAAAAAAACATCGCTGATTATGGGCGATGATACCCTACATCTATGGGGTAAAGAAGCCATCGAGGAACATCTGAACGGCTTGATCTTTGATCTGTCAGCTAGAGCCTTTTTCCAATTGAATCCCAAGCAAACCAGCATTTTGTATCAAGAAGCTGTCAAAGCAATGGATATTACAGAAAACGAGACCGTCGTAGATGCTTATTGTGGTGTAGGAACAATTGGTTTGAGTGTGGCTGACAAAGCCAAAGAAGTTCGCGGAATAGATATTATTCCACAAGCAATCGATGATGCCAAACGCAATGCCGAACGGATGGGTTATAGCAATACCCACTACGAAACTGGGACTGCTGAGGAGCTCCTACCTAAATGGCTGAATCAAGGTTTTGCACCTGACAGTATCGTTGTGGATCCTCCAAGAACTGGTTTGGATGATAAACTGTTGCAGGCTTTATTAAAGCATACACCAAAAAAACTGGTTTACGTTTCCTGTAATGTCTCTACACTAGCAAAGGATTTAAAAAAATTGACCAATGTTTTTCATGTTGAATACCTTCAGTCAGTGGATATGTTTCCTCAAACAGCCCGCTGTGAAGTTGTTGCCAAATTGACTAGGATTGGGTAATAAAAAGTAGGAGACTCATTGTGAGACTCCTACTTTTTTATCATCATTTGAGCATATTCCCGCAGATTGGCTTCGACAAATGGTGCATCCAGAATTTCTAAAACAGAGAGGACTTCCTGAATTTTCATCTCCCCCTCCGCATTTCCTCTCATGACTTCAAACAAACCTTGAAGATAAAGAAAATATAACTTTTCAAATAAAAACGTGTCATCTAATTGACAGCTTTCGAAAAAGGTCAACATTTTTTCTACCTGATCAAACGCTCTTTTTTCTAATAGAAAAAATGCGGCATTCTGCAGGATATTTAAAAAGGTTTCAAAATAAGTACGTTCCTGTTGAAAGTAGACTGTTCTTTTGATCAGCTCTTCTGAAAAAAGTAGCACTGTTTTCGTTTCGTACAAAGCAATCGTATTCCCAAAAAGAACCAATTCAAAGTAAGCCCAATTTTCGCAAGCAAACAAGTAATCGGTCAGTAGTGATACTTGCACTATGTCTAACGGAAATTTATCTGTCTGTGACAATTCATTGTACTGATGCTTTAACATGATCAACACAAGTTGTCGCTGCTTGTTGCTAGAATGCTGCTGCACTTCCACTCGTTTCTGTATCTCTTCTTCCAATCCAGCCAAGTTCTTCTCAACCATCATACGCGCAATTCGACCTTGATCATTCGATGGGCCTATCTCTAATGACAGATTGAACTCGACTAGTGAGACACCGATTTGTTCTAATATATGCAAGACCTTCGAGAAGGACAACTCTGCTTCATCTCTTTCAAAGCGTGAGATCGCTGTCCTTGAAACATAGTCGTCCGCAACTTCCTGAATCGTAAATCCCTTATCCTTTCGGAACTTTTTAAAAACTTTACCGTACATAAATTCTTCCTCCAAGTTCCCGATATCGAGATATTTATAATTTCATCCTATCCTATGCCATACTTGGAATCAAGGAGGAATTTTCATGAAAAACTATTTACAAAAAAATTTACGCCAAGTATCTTTTAACAGTCTTTGGATCATAGTAACCGTTCTGTTGCATGTCTCCACAGCAATTTTACTCACTTTTTCTACGAATGCAATCATTGCAAAAGACTTACAAACATTTTTAGGATTTCTTGTATTAGAGGTCTGTTTATGGATAGCGATGATCCTATCCAACAATTATCAGCAGATTTATCAGGAAAAATTGATTCAAAAAATAAGCAATCAAATGCGTGATGATTTCATCAATCAACTGACATTGCTCGATTATCAGCATTTTCATGCTAAAAGTACCGGACATTATCTCTCTAAGCTAAATAATGATATTCAGACAATCGAAAAATTAGGCTTTGCCAATTTGTTTAGTATTCTAAGCAATGGGGCAAACATCTTTTTTTCAGCGATTGCCTTGGCTATCTATGATTTCTCTTTGGTTCTACTTGTTGGAGTGCTACTGATCGTTCTTTCTCAAGTTCCCAAACTATTTCGACAAAAAATGCAAGTTGCAACCAATCTTCTATCTGAAGAAAATGCACGCTACACCGAACAAACCAAAGATTATTTAGAAGGCTACAATGTTTTCTATTATTTGAATCAATCAAAAAAATTGAAAGAATTACTCAAAAATACACAAAAAGATTTAGCAGCGAGGAAAATCCACTTTGCTAAAACAACAGCAAAAACAACTAGCTTGATTACACTTGTCAATATTTTCGGTCAGCTACTTGTTAATGCACTGACGAGTATTTTAGCGATTTTTGCTGTCGTAGAATTTGGAGCTATTGCTTCTACTGGAAACTTGGCAGGTGCAATCTTTAACGGTTTCTCACAAATCAGTACACAGTCTCTCCAACTACAATCTACCAAAGATCTGTTTGCTGCATTTTATCCATCGAATGATGAAACTACTCCCTTACCTTCACTCGAATTCAATAATTCAATTCGTTTTGAAGATGTTTCTTACCAAGTCAATGGAAAGAAAATTTTCAATCATTTGTCATTGGTGATCAAAAAAGATAACAAATATGCTTTGACAGGTAAAAGCGGCTCAGGCAAGAGTACACTGTTAAAAATTTTGAATGGACAAATCACTGATTATACAGGAAATATCTATATTGACGATCAAGAGCTTCGTCAGTTTTCAAAAGAGCAATTAACGGAAAGAATCCAATATGTTGACCAGACTGTCCATCTATTCAATACTACGGTCAAAAACAATTTAACCCTTTGGAACTGCTACTCTTATACCGAGTCTCTTCTACAGGACTTTCAACTAGATTTTATTCAAAACATTGATGAAACCATTCAAGAAAATGGCAAGAATTTGTCGGGTGGCCAACGACAACGTCTAGCGCTTGCACGAACTCTTCTCTCTCAAAAAGAAATGCTATGTATCGATGAAGGGACTTCGAGTTTGGACCAAGAGATGGCTCAAGAGATTGAAAGAAACTTATTGGATCTGCCCAATACGACGATCCTCATGACCACCCATCATCTGTCTGAAAAACTACGATCTAAATTTGACGGAATCATTGATATTACTGAAATCCAATCAATCTAATCCTGAAAAAAATACGACAAGCTGCCCAAAAAACAGCCTGTCGCATTTTTTAATTGATTACAACATATCAAACAAGGACAACTGATTCTCGTCCGGTAAATCTTTTAATACACCATTATCGGTCATATACTCGATCAGTGTTTTAGAGACTTTCCCACGATTCGCCAAGTCCTCTTTTGATAAGAAAGGACCATCCTTACGGGCCTCAACGATTTGCTTCGCCACGTTCAAACCTAAACTTGGAACGGCTCGGAATGGGGCAATCAGCTTATTGCCATCAATCACGAAGTTTTCTGCATCCGATTTATACAAATCGATCATGCCGAATTCAAAGCCTCGCTCAATCATCTCATTGCAAAGCTCCAAAACCGTCAGCAGATTTTTCTCTTTGGTCGAAGCATCCATTCCCTTGTCTGTGATTTCTTTCATACGTTCTTTGACAGCTTCTTTTCCTTTAGCCATCGCAACTAAATCAAAATCATCGGCACGAACAGAGAAATAGGCACAGTAATACAGAATTGGGAAATAAACTTTGAAATAGGCAACACGTAAGGCCATTAGCACGTAGGCCGCAGCATGGGCTTTCGGGAACATGTATTTGATCTTCAAGCAAGAATCGATATACCAGTTAGGAACATCTTGTTTTTTCATTTCTTCCTGCCAATCATCAGGAATCCCCTTCCCTTTACGAACACTTTCCATGATCTTAAAGGCTAAGCCATCGTCCAGTCCAGCATGCATCAGGTACACCATGATATCATCACGACAACCAATTACATGAGCCAAATCGGCAGTGCCTTGTCGAATCAGTTCTTCCGCATTCCCTAACCAAACGTCTGTCCCATGTGACAAACCAGAGATCTGTAGCAGTTCCGCAAAGGTTGATGGATGAGTCTGATCCAGCATTCCTCGAACAAAACGAGTCCCAAATTCCGGGATACCCAACGTTCCGGTTTTAGAATAAATCTGTTCCGGTGTAACTTCGAGCACATCGGTTCCTTCAAAAATCCTCATCACTTCTGGATCATCTGTCGGAATCGTTTTAGGATCGATCCCCGAAAGATCCTGCAGCATCCGAATCACTGTCGGATCATCATGTCCCAGAATATCTAGTTTTAAGATATTGTCATGGATCGAATGGAAATCAAAGTGGGTCGTCCGCCATTCCGCATCCAAATCATCGGCGGGAAATTGGATTGGCGTGAAATCATAGACATCCATATAATCAGGAATAACAATGATCCCCCCCGGATGCTGACCAGTCGTTCGTTTGACTCCAGTTGCTCCTTTCGCCAAACGATCGATCTCAGCGCTGCGGAAATGTAAATTGTTATCACGCTCATAGCCTTTTACAAAACCAAAAGCAGTTTTGTCGGCTACGGTACCGATCGTCCCTGCACGGAAAACATAATCCTCCCCGAACAGAACTTTCGTATAATTATGGGCTTCCGGCTGATATTCTCCGGAGAAGTTCAAATCAATATCGGGTACCTTGTCTCCATGGAAACCTAGGAAGGTCTCAAAGGGAATATCATGGCCATCTTTTTTCAGGCGGGTGCCACATTTCGGACAAGCTTTCTCAGGCATATCAAAGCCTGAACCATAGGAACCATCTTCATAAAACTCGGAATATTTACATTCAGGGCAATGATAATGCGGAGCCAATGGATTGACTTCCGTGATCCCTGTCATCGTAGCAACAAAACTTGAGCCGACTGATCCCCGAGAACCTACTAGATAACCGTCCTCGTTACTTTTGTGAACCAGTTTTTGAGAAATTAGATAGATCACTGAAAAACCATTTCCGATGATCGAATTCAATTCTTTTTTCAATCGTTTTTCAACGATATCCGGCAATGGATCGCCATAAAGTTCTTTGGCCCGATCGTAACTTAAATCCGTGATCTCTTGTTCCGATCCAGGAATTTTAGGTGTGTACAAATCATCTTTGACGGGAATAACCGTCTCACAAGACTCTGCAAGCTCGTTAGGATTAGTAACAACAATTTGTTTTGCTTCGTCACTACCTAAAAATTGGAACTCTGTCAACATTTCATCGGTCGTTCTAAAGTGAACCTTCGGCAAGGTGTGACGGTTCAACGGATTGGCTCCCCCCATTGAATTGACTAAGATTTTCCGATAGATCGCGTCTTCTTCATTCAGATAATGGACATTTCCGGTGGCTACAACTGGTTTGCCGAGCTCTTCGCCCATTTGGACTAGCTTTCGAATGATCTCTTCTAGATCCCGCTCGCTTTTCACTAGCTCTTGTTCTAGTAATGGCGCATAAACCGGTTTAGGCATGACTTCGATGTAGTCATAAAATTCAGCTCGCTCTTTGGCCGCTTCGTACCCTTTTTGCATCATGGCTACAAAAACTTCCCCTTTGTCACAAGCCGTTCCAACCAGTAACCCCTCACGTAATTTTGCTAATTCTGAACGGGGAATCCGTGGTGCCTTGTCATGAAAATAGGTGATATTGGACATTGAGATCAGTTTGAAGAGATTCTTCAAACCTGTCTGGGTCTTTACGAGAATCGTTGCATGAAACGGTCGTGCGGCTTTGATCGAATTCGCTCCACCTACATGTCGGTTCAAGTCTTCGTGCAGATACATTTCATGTTTTTCGATTGCTTCTTTGACAAATATCCAAGCCAAGTGACCGGTTGCCTCCGCATCAAAGATCGCCCGGTGATGTTGTTCCAAAGAAACACCGAATTTTTTAGAAAGAACCCCTAAACCAAATCGTTTATACTGCGGATATAGATATCGCGCCAATTCCAAAGTATCAATTACAGGATTGTCAGCTTCTGGAATCCCGTATTTTTTGTAACTCATATTTAAGAAGCCCATATCAAAGGAAGCATTGTGGGCTACTAAGATCGCACCTTCTGAAAATTCACGGAACAAACGTAGCACTTCTTCTTCTGATTTGGATCCACGAACCATCTCGTCTGTGATCCCTGTTAAATTGACGGTTGTGCTAGATAATGGATGGCCCGGATCGATGAACTCATCAAATGATGCTTCGACATTTCCCTTGTGCATCTTTACTGCTGCCAATTCAATGATCGTATCATAAACAGCCGACAATCCTGTAGTCTCCACGTCAAAAACGACATAAGTCGCATCAGTCAACGGAACGGGTTGTGCATTATAAGCCACCTCTACTCCGTCATCAACAACATTGGCTTCCACACCGTAAATAATTTTGACACCCGCTTTTTGTCCGGCCTGATGGGCATCAGGGAAAGCTTGCGCTCCGCCATGATCGGTGATTGCGATGGCTTTATGTCCCCATTTTCCGGCTTGAGCCACCAAATCAGCCACATTATTGGTGGCATCCATCGTGCTCATATTCGAGTGTAAATGTAGCTCAACTCGCTTCTCATTCTCCGCAGCATAATCTTTTCGAGAATCATGCTTCACTTCGATCAAATCCTGAGCATTCATCACTAAATCACGCATGAAGGTATCTTCTTGAATACTTCCGCGAGCTTTCATCCAACTGCCTTTAGAGATTGCATCGAAAATCTGCTCGTCTTTTTCGTTGGATGAAAATTTCTTGACAATAAAAGAAGAGGTATAATCAGTAATCTTTAAAATCAGTAGCTTACGTTTCGAACGCAACTCTCTAACTTCTTTATCAAAAATATATCCCTGAACAGTGACTCTGCGTTCTTCTTCTAGAATATTCCCCATCGGTGTGATCAGCTCATCTGACGGAATGTTTCGTCCCAGCATGATCGGACCATCCAACGCAGGCGCTGCTTGTTTCTTCTCTTTTCTACGTTGTCCATTGGAAGCGATACTTTCAGCAGCTTGCTGCATGAAGGCTTCCTGTTGTTCCTGTTGATGCTGTGCCAGGCTCTTCAAATCTTCTTCCGCTCGCTGTTTGTCTAGCATTGGTTGGATACGGATACGAGAAAAACCAAAGGCCTGATAATTTTTCTCAATCAAAGGTAAGTACTGCTGTTGTAGAATCGAAACAACTGCCTCATTGGTAACTGGCAAGATGTATTTTTTTTCCTGTAGTTTCGGAAATTGCTCCTTCAACACTTGCTTTACCAAAGGTGTATCACAGTTCTGATTGCCAATTGCTAACATCCAGTATTCCTGAAGCATTTTTTCATCAAATGAAGTATCTTCTGCAACGATCTTGAGTTGGACCTCAGCAATATCTTTGAAAGCTAGTACCAAATGTTGATAAAAGGCTTGATAAAGCATTACGGGTAGGATTTTTTCAAAGCCTAAAGTAAATGTCCAACATTTTGACTGTCTATGGACGACGACTTCAGTCATTTTTCCAGTTTGAATCAGTGGATGTTTTTGAAGCTCTGCATCTAAATTCATCTGATCCAGCAAAATTTCAAACTTTTCTCTTTCTTGTGACAAGTCTGCCCCTCCCTTTTATTTCGTATCTTCTAGTATACTCTTTTTTTCTTGGGTTTTCATTAAAGAAGTCCAGGACACTCAATATTTTTGACTGCCCCAGACCTCGATTTATTCTTCGTGTAACAGGATGTGTAGTGTTGATACAAGTTCTTCTTTACGAACTTCCAGCATCGCATCCGTTTTCTTGATTTTTATTTCAACAATTCCCTCAACTGCTTTTTTTCCAACGGTGATCCGAATAGGACAGCCGATCAGATCCGCTTCTACAAATTTTATTCCAGCACGTTCCTTTCGATCATCCACTAGAACTTCGTAACCAGATTTAGTCATCGTCTGTCGAATTTCTTCCGTCAATTGGCTTTGATACTCATCTTGCATATCCATCTGTAGTAAATGCAGATCAAAGGGTGCAATCTCCTTCGGCCAAGAAATTCCAGAATCGTCACTGTGCTGTTCTACGATTGCTGCCAATAGTCGGCTAATACTGATTTCATAGCTTCCCATCAAAACAGGGAATTGTTGGTCGTTCTCATCGGAAACTGTTGCTCCCAGTTTTTCACTGTAATAACTGCCCAGCTTTAAGATATGGCCAATCTCGATTCCTTTTTTAAAGACTATCTCTCCTTTTCCATCAGGAGATAGATCTCCTTCTTGAACCAAGCGAAAATCAGCATACAATTCGGGCTTGAAATCACGATTCGGATTGACATTGATCCAATGAAAATCTGTCTCGTTCGCTCCGCTGACAACATTGACTAGATCCTGAACATAGAGATCCGCATATACTTTGATCTTATCACTAATTCCGACTGGACCAATCGAACCAAATGATGCACCAAAAAAGATTTGCGCTTCCTCTTCTGTTCCTTCACGCAGTACCACGGTCTGCAAGAGGCTTCGTACTTTGACTAAATTGACTTCATGATCCCCTCTTAGCAATACTAAAATTGGTTGTTCATCCGCCATATAAAAAAGTGACTTGATGATTCTCTGAGGAAGAACATCTAGAAAATGAGCAACCTCTTGGATTGTCCGCTGATTGGGTGTCGCCACTTTTTCCAATTCTAAATAACTAGCATGTGATTTTTTTGAAGTATACAAACTTGTAGCCATGTCTCGGTTTGCAGCATAATCACTTTCATTCGACACACAGATTGTATGCTCACCAATTTCAGACATCGCAATAAATTCTTTGGAGTCTGTGCTTCCGATGGCTCTACTGCTACCTAGAACACTTTTGCAGTCTAGTTCACAGCGTTTAAAAATCTCTCGATATGTTTGTTCATACTGACGGTACTGCAGATCCAAACTTTCCTCTGTTGCATGAAAAGAATAGCTGTCACAACTGATCGATTCCCGACTACGAAGCAAACCGAAACGTGCTTTCTTCTCATCTTGATACTTTCTTTGAATTTGATAAAGATTCAAAGGTAACCGCTTATAAGAGGATATCTCACTACGAATCAGTTCTGTAAACAGCTCCTCGTGAGACGAGCTCAATAAATATTCTTTTTGATTGCGGTCCTGCAGTCGATAGAGAGAGTCCCCACATCGCTCATATCGTCCTGATGCTTCTAGCAATTCTTTTGGTATTAATGTCGGCATACTTAATTCGGCCGCATTGATTTTTTTAAATTCTTCCCGAATAATTCCCTTCATTTTTTCAATCACTCGATGAGCCAAAGGCAAATAGATATAGATTCCATTGGCAGCTTGGCGAATAAATCCGGCACGTATCAAAAGCTGATGACTGATCGCTTCTGCTTCGGCTGGTATTTCACGTAATGTAGGAATCAGCAGTTTCGACTGTTTCATTTTTTTCTCCTTTACTCTACCCTCTTCAACAGCTTTTTCTTATTTAAAAGAAAAATCGTTGAATATCGTTCCAAGTAACAAGTATCATCAACAACATCAACAAACCAAACCCCACCAATGTGATGATTCCTTCTTTTTCCTGACTTAGAGGCTTTCCCCGAATACCTTCAACAATATTCAAAAGCAACTTACCCCCATCCAGTCCTGGAATTGGTATTAAGTTAAAAATCCCGATACTCATTGAAATCATTGCTGTCAGTAATAAGACGGTCATTGGTCCTTGTCTCGCAGCCTCTGATGACATTTGGAAAATAGCTACTGGACCACCCAGCTGATTAAGACTAAAATCTGTCACAAGAGAACGCAACGCATTGAGCGTTCCCATCAATAAGTTGATACTTTCAGTGAAACCACCCTTGATGACATCAAAAAAACCATTCTTCATCGGTGGCATGATTCCGAGCTGTCCTACTTCTTCTCCTTCAATTTCCACGACACTAGGTGTGACTGCGATCGTCTGCTGTTGATCGTCACGACTGATCTCAACCTGTAGCTCTGTGTCAGGGTTCTCCTGGATAGTCTGTCTGATTTCGGGCCAGTTGTCTACCTCTACTTGATTGATCGTCAGGATCTTATCTCCTGTTTCTAATCCGGCTGAGACAGCAACACCATCCTCCATCACTTCGCCGATGACCGTTGAATTGTTATCAACGACACCACCTCGTAAAAAGACAATGACCATAAACAAAAGAATCGTCAAAATAAAATTATTCATCGGTCCTGCAAAGTTGGTCAACATCCTTTGCCATAGTTTAGCTGACTGAAACTGAACATCTCTTGGAGCAATCCGGACTTCTGTACCATCTTCTTCAATGATAAACGCATCATGATCAACCGGATAGGTGACGACTTCACTTTCATCTCCATTGATAAAACCACTGATTGTCAGCTCATCTACTAGATCATACTTGGAGACTTCCAATGGGATAGCGTTGGCTAGCTGAACTTTTTTACTTGTATTGATTTTAACGACTTTCCCTGATTCATCTACCAACAAGCCAATCTGCATTCCTGCCTGGATCTCGTCTTCTTCTTCATAACCAGCCATCCGTACATAACCGCCCATCGGCAGCGCACGAATTGTGTAGGTCGTTCCATCTTTTCCTTGATGATTGTATATTTTGGGACCCATTCCAATTGCAAATTCTCGGACTAGGATGCCGGCACGCTTGGCAAAATAAAAATGTCCAAACTCATGAATAACGACAACCACCGAGAAGACAATCAAAAATACTAAAACAGTCTGCATCTGTTGATTCCTCTCTTTCCTAATTCCTTGCTCTAAAGCAAGACAAATACTCCATTATTTTATCATATCTGGAAGGATTCACAATTAATCCCCCACTTTGTAACAAGAACTTAACTTAAAGTACGTCTATCCACACCACTTCTTGCTACTTTTTCTGTTATTTTTATTTAAAAAATCAACAAATCAGATTCACGAAAAAAAGTTATTTCAATAGCACGCTACTGAAATAACTTTTTCTTAAAAGACACCTAACAAATGCATGATTGGAAAAACAAAGAGTAAACTGTCAAATCGGTCTAAGATTCCTCCATGTCCAGGTAAGATATTTCCCGAATCTTTGACACCATAGTGACGTTTGATCGCTGATTCTACCAAATCTCCAAACTGCCCAACGACCGAAAAGATGATCGTCAATAGTAGCATTACGAATGTTCCATGACCGAAATAGTCATTTCCTGGAAAGACTAAAAGATAGAAGAACGCTACCACTACTGCACTCAGGATTCCTCCTGCAGCGCCTTCGATCGTTTTGTTGGGAGAGATATCTGGCCAAAGTTTTCTTTGTCCGTAGTGTCTTCCAAACATATAGGCTCCAATATCTGTCGCCCAGACGACGAAGAGTCCAAAACATAAAATAATCAGGCTTTCCACTCGAGCGCTGACAAAATTCTGGAAGCCGACACCCACGTACAAGCTGACGATCACTGGAAAAGCCGCTTCGTCGATCGTATACGTATTTTTTGAGATCACTGAGATTCCCAACAATAGCATAACTACTAAATAAAAGAGCATAAATCTGTCTGTTCCTTCAGGTAAAAAAAGAAACCAACCTTCGGGCAAAACCAGTAAAACGGCTCCTAGCGCGGAAAGGACGCCTTCAAAGCTCAGCATTGCCAATCCCTTCATACGAAATAATTCATAGACTCCTACCACAGCCATTGCCGCTCCTAATAGCGCAACAGATACTCCACCAAAGTCAAAATAGATGACTGGCAAAAAGAGCGCTAAAGCAACCACTGCTGTGATTACACGTTGTCTCATTTGTTTTCCTCCTTGTTTTTCAAGCCGCCAAAACGACGGTCTCTGTTTTGAAAGCTGGCAATAGATATCTCCAGTAACTCTTCATTGAAATCCGGCCAAAGTGCATCGGTAAAGAAAAGTTCACTGTAGGCAATCTGCCACAATAAAAAATTACTGATCCGTTCTTCACCGCTGGTACGAATCAACAACTCGGGATCTCGCAATTCTTCTGGTAAAAAACCCGTCATTAAATGCTTAGAGATCATCGCTTCATCAATCATGTCACCGTCGCCACCTGTTTCTAAAACCTCTTGATACACTTCTTTAACAGCTGACACGATCTCAGCACGACTGCCATAATTTAAGGCAAAATTCAATACCATACCCGTATTGTCTTTTGTCTGCTCGATCGCACGTGCAACCGCATCTTGCGTATGCGCAGGCAAAAATTCCTTGTAGCCCATCACATGAATCCGCACGTTTTCTTTGACCAATTCAGGTACAAAGGCATCAAAAAAATCGACTGGCAGCTGCATCAGAAAATCGACTTCCTCTGTGGGACGTTTCCAATTTTCCGTAGAAAATGCATACAATGTCAGCACCTTCACACCTAGCTTTGATGCATGTTTAGTAATTTTTTTTACTGTTTCCATGCCTTCTTTATGACCGGCAACCCGAGGTAAACGTCTGTTTTGTGCCCAACGTCCGTTTCCATCCATAATGACCGCGATATGTTTGGGAACTGGCCCTTCTTGTGAAAACTCAAATTCCCCTTCTTCTTGGATGTACTTGTTCTTTTGTGGAAAAAAACGTAACATATTGTTCTCCCCTTATCATCCCGATTTAAAAAATTTATCCTTTATATTATAACAATAATCAGAAATCTTGCCTATAAAAAAACCGATATTCAATAATTTATTAATAGATTCAAAAGATTTTTACGCCCTTCGGAACATAAAAACAGGAGCTGTTGATTTGGACCAACAGCTCCCTGATCAATATCAAATTATACTTCTAAAAGTTCTTTTTCTTTTTCAGCTGCGATTTCGTCCAGTTTTTTAATGCTGGCATCTGTTGCTGCTTGAATTTCTTTTTCAGAATCTTTCAAGTCATCTTCTGTGATCTCGCTAGCTTTTTCTTGTTTCTTGTAAGCATCCATTGCATCACGACGTGCATTACGCACAGCGATTTTTGCATTTTCAGCTGATTTTTTCACGTCTTTTGCTAGTTCTTTACGACGCTCTTCTGTTAATTGAGGTAAAACTAAACGAATTACTGATCCATCATTAGTTGGTGTGATTCCTAGATCAGAAGCTAAAAGTGATTTTTCAACTTCTTTCAGCATTGTTTTGTCAAATGGTGTAACCATCAAAACACGCGCTTCAGGAATAGTGATCGAAGCCATTTGGTTCAAAGGTGTTGGTACCCCGTAATACACAACTGAAATACGATCTAAAAGACTTGCATTCGCGCGTCCTGCACGGATTTGACCTAATTCACGCTGTAAACTTTCAGCTGCTTTTTCCATTTTTTCTTGTGCTTCTGTTAAGACTTGATCTGCCATGTTATTTCCCCCTTACAGTTGTTCCAATATTTTCTCCTAAAATTGCACGTTGAATGTTTCCTGGTTCGTTCAAATTGAATACCACCAATGGAATATCATTGTCCATGCTTAAAGAACTTGCGGTAGAATCCATCACTTGTAATCCTTTAGAGATCACATCTAAGTGTGTCAGTTCTTCAAATTTCACTGCACTTTGATCTACTTTAGGATCTGCAGAATATACACCGTCAACGTTGTTTTTAGCCATTAAAATAACATCTGCATTGACCTCAGCCGCACGTAGCGCAGCAGTCGTATCAGTTGAGAAGTATGGGTTTCCGGTACCGCCAGCAAAAATAACTACCCGCCCTTTTTCCAAATGACGTTCTGCACGACGACGAATATATGGTTCCGCGATCTGTCTCATATCGATCGATGTTTGAACCCGTGTTGGTACACCAGCATTTTCCAAAGTATCTTGCAATGCTAGAGCATTCATAACCGTTGCAAGCATCCCCATATAGTCAGCCTGCGCTCGTTCCATACCCATTTGGGCACCGATTTGTCCACGCCAAATGTTTCCTCCGCCGACAACGATAGCTAGCTCCACACCTAAGTCATGTATATCTTTCAATTCTTTGACGATTTCTTGAATAGTTGGCGGTTTGATTCCAAAACCTTCTTCACCAGCTAATGCTTCCCCACTTAATTTTAAAACAACGCGTTGATATTTTGGTTTGTCCATGCCGATTCCTCCGTAAATTCTCTATTCCTATTGTAGCATATTCGCTAAGTTATAACAGTTATGAACCGTAACTTTGCTAAATAATTTTTACTTAAAAAAAGGGGAGCGCATGTACATGCGTTCCCACCTGTTCAAGGAACAGAATTATTTTTTGACTTGGCTCATAACTTCTTCTACAAAGTTATCTTCACGTTTTTCAATACCTTCGCCGACTTCAAAACGAGTGAATGATTTAACTGTTGCACCTTTTGAAGCAACATATTTTGCAACTGTTACGTCTGGATCTTTAACAAATGGTTGGTCTACCAATGAGATCTCAGCTTTGAATTTGTTTAAGCGACCAACAACCATTTTTTCTACGATGTTTGCAGGTTTGCCTTCATTCAATGCTTGTTCAGTCAAGACAGTTTTTTCATGTTCTAGTTCTGCTTCAGGAATTTGAGACTCATCTACGTAACGAGGATTGATTGCAGCTACGTGCATAGCAACATCTTTCGCAGCTTCTTCGTCAGTTGTTCCATCTAAAACAGTCAATACAGCGATACGTCCACCCATGTGTAAGTAGCCACCAAATGCTGCGTTGTCTTCTTTTTCAACTACTTCAAAACGACGGAAGCTGATTTTTTCACCAATAACTTGCGTTGCTTCGATCAAAGCATCTTTGATCACGCCAGTAGAGATTTCTAATTCCATTGCAGCATCCATGTCAGCTGGCTTGTTAGCAGCAACTGCTTCAGCAATGTCTTTTACTAATGTTTGGAATTTTTCATTTTTAGAAACGAAATCAGTTTCTGAGTTAACTTCTACAATTGCAGCAGCATTTCCGCTTACTGCAACAGCAGCTAAACCTTCAGCAGCGATACGGTCATTTTTCTTAGCCGCTTTTGCCATTCCTTTTTCACGTAAAAAGTCGACTGCTTTTTCGATGTCGCCTTCTACTTCTACCAATGCTTTTTTAGCATCCATCATACCTACGCCGGTCATGTCGCGTAATTCTTTTACTAATTTAGCTGAGATTTGAGCCATTTTTGAATTTCCTCCTGATTTATATGTTAGTTTTTTAAAAAAAGCTGTTTCAAAGGAGAGTGAGGCTTTTCGCCTAGCCTTTGAAACAGCTCCGTCGTTTAAAAATTATTCAGCTGATGCATTGTCGCCTTCTACAACATCAACGATTTCTTCAATTGAAGTTCCAGCTTCTTCAGCTACGAAATCTTCTTCAGCAACTTGATCTTCACCTTGGTTGCCTTCGATGAAAGCATCTGCCATTTTAGAAGTAATCAATTTAACGGCGCGGATCGCATCGTCATTTGAAGGGATTACTACGTCGATTTCGTCTGGGTCACAGTTTGTATCAACCATAGCAACGATTGGGATATTCAATTTATGCGCTTCTTGAATCGCAATACGTTCTTTACGAGGGTCAACCACGTACATTACGTCTGGGATTCTTGGCATATCAGCGATACCACCTAAGAATTTTTCCAAGCGTTCGCGTTCTTTGTTCAAACCAGAAACTTCTTTCTTAGGAAGAACTTCAAACGTACCGTCTTGTTCCATCGCATTGATTTTTTTCAAGCGAGAAATACGTTTTTGGATTGTTTCCCAGTTAGTCAAAGTTCCACCTAACCAACGATGGTTCACGTAAAATTGACCAGCGCGGACAGCTTCTTCTTTGATTGCTTCTTGTGCTTGTTTTTTAGTACCTACGAATAATGCGATACCGCCATCTTCAGCGACTTCTTTCATGTAATCGTATGCTGCATCTACTAATTTCACTGTTTTTTGTAAATCAATGATGTAGATACCGTTTCTTTCTGTGAAGATATATTTCTTCATTTTTGGGTTCCAGCGACGAGTTTGGTGACCAAAGTGTACGCCGGCTTCTAGCAATTGCTTCATGCTGATTACTGCCATGTTTGTTTCCTCCAATTTGGTTTTTATTTTTCCCTCTCCTAAGTTTTAATGCTCTCCTCTGGACTTAGATTGTCTAAGCACCCCACAGAAAATATACTTAGAATGTGGATTTATAGCGTGTTCTAAAAACTACTTCACACACCTTTGATAGTATATAACAGCCTGAAAAAATATGCAACCCATAAATTCTTTCTTTTTACGCTTCTACTAAATGATTGTCAATATGTTATACTTTTGATAAATAGTTTAAACACAGAAGGTGATGAAATGGATCAGATAGAAATTGTCTCTTATGAAGAAAAATATTTAGCGGATTTCAAACGTCTAGGATACGAATGGTTAGAAAAATATGTGAGAGTCGAACCAGAGGACGTCAAAATTTTAAATGCACCAAAAGAAATTATTTTAGATAATGGTGGCTTTATCTTTTTTGCAAAATACAAACAAGAGCTCGTTGGAACGGTTTCATTGATCCGAGTGGACGAACAGACATTTGAATTAGCTAAATTAGCGGTAACCGAGAAATACAAAGGATTAAAAATCGGTAATTTATTAATGGAAACTGCTATTCAAACAGCGAAAAAACACCAAGCTACCAAAATCATTTTGTACACAGACCACAAACTGCCAACTGCTTTGCTACTCTACCAAAAGTTTGGCTTTGAAGAAATTCCCATAGTGAATAACAAGTATCTTGATTCAGACATCATGATGTCACTTCCATTAGATGAATATTGATAATCTTACAAGAGCGTTTAATATCAGTGATCTGATTTATTGCAGGAACGAACTTTCTCTTTTTCGGATAGTTTCCTGTGAGATAGACTGCTATTACACGCTATTTTTTCTTTTTCTCAGCTTAAAGCTATCTATTTTAAACATCTTTTGCTATGATAATAAATGAATTTATATGCAAAAAGGAGCTGAAAAGTGTGCGAAAAGCTGACCGTCATGTATTAATCAAAGAACTTGTGAATAACCATACGATTCGTACCCAAGAAGAATTACTTCATTTGTTGGAGAAACAGGGTGTCACAGCTACACAGGCAACGATCTCCAGAGACATTCGTGATTTAAAAATCGTCAAATCTCCAGATGTTACTGGACAGGCACGATTTGAATTGTTTCAAGAAAATCAGGCACAACAAGAAGAAACTGAAAACCAGCGTTTGATTCAGATGATTCAAGATGTTGTTACAAAAGTTGATCGTGTGCAGTTCATGATCATCGTCAATACAATCTCCGATAATGCGCAGCTGTTGTCTGCCACATTGGATGAGGTTCCTATGACTGGGAGAGTTTGTTCCTTAGCTGGTTTTGATACAGTCATCATTATTTGTCGAACAGAAGATGATGCAGAAAAAATTGAAGATTACTTCAAAAAACACGCAGGATAATGGACGGCATACTTCTTGCGCGTCGATGGTTTGACTCGTTCCTCTGTTCCTTAATTCTTAAGATCTTTTGATCCTGGCATAAAAAAGTCATTCACTGCTTTGATGTGAATGACTTTTTCATTTATTTAACATAAGGAGTTTTCTAATAGGACATACTTTTTAACTGAATACCAGCATTGAAACAATCAAGATCACTAAATTCAACCCGGCTAATACTATGATTGGTTTGGACATGAATTTTGTCCACGTTGAGTAATTCACTTTGGAGATTGCCAAACCGCCCATCACGACACCTGAAGTTGGCGTGATCAAGTTGATTAATCCACAACCTGAGGCAAAAATCATGACCATCACATCCGGACTAAGACCAACTTCACTTGCCAAAGCTCCCATGACCGGAATCGATACATAGGCAAGACCTGAAGTCGATGGAATAAGGAAGGATAACCCTAAATAAAGAAGATACGCACCGATCACAAACAAGACAGGTGACAAGCCCTGTAAAACGTTTGCTGATTTATCCAAAATAAATAGGTCTAAATGAGTGACATTCATCAAGACTGATACACCGCGAGCAACGACAATAATCAAGACTACGGAAAGCATGTCTTTACAACCTTCAATAAAGGCATCAACGATTTGATTTTCAGCAAAGCGATTCACGATCCCTACGATCACTCCAACCATAAAGAACCACATCGCCAAATCACCAAAATACCAGTCTCCAAAGTTGTTCCCCGTCAAGAAGGAAGTCCAACCATCAAACACGTGAATGCCAAACTCGCCCCATGGAATCAACGATGTGATCATGATCACAAAACAGAAAGCAAACAAGATCAAAATAAATTTATGCTTTTGTGTGAATTCTAGTGTTTTTGAGCTGTCAGAAGAAAAATGTTTTTCCATATCTTCCTGTTCCTGCAGGGACAAAATCGTTGAACCTTTGTCTGCTTTGACTTTTTTTGCATACCGCATAACAACAAAAATCGAATACGCTGTACTTAGGAACCAAATGATAAAACCTATCAATAGGATTGTAGCGGTATTGGGTTGAATACCCACACTGCGCAAAGCATCCATGGCCACCCCTGTCGAAAATGGATTGACTGTTGAACCGATCACCCCAGCACCAGAACCCAATAAGACGGTCCCAACTGCTACCAGTGTGTCAAATCCGGCAGCCACCAGTGTTGCTGTCAATAAACTGTAAAAAGGAATCGTTTCTTCAGCCATACCATAAGTAGATCCACCGATCGAAAACAAAATCATCATAATCGGTATGATTACTAATTCATTCCCTTTTAACTTTCTTACTAAATGTTGAATTCCTGATTCTAAAGCGCCTGTTTGTGTAACAATATTCAAAAAACCGCCCAGAATCAGGATAAAGAAACTAATCTCAATTGCTTCACGGAAACCATTGAAGGGAGACATTACAATATCAGCTAGACTGGCCCCAGTGACATGACTGATCATCTCTCCGTCAATCTCTTGGGGAGTAAATGCTTGACCATCCAAAAACTTAGTAACGATTCCCAAAACAATCAAAATAATAAACAAAATACTAAATGAGGAGAGCTCTTTTCTTTTTTTCTTTTCTTTCTTCGCCATTTTACTTTTCCCTTCTTCGTAAATGGAGAATTAATCATTTAGGACACTATTGAAAAAATCAGTGTCTAAAAATGTTAAGTGCTTGTGCAGATAAGAAATCTTTTTTTGTTTGATCAATCTTTTGAGAATACTGCTCGTTGTTTCTCTTGTAGTCCCACTTGCTTTCGAGAGATCATTGATTGTAAGAGGATAGCTAATCGTAGATATCCCTTTCAATTCCTGATATTCCCCTAAACCTTTGTGTAATATCGCCAACGTCGTAATTACTCGCTGATTGGCATTATTTACCGAACCTTTTTGGATTTTTATGATATTCATTTCCATGATATCTGATTGAATTTCAATCCACTTCATCAATTGTTTAGGCGTTCGACTAATGATCTCTTCGAAAACTTTGACAGGAATAGAGACAATTTCTATATTGGTATAAGCAATTGCCGTAAAAGGATACACTGTATCTTTAAACAAACCATTACGAGGAAACAAGCACTTTTCTTTTATACATTCATAAATTAAGTGTCTGGCAAGCCTTTGGAGGCAAAAAAAAAAAGAAACCGTTTCGTCTGACGGTTTCTTTTTTATGAATCTATTCTTTCTTACATTTTATCTGGCGCATGTAAGCCTAGCAAACGCAAGTCTTCTTTTAAAAGAACTGTGACTGCATAAACCAAAGCTAAACGAGCTTCTTTTTGCTCATTGTCTTCTAAAATCTTAGTGTGAGCATAAAATTTATTAAAACCTTGGGCCAGCTTGATCGCATGTTTTGCGATGATCGAAGGTTCGTATTGGTCGGCTGCTTGCTGAACGATCTCCGGATAAGACTGAATCAGTTTGACTACTTCCCAGCTGCTTTCATCGGTTAGTGCGTATTTCTGATCGGCACTTGGAACAAATTCAGCTTTCTCTAGCAAACTAACGGCCCGAGCATGGGCATATTGGACATATGGTCCGGTCTCTCCTTCAAAACGAACTACTTCTTCCAAAGTGAAATCAAAGGTATTCAAACGATCATTTTTCAGATCATGGAAAATAACGGCTCCGACACCGACCTGTTTGGCCACTTCTTCTTTATTCTGTAACTCAGGATTTTTTTCAGCGATCTGTTCTTTGGCAGACTGAATCGCTTGATTTAGTACTTCTTCTAGTAACACGATTTTTCCTTTACGAGTGGAAAGTTTTTTCCCACCTTGAGTGATCAAACCAAAAGGAATATGATACATATCGTCCGACCAGTCATAGTCCATTTCTTTCAAGGTCGCTTTCAATTGCTTAAAGTGATAGCTTTGCTCATTCCCAACTACATACAATGATTTTGCAAAATCGTAGGTTCTCTTACGATAGATAGCTGCCGCCATATCACGAGTAATGTATAAGGTTGCCCCATCAGATTTGCGGATCAAGGCTGGGTTTAGGTCATATTTTGACAAATCTACAATCGATGCGCCACGATCTTCTTTGAGTAAGCCTTTTTCTTCCAATAGATCGATAACTTCATCCATTTTGTCATTATAGAAGGCTTCTCCATTCAATGAGTCGAAGGAAACTTCCAACATACCATAGATTTTGTTGAATTCTTTCAATGATTCATCACGGAACCATTGCCATAATTCTAGGGCTTCTTCATCGCCATCTTCTAGTTTTTTGAACCAGGCACGCGCTTCATCTTCCAGTGCAGAATCATTTTCAGCCTCTTCATGGAATTGCACATAAATACGCAGTAGCTCTTGAATTGGTTCATTTCTAACGGCTTCTTCTGAACCCCATTTTTTATAGGCAACGATCAACTTACCAAATTGTGTGCCCCAGTCCCCCAAGTGATTGATCCGAATCGGATGGTAACCAATTTTTTCCAAAATGAAGCCAATCGAATTTCCGATAACTGTTGAACGTAGATGCCCCATAGAGATTGGTTTTGCGATATTTGGTGAGGACATGTCGATTGGAACATTCGCATGATTCCCTACCGTGCTGTCACCATAATGATTTTTTTCTTTAACAACGGTTGCCAAAACATTTTCACTAACAACGGCTTTATTCATAAAGAAATTCAAATACGGGCCAACAACTTCGATTTTTTCAAAAGAGCCACCATCGATTTTTTCTGCTAGATCAGCAGCAATTTGCTGCGGCGCTTTCCGATAGATCTTAGCTAAAGAAAAAGCTGGGAAAGCTACATCTCCATGCTCTGTTGATTTAGGATTTTCCAATAGCTTGGTTACTTGTTCTAAAGTCAGTTCTTCATTTACAACGGCGAATATTTCTTTTGCAACGATGTCTTTGTTTTTCATTCATTCTCCTCCTAAAAAATAGTCCGATTTGCTATCAAGAGCACAAAAAAACTCCAGTGTTAGCTAACACTAGAGACGAGATTTCCCGCGGTACCACTCTGGTTGTCCAATTCTTTTGAACCCACTTTTATCTGATAACGGCAGAGACCGTTTGCTAAGCAAATTTTCACAAGTGCGCTTCACTTTTCTTTTTCATCCGGCTTCCACCTGCCCGAACTCGCTATAAAAAAACAAAAAGCTACTCTTCTTGATCGTCAAATCCATATATAACTAAATCAGATTATAGCAAATCATTTCTTAATAAGCTAGTCTAAAGTTCATTAAACTTTGGTAATGAATAAATTCCCGGACGTCGCTGCCATGATCGCCTTGATGGAATGCAGACGATTTTCAGCTTGTTCGAACTGCTGTGCATATTTGCCGTTGAATACTTCATCGGTGACTTCCATTTCTTGCAAACCGAATTTTTCAAGAATGTCTTTGGCATATTTGGTGTTCGTGTCATGAAATGCTGGCAAGCAGTGCATAAAGATCACATCTTCATTTTGTGCTAGCTCAATCATTTTCTGATTGACTTGGTACGGTAGAAGCAATTCGATCCGCTCTGCAAATTTTTCTTCTTCACCCATCGATACCCAAACATCGGTATACAAGACATCCGCATTGCTGACGCCCTCCTCCACACTGTCTGTCACTACAAGCTTTGCTCCAGAATCAGCTGCAAATTTTTGAGCAAAGGCAACAACTTTTTCTTCAGGCTGTAATTCCTTTGGTGAAACGATCCGAACATTAGTCCCTAAGATCGCTCCTGTGACTAGCAAGGAATTGGCTACATTGTTTCTGCCATCTCCACAGTACACGAGATTGATTCCCTCAAGATATCCAAAATTCTCCTGAATCGTCAAAAAGTCGGCAATCATTTGTGTAGGATGCCAGTCATCGGTCAAGCCGTTCCAGACGGGAACTCCTGCATGTTCCGCCAAAGATTCTACGACATCTTGACTTGATCCACGATATTCGATCCCATCAAACATACTTCCCAAAACCTTCGCAGTATCTGACACAGACTCTTTGCTACCAAGCTGAATGTCATTGGCTCCCAAAAATTCTGGGTGTGCACCTAAATCGTTGGCCGCAACCGTAAAGGCCGCTCTCGTTCTTGTGGAGTTTTTTTCAAACAGTAAGGCAATGTTTTGTCCTTCTAAATAGCGATGCGGAATCCCTCTTTTTTTCAGGTTCTTTAAATGTTTAGAAAAATCAATCAAATATTGTAGTTCATCTTTTGTAAAATCTTTTTCTGCCAAAAAACTTTTTCCTTGAAAAATCATTTTATCCCTCCACTTTTCAAACGGCTACTTTTATCTCTGTGCCACAGGAATGAATCGTATTGCTGATACAAACTGTTTTTACACCAGAACGCAATGCTTTACAGGCACTGTCCAGCTTAGGTAGCATACCACCTGTAACTACCTGCTCAGACTTCAACTGTGGAACATCATCAATAGAGATTTCTTTTAGCCATTCAGATTCTTTTTTGATCCCCGGAACATCCGTCAATAAAAATAGTTTTTCTGCCTGAATACTGGCAGCGACTTTGCAAGCTACTTCATCAGCGTTGATATTTAGCCACTGTCCCGAGCTGGTGATACCCAGTGGAGCGATGACTGGCACGTGATTTTTTTGCAGAAGCATATCCAAAAGCTGCTTGTTGACTTGCGTCACTTCTCCTACAAAGCCTAGTGCATTTTCATTGATCACCTGTCCCTGAATCAACTGATCACAGCCTGCGTTCAAACCGAGTGCCTGAAAGCCGGCTTTTTGAAAGTAGGTAGTGATCATCGGCTGGACCTGTCCCAAGAGAACCATCCGTGTGATCTCCAATGTTTCTTTTGATGTGACACGCAAGCCTTGTTTGACCTCTACTTCCAAACCTAAAGTATTCATCATTTTAGATATATAATGTCCGCCGCCATGAACGATGATCACATGATAGCCTTGATCCTGCCATGAAGAAATTTTATCAAAAAAAGCGCTATTTAGATTATCTGAAGCGACACCACCCATTTTTACGACAATTGTTTTCATTTTCTCGGCCTCCTAAGTATGATACAGTGCATTTATTTTCACATATTCGTACGTCAAATCGCAGCCCCACGCCTGACCAAATGCTTTGCCGGCTTGTAAAGTCACTTCGATTTTTATTTCTTCTTCATTCAAATTTTCTGCCATTTTTTCTGAGTCGAACAGAACGGGGTTCCCTTTGGAAAAAACAACTTGATCTGCCAATTTGATCGTCACTGTTTCTGGATCAAAGTCCACGCCGCTATAACCGATCGCGCAAAGAATTCTGCCCCAGTTGGGATCTTTCCCAAAAATAGCTGATTTTACCAGCATGGAACCAACGATCGATTTAGCGATCATTCGTGCTTCACTGGCTGTCTTGGCACCTTTGACATCCGCTTCGATCAATTTAGTTGCCCCTTCGCCATCTTTGGCGATCATCTTAGCCAACTCCGTTAAAACCAAAGCCAAACTTTCTTTAAAAGTATGATAGTTCTGATTTTTGTCTTGAATCTCGCTATTTTCTGCCATTCCATTTGCCATCACCAAAACCATGTCATTGGTGGAGGTATCTCCATCTACCGTGATTTGATTGAAGGTTACTTCTGTCAGGTCTTTTAAAAGCTGCTGCAGTAAGTCAGAAGAAATGGCTACGTCGGTCGTTACAAAGCCTAGCATCGTCGCCATATTTGGATGGATCATACCAGACCCCTTACCACATGCGGAAATAGTCACCGTCTTTCCATCGATCACCGTTTGAACAGTGATTGTTTTTTCAGAAGTGTCTGTTGTTAATATCGCTTGTTGAAAGTCTTCGGCTTGTTTTACCTCCGACTGATGCAGATCCTCGATTCCTTTGGCGATTTTGTCCATTGGGAGCTGATGTCCGATCACTCCCGTTGAAGCAACTGCTACTAGTGAAGGCGAGATTCCCCACTTTTCACCAGCCAGCTTTTGCATTTCTTGTGCATTTGCTGATCCTGTTGCTCCAGTACAAGCGTTAGCGTTACCGGAATTCACGATGATTCCTTGAATCTTGCCACTTTTAACGACTTTTTTACTTTCTGCAACAGGGGCCGCTTGTACCTGATTGGTTGTAAAGACACCTGCAACACTTGCTGGAACTTCGGAAAAGATCCAACCTAGATCTAATTTTTTCTTCTTTAATCCACAATGAATGCCGTCCGCATAAAAACCGATGGGACTCGCTATCGTACCTTTGATTATTTCCATCTATTTCGCTCCTCACGGGAAAAGTGGTACTTGCAGCAATCCGCAAGTTTCCTCTATCCCTGCCCACAAATTAAAGTTTTGAATCGCCTGACCAGCCGCGCCCTTCATCAAATTGTCAATGACTGAAACAACTGTCAGTATCTTGTTTTGCTCATTTAAACCAAATCCGATGTCACAAAAATTCGTCCCATGGACCTGGCGTAGTTCAGGCAAATGACCTTCTGGCTGCAATCGGACAAAAGGCTTGCCAGCATATTCTTTTTCAAATGATTGCTGAATCTCTACAAAAGAAACATTCTCTTTTACCTTCACATAGGATGTCATAAAAATTCCTCGTTTGACTGGAATCAAACTGGTTGTAAATTGGATCGTTTCCAATTGTTCATCAAATCCTTGCAAAAATTGAACGATCTCCGGGATATGCTGATGCTGATTTAATTTATACAGCGACATGTTTTCATCCACTGATACATAATGACTGGCCTCCGTTAGCTTCTTTCCTGCTCCCGACAAACCTGATTTCCCATCTAAAATAATCGAATCCAGTTCAATCAACTGATTTTTTACTAATGGGACCAGAGATAAGATAGCGGCTGTTGCATAGCAACCAGGATTAGATAAAAGATTGCTCTTCGTTGATGTAAATTCCGGAAAGGCATAAAGTGCCTGATCGAGCATCGCTTTGGGTGCCGGCTCTTTTTTATACCATTCAAGATAGTCGGCTGCCTCTAAACGCAAATCTCCAGACAAATCAATCACTGGAAAATTTTTAGAGACAAAATCTTCTACCAATTCTTTGCTGATCCCTGAGGGTGTCGCGAAAAAGACCAAATCATTTTTTTCGATTATTTTTTCTGCATCATAGACCTCGACCTCCTGCTCACAAAGCTGTTGCAGATGCGGGTAAAATTCAGAAATTGATTTTTTATGCATTGAATGGCTATGCAGTGTTCCGATTGACAGTAGCGGGTGTTGTTGGATCAAGCGCACTAGTTCGATCCCTGTATATCCTGTTACACCAACGATTGCTGCTTTCATCCACTTCACTCCTTCTTTAAATTAATACAAATTATAGAGTTATCTACTAAAAAGGTCAATGGTTTTTTATGAAAAAATATGTATTTTTTTGAAATTATATGTATTTTAAATCGATTTTGATGAATTTTTATTAAAAAACCAGTGAATCCTCATTCACTGGTTTCCAAAACTTCTTTGATTTTTTTGACGCCAACTTGAATTTCTTCTTTGGAGATTGTTAAAGGTGGCAGCAGACGCAGAGTATTTTTCCCGGCACGCAAGGCCAAGACGCCCTTGTCTTCTAGTTCAGTCAACACAGCTGCCGCTGAATATTCTTCTTTGAGTTCGATCCCGATCATCAAGCCGAGTCCTCGAATCTCTATGATTTTTTCTGAATCAATCGTTTGAAGCCCTGCTATCAATAATTCACTTTTCTCTGAGACAGTTGGTAAAACCTCTTCTATTAGATCGAGTACCTTACTAGCTGCAGCCATACCTAACTTATTGCCACCAAAGGTTGATCCGTGACTGCCTGGTCCAAAACTTTCGTTCAATTGCTTTTTCCCAAGCATTGCTCCTACTGGAAAACCATTCCCCAGTCCTTTAGCCAAGGTGAAAATATCTGGTTCGATCGCAAACTGCTCAAAGGCAAACAACGAACCTGTCCGTCCGATCCCTGTTTGGACTTCATCCACGATCAGCAAGGCTTGATTTTCTTGACACAAATCTACAACTTCCTCTAGCCAAGATTTCTCAGCTACGATAACTCCACCCTCGCCTTGGATCAGCTCGATCATTACAGCCGCTGTTTGTGTGGATATTTTCTCTTTCAATGCCTTGCTATCATTGAAGGGAACATAGTCAAACCCTGGTACTAACGGCTCAAAGCCCTCATGGATCGATTCCTGTCCGGTTGCCGACATCGAACCATACGTCCGACCATGAAAAGAATTGATACAACTGATGATCTGGGTTTTGCCAGTTGCTTTCCGAGCAAGTTTGATCGCTGCTTCATTGGCTTCTGCACCACTATTGCAAAAGAAAGACAGATAATCGAGATCCTTAGTCAGTTTTTGGGCGACTTCTTCCTGCAGATGATTTTCGTATAGATTGGGCGTATGCCAAATCTTTTGTGATTGCTCCAATAATATTTGATTTAGCTGAGGTTGATTATAACCAAGGTTGACGACCCCAATACCACTTGTAAAATCTAAATAGCTTTTTCCACTATCGTCTGTCAGCGTCGTCCCTTCTCCTGAGACAAGTTCAAAAGGCTTTCTCGCATAATTTGAAAATAAATAGTTTGCCACTCTCATCACTCCTTTTGAATAAATATACACTTATTCATCTTAGTTAGCAACTACTGTTTATAAAATATCAAAACCATAGCCACGAATATGATCCCCCAGCAATTGCAAATACTGTTGAGCGACTGGCGACAGTTCTTTTTGTCTATGCTTGAGATAACCTATCGTCATCTGGTCAGAGACATTCAAAGGAACGGCAATGATCTTGTCATCGTTCAGTTTTTTACTTAGTACCCCAGAACTGATCGTGTAGCCATTGACCCCTACCATTAAATTAAAAATCGTTGCTCTATCACTGACTTTGATCTCTTTTCGATGTTCTACAGTACTCAATATTTCTTCAGCAAAGTAAAAGGAATTTCGTTCACCTTGTTCATAGGAAAGGTAGGGATATTCTTTCAGATCCTCTAATTCGACAATATCTTTTTGTCCTAAAGGTGAGGTGTTGCTGACAAATACATGAGGCTTTGCTTGAAACAAGGGATGAAAAATCAGTTCTCTTTCTTTGAAGAGCTTCATCATCACTTTTTCATTGAATGAATTTAAATACAAAATACCTAGTTCACTTTTAAAGCGACTAAGATCCTCCAAAATATTTTCTGTCTCGGTTTCTCTTAATTTGAACTGGTACTCTTCCACATCCAGATCATTAATCAACTCGACAAAGGCATGAACGACAAAAGCATAATGCTGCGCTGAAACCGAAAAAGTTTGTTTTCTGGGTTGTGTGTGTTTATACTTTTCCTCCAATAACTGCACTTGATCCATGACCTGCTGGGCATAAGACATAAATTCTCTGCCCTCCTCCGTTAGTCGCACTCCTGCTTTGCTTCGGACCAAAATCTGGATCGACATCTCATTTTCCAGCTCTTTGATCGCACTGGATAAACTAGGCTGTGTCATATACAAAGCTTTGGCTGCTTCATTCATCGAACCTAAGGCAACGATTTTTTCCAAATATTCCAATTGTTGAATTCGCATTCAATCGACTCCTTTTTATATAAACTACTCTGTTATAAATTATAACTATAACCCATCATAAAAAACAACACTTATCCAAGAATTTTTTCTCATGATACAGTATTTCCAACACAAAAAAAGGAGTGTTCATTCAATGACAACAACAATTATCGGCTTTCCTCGCTTAGGCGAATTGAGAGAATTAAAATTTGAAACAGAAAAATACTTTAGAAAGGAAATCAGCACAGACGAGTTACAAGCTTTCGCAAAAGAATTGCGTAAAAAACATTGGCAAGTCGTGAAGGATGCCGGCATCGATCAAATCCCTAGCAATGATTTTTCTTTCTATGACAATACCTTAGATACCTCAGTCTTGTTCAATATCATTCCGAAAAAAGTCAAAGACCTTGGTTTCGATTCCTTAGAAGAATACTTCGCTTTGGCTCGAGGATATCAAGGAGAAAAAGGCGATGTCCACGCACTGCCTATGAAAAAGTGGTTTAACACCAATTATCATTACTTAGTTCCGCAATTTGAAAAAACAACTAAGATCCAGATTAATAGTACAAAAATCGTTGATGAGTTTTTGGAGGCCAAGGAACTAGGCATTGTAACACGACCAGTTATTTTGGGTCCCTTCACCTTGCTACAGCTAGGTCAATATCATGATGGCACGACAAGCGCTGATTTTGCAGCTGATCTACTAACTGCTTATCAAGAGATTTTTGAAAAACTAGCCACTGCTGGTGCTGAATGGATCCAAATCGATGAACCTGGCTTAGTTGTCGACTTGACTGCCGAAGACATCACTCGCTTCAAAGAATTTTATACCACGTTATTAGCGAATAAAAAGGGCTTAAAGGTCTTACTCCAAACTTATTTTGGAGATATCCGTGATATCTATCAAACGGTCACTGCTTTGGACTTCGACGGGATCGGACTAGACTTTGTAGAAGGAAAAGAAACACTGAACTTAGTTAGCAATCAAGGCTTTCCACAAGACAAGACTTTATTCGCTGGTGTGATCAACGGAAAAAATATTTGGACGAACAACTATGCAGATACATTGGATTTAGTGTCTAAATTGCCACAAAACAAGGTACTGACTACTTCTTGTTCCTTGCTACATGTTCCTTATTCTGTTGGAAATGAAGAATTTTCGAAGGAGATCAAACAATATTTTGCCTTTGCAAAAGAAAAACTAACAGAGTTGGTTGCTTTAGACAGTACAGATCAGACTGCAATCGAACAAAACAAACAAATTTTCCAACAGGATCGGATCACTGCCAATCAAGCACTGCAAAATAAAATCGCTCAACTTTCGGACGCAGATTTTGTTCGTTTGCCTGCCTTTTCTGAGCGTGAAGCCTTGCAAGCAGAATTGTTGAAGCTGCCTAAATTGCCAACAACAACGATTGGCTCTTTCCCGCAAACCAAAGAAGTCAAGGTGACCCGAGGCAAATTCAAACGTGGTGAGATCGATCAAGCAAGCTATGACTCGTTCATCGCACAAAAGATCGATGACTGTCTCGCTTTTCAAGAAGAAATTGGATTGGATGTCCTTGTTCATGGTGAATTTGAACGAAACGACATGGTGGAATTTTTTGGTGAAGCCTTAGATGGCTATTTGTTCTCCAAAAATGGCTGGGTACAGTCTTACGGAACACGAGGCGTGAAGCCACCGATCATCTGGGGAGACATCTCTCGTTCAAAACCAATCACTGTTCAATGGTCTAAATATGCTCAAAGCAAAACCGAACAAATCGTCAAAGGAATGCTGACAGGACCTGTAACTATTTTGAATTGGTCTTTCCCTCGTGAGGATATTTCGATCAAAGAAAGTACCTATCAACTAGCATTGGCGATCCAAGAAGAAGTATTGGATCTGGAAGCAAACGGCATTCGGATCATTCAGATCGACGAAGCAGCATTGCGTGAGAAATTACCTTTGCGTCAGACAGATTGGTACAGTGAGTATTTGGATTGGGCAATTCCTGCTTTCCGACTGGTTCACAGCAAAGTCCAAGCAGAAACACAGATCCATACCCATATGTGCTACAGCGAATTTGAAGATATTATTCAAGCAATCGACCAAATGGATGCCGATGTGATCAGCTTTGAAGCTTCCCGATCAAATCTAGCATTATTGGACGCCTTGAATCAAAACAATTTCCAAACACAAGTTGGTCCTGGAGTTTATGATATTCACTCGCCAAGGATTCCTTCTGTCGATGAAATCAAGACAACGATCAAAAAAATTCTAGAAAAGATTCCGACAGACAAGGTTTGGATAAATCCAGACTGTGGTCTAAAAACACGGGGAGAAAAAGAAACCTATGCGAGCTTGAAAAACCTTGTGATCGCAGCCAAAGATATCCGGGAGGTGCTTTGATATGACAGATCTTTTGGAAAGGCAGCGCCCTTCCCTTTCTTTTGAAATATTTCCTCCGAATACCAAAACATCGAATGAATTGCTTTTGGACACACTAGATGAATTGCACGACTTAGGTCCTCATTTCATCAGTGTGACCTGCAGCAATAAAAATGCTGATTTGAAAACAACTACCTTAAAATTAGCAGGATATATTCAAAAAAATCTGGAAGTTCCTAGTATTGCTCATTTGACTGCTGCTTATTCTTCCAAAGAAGACATTCGTGAAGCGATCCAAATACTCAAAAGATTCAAGACCAATCGTATTTTGGCTTTGCGGGGAGATATATACGAAGACAAGCAACCCGTCGGAGATTTTGAACATGCCAGCGATTTGATCCATTTTATCAAAGAAGAAGAACCTAGCTTTCAAATCAGCGGTGCCTGTCATCCTGAGATTCATCCAGAAGCTAAAAATCGTGTCGAGGATCTGCAGAATCTGAAGAAGAAAGTCGATAGCGGTTGTGACGACTTAATCACACAACTTTTCTTTGACAACGAGATTTTCTATCGCTTTCGTGAAAACTGTGATATCTTAGGCATCGATGTCCCTATTTATGCAGGGATCATGCCGATCATCAATCGAAATCAAGCGCTACGCCTGATCAAAACCACACAAACAGCACTACCTAAAAAATTTATTGCTATCCTAGAAAAATATGAACATGATCCTGAATCTTTGCGGGCAGCAGGTCTAGCCTATGCAATCGATCAAATCGTCGATCTAGTCACTCAAGATACAGCTGGGATTCATCTTTATACAATGAATCATTCACAAACAGCTTTAAATATCTACCGAGCGACCAAAACATTATTCAAAGAAGAAGTAGCAATATAAAAAGAAGTTTGCGATATTTGACGTAAATATCGCAAACTTCTTTTTTATTTTCTTGAGAAAGCCAAACTTGGGACAGCATTCAAAGTCATGTTTGCCAAATGTCCTTTTGCCAATTCTACATGTGCAGCAGCACCGATCATTGCTGCATTATCACCACAGAGGCGTAAAGGTGGAATCAACAGATCTACTTCTGGTAACTCCTCAGAGACCACTTTTTCCAGAGCTTCACGTAAGCCCTGATTTGCTGCGACTCCACCAGCAACAATCAACTGCTTGACTGGATATTTTTGACAGGCACGCACGGTTTTCGCTACAAGTACATCGACAACGCTTGCTTGAAAACTAGCAGCCAGGTCCTCCGTCGATAGGGTCTCTTCCCGTTGTTCTGCATTGTGGACCAGATTGATAAAGGCACTTTTCAGTCCACTAAAGCTAAAGTCAAAATTGTCTTCATGGATCATCGCTCTTGGAAAAGCATAGCTATCTTTTCCGATATGTGCCAAACGATCGATCTCTTTACCACTTGGATAAGGCAGTCCTAAGACACGCCCTACCTTGTCATAAGCTTCTCCTGCAGCATCGTCTCTCGTTTCACCAATGATCTTAAAGGACCCGTCTTCTTCCATCAAAACCAACTCAGTATGTCCACCACTAACTAGCAAAGCGAGCAATGGAAAAACCAATGGCTGAACGAAACGAGCCGCATAAATATGCCCTGCCATGTGATTGACAGGGATCAGTGGAAGACCATGAGCCCAAGCAAAGGCCTTGGCTGCTGAGATCCCAATCAGTAAGGAACCTACTAATCCAGGTCCTTGGGTTACCGCAACAGCAGAAAGTTCAGCTATTTCTACTCCAGCTTCCTCTAGTGCTTCATTGATACACAGGGTAATCTGTTCCACATGATGACGACTGGCTACTTCTGGTACGACTCCGCCAAATCTCTGATGGCTTTTGATTTGAGAGGCTACGATATTGCTCAAAATTTGAGAACCATCTTCAATCACCGCCACACTCGTCTCATCACAGCTACTTTCAATTGCTAAAATCAATTCTCTCATTTGATCAAATCCGGCCTCACTTTCTTTATCATGATCAAGGCATCCTCAACAGGTGCTTGATAGTAATTTTTTCTACGAGCCACAACCTCGAAGCCGTGGCTTAAGTACAACTTTTGGGCTGAAAGATTAGACACTCGAACTTCTAAAAGAATCTGTGTTGCCTGTTCTTCCTTTGCCACCCGAAAAAGTTCTTTCAACAAATAACGCCCGTAACCTTGATTCTTTTCCTTTGCACTCACCACTATATTGAAAATCTCTATCTCATCAAAAATTTGATGATAGCCTAAAAACCCAGCGATTCCGTCCTTTTCCAGTAGTAGATACTCACTTTGAGGATTATGCAGATCTTCAATGAACTGCTCCAGCGACCATGGAGAACCGTGGGTATAGCTCGTAGCTGCACACGCATATAAGGCAGCAGCTAAATCATGTGTTTGATAAAAATGTTTGCTTTTGATCATTGTCATTTTAAAAACTTCACCATATCCAAGGCATCTTCATTGCCCTCATTGTAGTATGCTGTTAAGATTCTTCGCGATTCAAAGCCGTGCTTTCTATAAATACGCTGTGCATCACGATTGCTCAATCGAACCTCCAAAGACATGGTTTGGCAACGATTTTTGCGTGCAAATTGTTCAGCTTCATTCATTAGCAGCGAACCAAGCCCTTTGTTTTGATGCTCTGGAAGGATCGCAATGTTTGTCAAATGACCATCATCAAATACCACACGAACGCCAACAAAACCAATGATTTGATCTTCTATCAACAGACACAAATACTGATGCACATGTCTTGAATACAATTCAGACAAGAAGGCACTCTTTGTCCATGGAATGTGTCCATCATACACAAGGCGCTCCAGCTGGATAAGTTCTTTGATGTCTCCGGGTGTCATTTCTCTGATTGTGTAAGAATCGGCCTCGATTATTTGTGTCTTCTCTAGATAACTACTTCCGCTTCTTAGGAAAAAGGGTAAAAATGATTTAAATTTTTTCAACATAGCTTTCTTCTTTCAGATCATGAGTTTCCAGCCATTTTTCTTCGGCTTCGACTCGTTTTAAATATCGAGGAAGAAATGGGTGGATCGATACACCATTTTTTTCTTTAGACCCCAGCTCTGCCAGAATCACTCCATTTGGATAGTCCCAGCTTAATTCTGTATTACAAATAGCCGTTGGCAATGCTTGCTGGATTTCTTCTTGAAATTTATGCACGTCTTCTCCAACAAAATAGACATCTCTTTCTTTCAACTGCTCCAGCAGGTCATTCAAAGAGATATGCTGATCTGGAATGACATTGACCAATTCCTGGGACTGCCATTCATATGCACCCGCATAAACATTTTGCCGTCTAGCATCAAACAAGGGTACAATCCATTCTTTTCTGCCGGTACAATTAGCAGCTACTGTCTTTAAGCTAGAAACACCGACTAACTCGATGTTTAGCGTATCGGCCAACGTTTTTGCCGTCGTTACACCAATACGCAAACCTGTATAAGATCCCGGACCTTGAGCCACCACGATGCGCTCCAATTCCTTGGGGGTTATTCCAATAGAGGCCATCAGTGTCTCGATCGCCGGCATCAATGTCTGACTGTGATTTTTATTGACAGTCGTTTGGATTTGTCCCAGTACTTTCTGCTGGTCGATCACTGCAACAGCCATTGTTTGATTTGATGTATCGATTGCCAGTACGTTCATTCTTTTTTACCTGCCTTTTCAAGTTCCACCATATTCTAACACAAAACCGTCATAGAATTCCAAAGTTTCTTTTCAAATCAATCGGTTGTTTTCGTTAAGGTAGACTCTCGCAAAACCAGCTCTGTGCCAATGACAATTCGTTTGGAGATCGGTGCCGGCTCCTTGATCAAATCCACCAATGTAGTGACAGCCAATTCTCCCATCCATTCGGTATACACACGAATCGTGGAAAGTGCTGGACTGACATACTTCGCCACACTCACATCGTTGAAGCCAATCACCGAAATGTCTTCGGGAATCTTTAACCCTGATTCTTTGATTGCCCGAATCGCTCCGATCGCTAGAGCATCACTGGCAGCAAACAAAGCCGTTGGGCGTTTTTCAGCAGATTCCAAGAAAGTCTGCATCGCTCGAAAGCCTCCATCAACTGTGAAATCCCCTTCCAAATGATATTCCTCTTGATAGAGCTTCAAACGGGTCAATCGTTCTTTAAAGGCTTGCAAACGAGGATCTGCGATTTGATAGTTGCTTTCTTTAGTGTATTCGATTCCGGAAAGGATCGCGATCTCCTGATGCTGCTCTTTGATAAATTGATCGATGACCAATTCCACTCCTTGATCAAAATCAACAACAACCGCGTCATGATGAAAGTTGGACTGATTCGAATCCACGAATAATAATTTACCTTCTAGCTTCTCTAAACGACGAATTTGTCTTGGATCGAATTTTCCTAAAGCGATCGTACCCGATACGATGGTCTCTGACAATTGATTCAAAGATTCTTTCAACAAGCGGATATTCAGCGCTTCTGCCTGCTTTTCGATGCCCAGACGGATCGCCAGATAATACAAATCTGCCAACTCCTCTTCATCGTCATACCATTGAACCAAACGCAAGGTCATTTGTTCTCTTTTTTTATTTTTATGTTTCGTATAGTTGAGTGATTCTGCGATCTCAAAAATTCGTTGTTTGGTTTCCTGACCTACAGAAAGTTCAGCATCGTAATTCAATACACGAGAAACTGTTGCAGGAGAAACCCCTGCTTGTTCAGCAATATCTCTGATTGTTGCCATTGTCTCTCCTCCTCTTTAAAGTAGCTCTATGAATGTATCGAATGCTGCCTGACCTGTCGGTGTCCGTTTGAAGACCCCTGCATCTTCAAGAACACGGGCAAAAATCATCCCAACTTCCTTTTCCAAGACTTCTTGTACATTTTCTTCTGATAGCTCGTAGCTTTCTTTGACTTTATCAGCCCATGGACGATGGTATGCTGCTATCGCCTTCGTCTGATCCAATAAATAGCCTTGGACTTCCTGCAATTCTGTTTTAAGCCGTGGTGGCAACACCGCCAAACCCATGACTTCGATTAAGCCAATATTTTCCTTCTTGATATGATGGACATCCTGATGTGGATGAAAAATCCCATCTGGATGCTCATCTGAAACATTGTTGTCTCGAAGAACAAGATCCAACTCAAAGTTGTCGGCTTTTTTTCTGGCGATCGGTGTCACTGTATGATGAGGTGTCCCATCTTCAGAATAGGCAACGATGTCCAGCTCTGGCGCAGAGAATTCATTCCATTTTAAACGAATATGTTCCGCTGCTTCGATCAGTGATTGCTTGTCTTTGGCAGCTAGACGAATGACAGACATTGGCCATTTGACCACTCCTGCCTGAATATCGGAAAAATCTGAAATTGCGAAGGACCGTTCGACCGGTGCTTTCGCCATGGCAAACTCATGGTTTCCTCCTTGATAATGATCGTGAGACAGGATCGATCCACCAACGATTGGCAAATCGGCGTTTGAACCAACAAAGTAGTGTGGCAAAACCTCCACGATCTGTAGTAGGCGTTCAAACGTTTGTTGATTGATTTTCATTGGGCGATGTTCTTCCGACAAAACGATACAATGTTCGTTGTAGTAAGCATAGGGAGAATACTGGAAGCCCCATGCTTCACCATCGAGATTCATTCGAATGATGCGGTGGTTCGTTCGTGCCGGATGATTGACCCGTCCTTTGTAACCCTCGTTTTCCATACATAACATACATTTAGGATAGTTTGCCGAACCAGCATGACGCTCAGCAGCAATTTGCTTTGGATCTTTCTCCGGCTTCGACAGATTGATGGTAATTTCTAGCTCACCATATTCAGTTTTAGCCAAAAAGTAATCATTTTTAGCAATGGCCCTTGTCTTGATATAGTCATTGTTTTTACACAACTCAAAAAAGTAGCGCGTCGCTTCTTGTGGATCCTTTGCATAGTGCTGGGCAAAAAAAGCATTGACAACTGAAGGTGGTGGTGTCAGCAGGTCCATTAATTCAGCCTCTAAAATCTCCGTGGCAGAAAGGGTCTCTTCAATGATTTGATTCTTTCTAGCCATTGCCACCAGCTCATCCAAAAGTTCGGTTGAAGATCGTTGAACTTTACGAATCTCTGTCTGCTCCAGCTGGTCTTCGCCGATCATTCCCAACACACGATTTTGTAAGTAAAGACGATCCATTTCCATCCAACCACCTGCTGCAATAGCTAATGTTGTAAAATCAGTAATCGTTTGACTCAGCATCTCTTCACCTTCTATTCTTCATAGCCATTGGGACGACTGACATGCCAGTTCCACGCGGTCTCAATGATTTTTTGGACATCTGTGTATTCCGGTTCCCAGCCTAAAACAGTTTTTGCTTTCTCACTTGATGCTACCAGCGTACTTGGATCTCCCGCACGTCTCGGAGCGATCATTGCTGGGATCTCTTTTTGTGTGACTTTACGTGCTGCTTCTAGCATTTCCTTCACAGAATATCCATTATTGCTTCCTAAGTTAAAGACATTGCTTTCATTGCCAGCCTTTAAATACTCTAAGGCTAAGATATGCGCTGCGATCAAATCTTCTACATGGACATAATCACGAATACATGTACCATCTGGTGTATCGTAGTCATCCCCAAAAATATTCAATTCTTTGCGTTGACCTAAAGCCACCTGCAAGATGATCGGTACTAGATGTGTTTCTGGATCATGATCTTCTCCGATTGAAGCATCTGCTTTTGCTCCTGCTACGTTGAAATAACGCAAGGCAACAAATTTCATATCATAGGCATTGTCACACCATTTCATCATTTTTTCCATCATCAGCTTGCTTTCACCATATGGATTTTTAGGATTGGTTGGTGTTGTTTCAGAGATCGGACTAACTTCTGGTTCGCCATAAGTAGCAGCAGTTGAAGAGAAGACAATGTTTTTGACCTTGTATTCCTGCATTACTTCTAGCAGGATCTGCATGCCATACACATTGTTATTAAAATATTTCAACGGCTTTTCCACTGATTCACCCACAAGAGAGCTGGCTGCAAAATGGATCACGCCTTCAATTTCCTCTTTATCAAAGACCTCTTTGACAAAGTCTTTGTCTCGAATATCGCCTTCATAAAAACGAGCAGCTTCGTGGATCGCTTGACGATGGCCCGTTAACAAATTGTCGATCACGACAACCTCATATCCTTTATTGACTAACTGATCGACTGCATGGGAACCAATGTACCCTGCGCCTCCTAATACTAAAATTGACATGTTTCATCCTCTTTTCATTTCATTTTCTCTTTACTATTCTATAGCTTTCTGGCGCCATCATCAATGCTTGCTTGATAAATATCTGTAGCATAGCCGATTTCACTTAGATATTCCTCAGAAATTGCTGCAACAAATGCTTCCCAATCAGCCTGTTTGACAAGTGCGATCGCACAACCTCCGAAGCCAGCTCCAGTCATTCTCGCCCCAAGTACACTTGGGTGTTTTTGAGCAGCCGCTACCAGCGTATCTAATTCGATACCGGTGACTTCATAATCTTCCTTCAAAGAAGCATGGGAAGCATTTAACAGAAGGCCGAACGTTTCAAGATCACCTTTTTCTAAAGCTGCTTTCGCTTTGAGTGTCCGTTGATTCTCCGTCACCGCATGCTTGGCGCGTTTGACCAACGTCTCATCTTCAATAATTGTCGCATGTTCAGAAAATGTTTGCTCATCCAATTCTCCCAAAGACTGAATAGAGAGTTTTGTTTGCAGTCTGCGTAACGCTTCCTCGCACTCACTTCTTCTTTCATTGTACTTGGAGTCTGCCAACTCACGACGCTTATTCGTATTCATGATGGCTACGACGTAATCACCAAAAGCTGCTGGAACTACTTCATAAGCCAAAGTATTCGTGTCTAATAAAAGAGCGTGATCTTTTTGTCCCATACCGATCGCAAACTGATCCATAATTCCTGAATTGACACCAATAAACTCATTTTCCACTTTTTTACCGATTTTTACTAAATCTAGACGGTCAATCTTCAGATCGAATAAATCTTGCAATAAAACACCTGTCAATAGTTCGATCGATGCAGAGGAAGACAAGCCTGCGCCGTTAGGAATATTCCCATAAAAAACAACGTTAAAGCCTTGCTCGATCGTATAACCTGTTTCCTTCAAATAACGAATGACTCCCTTGGGATAATTTCCCCAATCATGTGCCTTATCATAAGACAAATCTTCCAAAGAAAAGCTGATAACTGCCTTTTCTTGAAAATTCTCAGAATAAAGATGGACTTCTTTGTCCTCTCTTTTTCCTGCCAGACCGTATGTTCCTAATGTGATTGCCGCTGGAAACACATTTCCACCGTTGTAATCGGTATGTTCTCCGATTAGGTTGATTCGACCTGGAGCAAAATATTCGCCTGTTGCTTTTCGCCCAAATTTTTCCTCAAAAATCACTTGCAATTGTTTCATTCACTTGCCCTCCACTTTCTATTAGTAAATCCATTATAAAATATTTACTAAATTTTATCTACTTTTTTACTGATTATTTTTTTGAATAGAGATATTACTTTTCAAAATACGATTGTTCCGTCATAATGGAGGTAAGATGTATGAAGTGAGGTGAAGGAACAATGAAAAAATTTATGACAGGATTTGTTGTAGGTTCTCTTGCAACAACTGCCGCAACAATTGGTTTGCTTGCAACGATCAAAAAGCAGGTCATTGATCCGATCGATGAGAGAGACGCGGCTATCGAACAAAATCGCCGCAAAGCAAATCGTAAAAGTTTTGCCAGATAAACATAGAAAAGACGAGTGACTTTTGACAGTCACTCGTCTTTTGTTTAATTTTTCTTTTTTGTTTTTCCATCCCAGCCATCATAGCCTTCTTTTAGGACATAAATCTCTTTGTATCCTTCTTTACGTAGTTTGTTCGCTGCACGAACACTCAATGTTTTCGTGCTATCGTACAAATAAACAGGCTGATCTTTACGGATCGCAGTTATCGACTGCTTCAATACAGTGAAGGGGATATTGCGTGCTCCCATGATATGTCCAGCATCAAATTCATTTTTTTCACGAACATCAATGACTTGCGCCTTACGCATGCCTTCGCGAAATTCTTCCTGTGAAACGATCTTTGCAGAGCGTTTTCCCATGATTTCATAATAAAGCCAGTTCAAACCAATAACAACAAAAACTACAACTAATGCTACCGTGATTGTTCTAAATAAAGTCATTCTTTTCTCTACCTCTCTACTGTACAAACTGCAAGGCTAAGGATGCTGCGCCGATAACACCGGCATCATTACCTAATTCTGCTAATTTGATTTTTGTACTCTCACGTACTTGTGGGAATGTGTATTCGTTGAAATATTTTTCAACACGACTACGTAAAAACTCTCCAGCCGCAGAAACTCCACCACCTAGCACGATACTTGATGGATTCAATGTATTTCCTAGATTACCACAAGCAAATCCTAGATAGAAACAGACTTTGTCAACGACCATCAAAGCAAAAGAATCCTCTTGTTCTGCTAAAACAAAGACGTCTTTACTTGTGATGGCTTGCCCATCATCCAAACGACGCTTCAATTCAGAATCTCCAGCGTACTCTTCAGACAACTGACGCGCCACTCGGACAACTCCAGTTGCGCTGGCAACAGTTTCCAGACAGCCGACTTTCCCACATGTACATTCAAACCCATGGGGCTCAACCGTGACGTGCCCGATTTCTCCAGCACAGCCACCATGTCCATGAAGCAACTGACCTTCCATGATGATTCCGCCACCAACACCTGTGCCTAGGGTCATAAAAATAACATTGGGATCATTCTCACCGGCACCTTTCCAGCGTTCACCCAACGCAGCAACATTGGCATCATTGTCCAGTTTGAAACGGATACCTGTTCCCTCTTCGATTTGTTCACGAACCGGCTGCAATGTACGCCAATTTAAATTGTACGCACCAATCACGGTTCCTGCTTCAATATCTACACTTCCCGGTGTTCCCATGCCAATACCGATGAAGTCTTCTGCCTTCATATCGTATAAATTCAAACGGTGGTTGATCGACTCGATGATTTCAGGGATGATGTACGAGCCTTCATCCAAAATATTTGTTTCAATGCTCCATTTTTGCTGGATCTCACCATCGATCGCTAAGATCGCAAATTTAACTGTTGTACCACCTAAGTCGATTCCAATAATTTTCTTTTCATCCATTGTCAGACTTCCTCTCTATTTTCTTCAATACGGTGTTCTCGAATCAAGATATTCCGTGCTTTGATATAGGTCTCCTGATCAATCAGATGTGACTCAAATAGTTTTTTTAACTCGATCGCCATCAATTCAATGTCATAGATCCGTTTCCCTACATAAATATACATACCAAATCGTTTGAATAATTGCTGCACATCATATAAAGTTTCCATAAACACACTTCCTAAACATTATACAAGTATTTGACACTTTTTTAAACTCTAATCTTGTGACTCAACAGCGTGTTCTAAAAGAGCGTCACGCATCCTTTAAGGCTTGTTCTTTTTGTTTGGTTCCCACTAAATGATTATACCATATTTGACAAATCTTATTTTGAAAAATCAGTGAATTTTTTTAGGAGCATTCAATAAAAAATAAGAATACCGATAAGACAGGCAAACGAATTCCTGTCAGTATCAGCATCCTTATCCTTGATCCTCGTTGTCTTACTACATCACTCCATACTTTCCGAAAGCAAACAGCAAACAAAACAGAAGCATTGAAAATAAGAGAATGCCGGAAATAATGCGGACATGGATAGAATATACCCGCAGATTTTTTGGAAGTCCGACAATGTTTGCCATAAGAATCCCACCAAGGAAGCCACCCAAATGTCCCCAAATATCAATAGATGAACCAAACATCCCAAATAAGAAGCTCATTCCGACAAACAAAGCGAATTGCCGGACCATCCCTTGAATGGCTGGATTCTCTCTAAAATGGACGCCTAAAATAACAAAGGCACCAAATAAGCCAAACAATGCCGTACTTGAACCCGCTGATTGGACACCAATCGAATTAAAGGCAAAACTCAACGCATTCCCTGAGATACCACTAATCAAATAAATGAGCAGAAAGCGACCATGCCCATAAATGGCTTCCACCTGCTGTCCCATAAAATAAAGAACAACTGAGTTGACTGCAAAATGCATCAGTCCATAGTGAATAAATACAGGTGTGATAAATCGCCAATACTCTTGATTAAAAACAACCAACTGCCCGATCATTGACCCTCGAAACTCAATATATAGCCCTGGAAATAGCGTAGCTAAAAGGAAGACTGTTGTTTGGATTGCCAAGAAACTATTAGTTATATAGGGAGTGTTTAAGAAACGTTTGAATGATAATTTATTCATAAGCAGCCACATCCTTTACCTGATCTGTATAGATTCTAGCTACTGGCTGATCAAAGGTAAAAGGCTCCCAATCATCATTCAATTGCTCTGAAAAAACCAAACTGCAGGTCTTTCCTTCAAAATCACTTAGATAGCGATCGTAAAAGCCACCACCAAAGCCAATGCGATAGCCTTTGGATGAAAAGACGATCCCTGGCACAAGGAGTAAGTCGATCTCATCTTTAGTTACATAAGAATTACTGATCGGCTCTTCTACTCCGAAGTTTGTCGTTCTGTAAGAAGTTTGTTCATCCACTTCATAAAATGCCAATTGTTTAGCTGGTAAAGACTTTGGTATAACGACAACTTTCTTCTCTTTCAGCGCTCGTGCAACGATTGGAGCTGTGTCGAACTCAAAAGAAGTTGAGCGAACGAGACCAATCACTCTCGCTTCTTTCCACAATCTAGATGAAAAAAAGAGTTCCCGGATCACTTCCTCTTTTTGTTGTTTCTTTTTCTTATGTTCCGCCAGTTTTTTCAATCGTTCGATTCCCAGCTGACGAAGTTGTGTTTTTTCCATGTTGTCACTCTCCTCAAGGAATAGTAAGCTAAATTAGCCACTTTGCTAGCTGCATCTTCTTATTTTAACACGTATCCGCTGATCCGCCTATCCTCACTTAATATTTCCAAAAAGAATCGTCAAGTAAAATTACTTAACAATTTTTGTCTAAAAGGCTAGATTTCTGATTATAAACATGATATTATAGTTTGGTCTGAGAGATGTCTTAGAGGATTCTAGTTATATGGGAGGGAAAATACATGCGCGTAAACATTACATTAGAGTGTACTTCTTGTAAAGAACGTAACTACTTAACAAGCAAGAGCAAACGTAACTCACCAGATCGTTTGGAAAAACAAAAATATTGCCCACGTGAAAGAAAAGTTACTTTGCACCGTGAAACAAAATAATAAAAATAAAAAAGTGTTAGACCCGTTGATATAACAGCGTTCTAACACTTTTATTTTTTGTAAATTTACTTTTGACTCCGGAATTGACTCCGACAACAATTTTTTAGTATTTATTTTTTTCTACTATTATATAACGACAAAACGTAGCCATTTGATTTTTTCTATGTATACCCACGCCTTTATCATCAGCGTGGGTTGAATCACATCTTAAACAGATTTTTTTAATCTAATATTAAGTCACTGCAACATAACGACGGTAACCACTATGGCCAATATAACTCAACCATACATAACCGTTTGCAACTACTTTGCGATCGTAATGCACAGTCTTACCTCTTCTGTACAGTCCGACGATACCATGGTTTGTACCTGCACCTGAACGGATATTGGTGTTAGAAGTAAACTTGTAAGATCCTTTGCTTGGTAGATCCTCGCCTTTTAATTTTTTAGTCGCTTTAGCCACTTTGACAGGTGTTGTATAAGCCATGCTCACCCAACCCTCGGGATGTTTGCACCAAGTTGTGTAGTCATTGACCTTCTCGCCATTACGAACGATCAACGAAGGCGTAAATTTGGTACCAGGTTTGAGCGTTCTTACTACTCGACTACTTGTATTTGGCTCGGTTCGAATATTTAAAGAGACATCAGTCACTTGCTGAACAGTAAATTTTTCTTCTTTGTATTTCGGTTTAGTCTTGGTTTCAGTCTTGACCTCTGTTTTAGGTGGCTTAACGGTCGCTACATTGCCTAGCACATCGGACTTAAAGCGTAACCAGTTCGCCCAATTGTTCGGCGACCAAGCTCGAGGGCAAATCTTGCGACTGGCATCATAATGGCGAACAACTCGACTTGCAGGGATATTGTATTTCGCCATCAAATGCTTAGTCAACTCTAGGGTGTGTTTGCGAGTAGCCTCCGAAATCGTTTTGTTAGGCTGCAGACATTGTTCGATACCGATCGAGTTGCTATTGTGAATCCCGTAGCGTCCTCCCCCGTCACCTACGTGCCAAGCTCCGTTATACTCTTCCACCACCTGCACTGTTTCTTTATCGTCTACAAAGTAGTGAGCAGACGCTCGACGATTGCCTCCACCAAAATAGAGAGCATTGTTCCGAGCGCTAGACACAGCACCCACATCGTGGATCACGATGTATTGTGGGCTATTGCCACTGTGGTGATTATACTTACTGATCATTTTAATGATTTCTCGCATGATAGCACCTCCTATTTTTTTGTATTAAAAAAGGACCAGTCTATGACTGATCCCCATCGTTAGATTTTCCTTGTGTCAACTTTTCAACAAATTCCTTGAGTGTCCCTGTTTCTAGTCCCATTTTTTCGTAATTCTCGAAAATAGATTTGATCTCCATCACCAGATATCCAAGGTATAGCGTATAGAGTAGAGCTAACCCCATACCGCCCGGAATCAGCGGAGCGATCAAGATAAAGAACATTAATAGCACCACGCTGGCCACCTTGCGAATAATGCCGTTGATACCGATCTTACTACGAAATTCGATGTCCGGATTCATCCTTGCAGCTGCCGTTCCAGATAAAAAGTCGATGATCATTGCCACGCAAATTGCGGTCAATACATACATCACTCTGCCCTCTGCTGTTTCGATCAACTTTAATAAATACCCATAAAATACTGTCATTTCCATCTTCCTCACCTTTTCTTTATTTTAAATACAACCAAGCCACCACTGACCAAAAAGCGACCAATCCGATAGTGATTAGTCGCCATACGTTATACCTCTTCATCTTCTTGATCCTGATCTGTCAGTTCATCTTCAATCTCCTCAACGCTGATATCAATCACATCAGCAAACCTAACATAATAGTTCGAACCGATCATTGCACCATTAACAGAGTTTCCGTGCGGACCTGTTTTTACACCGTTCATGTAGTCGTAGTAGTCCTCGCGCAAGTCGAAATCATCCGTGACAATTTCTTTCGCTACATTAGTTGAACGCCCATCGACTACGCCTTGTGTGGTTACAATTACTTTCTTAGCCATTTCAGCCAACCTCCTTTTTTCGTTTCGGTTTCTTCTTTTTCGTCAATACCTGCAGTTTTGTCCAGTGGGAAATACTCAATCAAGCTGATGTCCTCTTTCCGAATCGTGCAGGTGTCAATAATCGTCACAAATTCCTTCGTACTCTTCAGCAACGAATCCTTTTTCATTTTGAATTCCGATTCGCCGTGCACGCCAATTTGCACATTGACGCCATTTTTTAGCAAAATCTGCATAACGCCATCTTTTACTTGTTCTGTCATTAAAATTCTCCTCCTAAGTTTGATCGAATAAATACACGAAGAATCAACGTCACTTGGACACGTGCCAAGTCATTCGGTCGGATCTCGATCGTGTGATTCCCTCTTGCGACATTTTCTTCTGGCGTTTGATCCAGATACGGAATGATGTTGAACCGTTCGAAATTCGTGCTTGTCTCAGTGATTTTCTTGCCGTCGACACGAATGTCGAGATTAGACGGCAGATTTGAATACTCAAAGATCCCGTAAATGATATCGTGCGTATGACCAGGAATTGTGATACTGACATCGTGTGTATGTGCCGGAATATTGATTGACACGTTGTGAGTGTGATCAGGAATATTGATTGACACGTTGTGAGTGTGTGCAGGTGTAGTCACTGAGTGAGTATGGTTGTCTGCAGCTTGCTCGGTGTACAAATCATTAAAGCTCGACACGTTAAGCTGAACAGCTGCTTGTTGATATGCTGCATAAGGTCTAGGTTCATACCCGATCGGTCCTGTGATGTCGTTTCTGACAAACATTCTGTGTCGATGGCTTCCGTTAGCAGAAGACGTCTGCGTGCTTTGTCCAGCTGCTTGACTGGTTGCGGATTGCACGCTTGCACCACCTGCGCTAGATGTGGCACTCGAAACATAAGCCCCACCTGCAGAACTGGTTGAGCTAGAAACGTGTTGTGGAATACTTTCATTCGCTTTGGACGTTGCCCGGAATTTAGTCGTTTTGATAGACAACTCGGCTGTGTTGATATGCACGAAATCATCGTCAAAAAATGGATCGAAAACAATTGGATTGTCTTGATCCGCTTCTGCGATAAAAATATACGGAATCACATTAGTTGCGCCTTGACTCCAAAGCTCGTTAATCTGCTGCCGTCGTTCGACGTCCGTTGCAGTCGTGCCTAAATCCTCTTGAACGTCGCCAAGTTCCAATTCAATGTCTCCCGGATTTTCTCCGATATTTTGACGCTTTTCGCGAACAATCCGTAAATCAACAGTGCCAAATTGTTCTGTGTACACTCGGACAATTTCGCCTTCTCGGAATTTATCAATAGATTCTCCTGTCAGCTGATACAAGTAAGCTGCTGTACATTCCCACGAAACAAGCGGACGACTAAACTTATTAAGCATCGTCTTCATTGTTTCTAACAGATTATTTTTGACCGTAAAACGTTTGTCGGCAAAGATATATTCCTGCAATCCGTATCGATCAATCGACTGCTGATTTTCCACGTAAGGCTTGCCATCATTGATTTTGGTTACATCCAATTGATTGACACCCTCACCACTACCCAAGCCATATATTCGGTTGAATAGATCATTGGGATTTTCTTCGATTTTAAACCCTACTAAGTTATGTCCCTCTGTCAAACGACAAACAGGTTCTGCTGGAACTTTTACAAGGTTCAGCACCCAAGGAAATACTCTTGTATTCCAAGTCCAACGATATTGCTCATCGAATGGACGAGGAATGGAAAGGATAGCGTTTAGCAAATTCTCGTTTTCGAACGCATAAGAAAAATACCTGGTAAACTCACATTGCCCAAGAGTCCAATACGTTTCGTCATAATCCTGTTTTGATAGCAACCATTCAAGGTTTTCTTTTGTGGTATGACCATCGCTTTGATGCAATTTAAAAAGAGATTTCCCCATGAGTGTGCGTAATACATGCCTGCACTCGTAGGAAATCTCTTCGTTTTGCGTATTGACATTGGTTTCTTTCGGCATGATTTGAAACAAACCGATATAATCCTCATCTCGTTCGTCTTCCGTCTCCCATAATTCAACGAAACGGAAATGCTGGACCTGTTCATTTTTTTCATCATCTAATGGAAGTTTGAAATTGGCAGACCAGATGGAATTCGTTTTTTTGTCATAGCCTATATTATAGGCATTTTCTAGAACTGCGACATATTCACGTTCTAGGGATAAAACTTTGATTATCATTTAGTTGATCACCTCAATTCTAAATTAAAAGAAGCAGACCAGGTAGAGTTGGTTTGCTTCTCGTAGGAGACATTATAGGCGTTTTCTAGTATTGCGGTTTTGGTTCGGTTTTGGTTTAGGATTGAAATCATTTAATCACGTCCCTTCAAATATTCTGTCTTCTCCAGCTCCTATTCGTACTGTTTCAATAGAATTATTCTTGTCGATAATAACCACATCGAACAACTGCTCACTATCCGTTTCTCTAATTCTATCCCACGAATCATCGTCGTATCTAGCGTCGCATCCAGTGGACAAATATAGCATAGTGTCGGACTCGTGGAATTGATCTCTATGATTGTGACCACATTGATATAAAATAATTTCACCGTGCCTATCTGAAAAATCATGGTTAACAGTCTTATCTGCATAAGAAGCATTAAGGCTTAATCTGCTATTATAAGCCTCAAATATATCTTTAAGAATATCGAATGCGCTTTGATATGAACGCATCTCAGGGACTACAGGAACGTGACCTATAACAACAATTTTCCAATCTTCTTCAACATTCAATGCTTTATTAATCAACCAATCAATTTGCTCTTGGGAAACATAAAATTCCAAACTCCAGTACGCTTCAGTATCAGTAACTCTTTCGTGTTGATTAATAAAGACGTATCGTATCTTTTTATTTCTGTTATCTGTAAAGTAATACAACTTTTCTGATGGAAAATCGATATAGTTGTCCGTTGGCTGCGAAAAGTAGTTGTGCTGTTCTCTTATGCTTAATGTGCTTCCGTTGGGAGAACCACTTTCTTCCCTTATTGTAAAGTCATGGTTTCCTGTAACAGGGAAGAATTGATGTTGATTATTTAGATGAGAAAATGATTTAAAAAAATCGTTCGCTTCATCAATCATTTGTTCATGAGTTCCAAAGGCTGGAATAATATCTCCGCCAAAAAACACTTTCCTCACACGAGTATGTTTAATTAAATAGTCAATTAATCGTGGAGATATCTTGTCGTTATGTCGCCAATGTGTATCCGTTAGAAAAATATACGCATCACCATTAATCGTTCGCATTTTTTCGTTAATTTCAGCCACTTTTAAATCCATGTGTTCTTGCCAATAATCAGGTATACTGTCAATATCTACTTCTTTCAAAGCATTTTGCACAAACTTTTTGCTCGCAATCCCTCCGTACATAGGTCTGGCTAGTTTAGGGTCAACATTATTAGACACTCGTATTTTTAAACTTTTTGTCTGATTCATTGGCGCAATAAGAAATCGCTCCGATGCATCTGAGGTAAACAAAATGGTGTTTATGACAGTATTATCTTCACCGATTTCGTAGATCTCTTTAGTATTACTTGCCTGTCTACATTTCAAAACAATAGATTGACCCTGTTCGATTTCTGGAATTATATATTCTGTCCGCAAGTAATTGGCAGTGGCGTACGTACCGTTATCTGCGTTTCCGTTGGCTAACCACCCTCCAACCACCCAAGTGGACGACATTTCTTCTGTATCATAAATATCCTCTTGTATTTCTTTGGTCAGATTGTACAACCCAACGGATTTGTTTGGCAACTCACCGCTAATTTTAAAATCATTCTGATATTCTTGAATATTTTCGACAATTTCTTTTTTTGTCGCAATAGGTAAATAGCTTAACACATAATAATGCGGTATTTTAGCAGCATCTTTCCTATAATCAATTCTAACTTTTGCTGATTTATCAGGAATATTTATAGTTGTTCCCCACGTAGTATGATTTTGATTAGATACTACATTATTATCTCCGTCCAGAAATACAAAGTGTTTATTCAAATTTACGTCATATTGCAATCGGATTATAGACCCCGAAATAACCGGAATTTCTGTACGCAAGTAGTCAGCTAGTGCAGCTTCGGAGTTTAATTCAGTTCCATCATTGTTCCACCGACCGGGATTAGTCGTAAAAACCACCTCTTGCCATTCTCCGATATCGGATTGGATATCGGAATTGAATTTCCCCATGTCGACAGTCTGACCGCCAACATATGGTATGGCTCCTCCAGTCATCGCTTCTTTCAAGCTTTCGCCTGCCTGACTAATTTCAATTTTTTTGCTGTCTAAATAACTTAAATTGTCATTAATAACTTGTGATTGTATTTCTCCACTTACTGGTTTAATTGGCATTTAATCATCTCCTTACATAAATTTATGCAACCACCTAGAAGAAACCTTCCCCTTCACAGTATCTCCTTTAAAAGCAAAGCCATTATCTCCTGGATACAACGAGAAAAATTTCATATTGGATCCAGAAACAACGCTTTGACCATTCACTTTGATGGTTTTCTTTCCTGTATCAATCTCAACGGTTGCACTGGTAAAATCTGGCAAAGTCAATTCTCTTCCGGATTCTAAATGCAAAATCCGTGGATTTTTGGCAGTACCGTTTGCAATCGTGAAAATAATATCGGTTTCCAAGCTACCGTAGTTATGACAGCCATAGTAATGGATATTGTACATCCATTCGAAGGATTCCGGATTTGTGTAATAATCGCCGGGTGTCACTTCGCCATAACGAACAGGCTCTTTAGGGTCGAATGCGGTCTGCGTTGCTCGTTTAAACGGGTCATTGTACGCAGTGAACTGCAGTTCAAAGTCCACATGTCCCCCTCGATAGTATTTCCCGTTCGGTTGAGCCGACACACGACATTCTACCCATAATTCTGGATCGTAATTCGTTCTGATTTGAAATGTCTTAGGTTGAGCCCTGCGATCGAATAAGCGACCAACAAAATCACGAACAAGCAATTCTCGTTCATATGGATTGACAGCCATACACACGATTGGAAAAGTTTCTGTTCGTGCACCAATATCCACACCGAAGTCCCAAGCGCCAGGGCGCCCAGGAACATTCTTGGTTTTATTGGACAAAGAGGAGAAAAGTGGTCGTTCATAATCTTTTAAAATAGCCATCTTAAAATCAGACAAGCTGAATTCATCATTAAATGTAACTTCCATCATCTATCCCCCTTACATTGGTTTAGGCTGCAAGCCACTGTCTCTGACTGCATCCTTGTTCATTCTTGCGAGTGTTTTGCTAATTCGTTCTTTCAATTTTTCAACCACAGAATCACCATCTAAAATAATATCTGGATCTTTCTCAAGAAGCTGATAAAGGATCTCTATGATCATTTCGAGTAGCGCATTCGTTTGACTTCCTGAGTTATTTCCGGTTTGAACATAACCACCACTTGAAGCAGTAACCACACCAGTTAAATTATTTGGATCAAATAAACTTGTGTCAAAATCAGTATCAAACGTTAAAGCACTCGCAGCATCAGTCAAAGCGTCTTGCATAGTATAGGCATCATCTTCGATACCTACTGCAATACCTCTTGGAATCATCTTACCGACAAAATCACGACCCCAACGAGACGGTGAGTGGATTCCAAAGAAACCCAATACTTTGTCCTTAAATCCGCCTAGGACACCTTTTGCAGCATCCCATAAAGCACCTGCCGCATTACCTATTCCTGAAGCTATCCCAGCAATAATATCGCCACCGATTGATAACCAATCTTGAGATTTAATAACGCTCCAGAACCCACTAAAAATTTGAGGTACTGTTGCTAAAATCTTTGGAATTGCTTGTATGACACCTGAAGCTAAAGTTCCTAACAGTTCAATACCTGCAGATAAAATCTGAGGCAAGTTTGCCAGTATCGCTCCTAAAATCTGAGCAAAAATTTGTGCAACCATCGGAATGAGCATCGGGATTATTTGAACAACTCCATTAATCAAAGCGTTCAAAATCTTAATCCCACCTTGAATGATTTGTGGTAAGTTCGAATAAATAGCGTTAGCGATAACACCGATTAATTGAATCACAATCGGAATCAACTGCGGAATCATTTGAACAATCCCATCGATTAAAGAAAGCAGCAACTCGATTCCTTTTTCAATAATAATTGGTAGGTTAGTTGTAAGTGATTCACTTAGTGACGTAACCAATTGCAATGCTGTATCAATAAACAATGGTAAGTTTTGTACGATACCATCGATTAAGGCTTGTAACAAATCTAAGCCGGCAATAATCAATAGAGGTAGATTCTCGATGATTCCCTGTGCGATTGCACCTAAAGCCATAATTGCAGCCGGGATCAACATTGGTAAAGCTTGTGTGATACCTGTGACTAGTGACATGATGATTTGTATCGCTGCATCAATTAACAACGGTAAGTTATCAATAATCGTTTGAACGATTGTCATAATCGCTTCAATCGCTACTGGAATCACTTGAGGTAGTAATGTCAATAACGTTGATAGCACTTGAGAAAATAACGACGTGACCGCTGTCAGTAATGTTGGCAACATACTGCCTAAAGCCCCCAATAGACCATTGATGGCCGTTGGTAAGGCACTAACGATATTTTCCAGTACTGGCGTAATATTTTTGACGACGTGCCCGAATTGGGTCATTAAATCATTAACCAATTTACCGATATCAGCATTAGAATTTCCGAGACCAGCCAATAAGTTTTGCCAAGCTGAACCCATCCCAGCAAGCGATCCTTGAATAGTTTCTGTAGCTTCCAATGCAGTAGTACCTGTGATCCCCATTTCAGTTTGCATTACATGAATCGCTTCAGTGACATCGGCAAAACTTGAAATGTCGTATTCTATCCCGGATATCTTTTCTGCATCTTCAAGCAATCGAGCCATTTCTTCTTTCGTTCCACCGTAGCCTAGCTTCAAGTTATCTAGCATCGTATAGTTTTGTTTTGCGAATCCTTGATAAGCATTTTGGATACTGCCTATGTCTGAACCCATTTTATTAGCATTCCTTTATACCCCCGATTTCTCGGTATTTAAAAAGACCTGCGATTTCTCACAAGTCTTAGGGAGTAGACTATATCATGTTATATAAATTCAAATTTGTGTCCTTTATGAATGCTTCCATGATTGCAACTTCTTGAAACTTCGGATTGCAAAAACCCATCTTTCACTGTTTCAATCAGTGCACCGTAGTTTTTTTGTTCTCCGGTAATAATATTCGTCGATTTCACTTTTTTGGCTTTTTTGCTTTTTGAACCAAACTTTCCATAATTTGGATGATTTTCTCCAGCAATATGATTAATTAAGCCGTTTTTATAAGCGTGAATTGTGTTTTCTTGAACAGTTACCCACTCTAAATTGTCCATAGAATTATTTAATTTATTGCCATCTTTGTGATTAACTTGTGGCAAATTATTTGGATTATCTATGAAATGAGTAGCTATCAATCTGTGTAAATAGACTTGTTTTTTCTTTCCTTCAACAGCTAAGGTCACTCTATAATATCCATTAGGTGCTATATCAGGACTTAAAACTTTCCCTTTCCACGTTCTTGTTCTGCCCAAAGAATCAGTTTGTGTTCTGTTCTTACTTTTCACAATACCATCGCTTGAAATCTCATAATATTTTTCATACCCAAAAACATTCTTAAGCATTATAATACCACCTTTCTTATAGGTGTATTATACCACAAATTTGTATCATAATACAACCGCACCGCTTCCCAATACGTATCAATAGTAATGGTACTTCCGTTAGGAATAGTCGTTACACTTTCCTCTGTTTTGAGGCTTAGCACGGGATTGTCATGCTACTTTTAAGTAGTTTAGAGTTCCCCCGTTAGCACATACTAATTTTTTATTTGCGTATGCACACCCTTGATAAGGTTCAATGCGTTTTAATCGGACTGGTTAGTTAATCCGACATATCGGTTACAGCTTGATTCGCCACGTCTGCTGCTTTTGAGGTGTCTCCACCTAGTGATTGTAGCAAACTAGCACTAAAGCCTGTGACGGTCTCCATGTACTCATTTGCTGATAGCCCTGCTGTTAGAAATGCATCGTCAGCGAATTGTTGCACCTTTTTAGATGCATCACCAAACAACGTATCTACCCCACCCACAAGTTGTTCATAATCGGCATATGCAGATATAACTTTTTGACTTAAACCGACTGCAGCCGCTCCTGCTACACCAGCTGCAACCGCCATGCCTGCACCGACAACTTTAAGACCACTGCCTAACTTGCTAAAAATGGAACTCGACTTTCCTGCCTTTTCAGTAGTTTCGTCAATGGCCTCGTTAGCGGGTTTATTATCGACGCCTAATGTTCCGAATAATTCAAATACGTTAATTGCCAATAAAATCCCCTCCTAACATAGCTAATGCACTGTTCATTCCTTCTAATGCTTTTGCTTCTTTTTCAGATTTAGATAACGAACGATCTTCCGTCTTGCGGTCGATCTCCGCTTTAAAATCATCGAAGCTATTTTCTCTAAATGGATTGCTAATCCACAATTCCCAGATGGTTTCTTCGCGCATTTCACGAAACATCACCATTAAAAAATCAGGGAACTCCTCGTAAGGAATTTCCCTGATTAAGTCATCGGCACTATTGTATCGTTTGTAGAATTTGTCCCGGAAGACGTTGACGCCGCCGATGGTTTCGATGGCGTTAATAATTTGAATACTTCTCGCAACTCCGGCTTTTCGAAAAAATCGCGTAATGCTCCGGCAAATTCTAGCAAGCTAATTTCAGCGAATTCCTCTTTTGTCATTCCAGATAATTCACCTAAAAATTTAAAGATTTCATCTTCGAAGCCATCAATGTTATCGATCACCATTTCAACGAGGTTCGTAATCAAATGAAAGCTTTCATCATTTAAAATGGTTTCAAGTTCAGATAACCGTTTTGCGGCTACTTCAAGATCTGATTGAGCTTTTTTCCCTTCGGTAGAATTGGGATTTTTTTCGAGGATAACTTGCCAACCAATCGACTTAGCAATTAAGGATTTTTGTTCGCTCATCAAGTCCTTTGCTTTTTCCTGTTGTTTTAACAAACCGACAATGGATGTGGTAATTCCCAATTTTTTCGCTAGACGAATCACTGTAAAAGTATCTTTTGCTTGTAATTCACGCATTTGAACTGTCATTATTTCGTGTCCTCCTCAGTCGGTTGCACTTCTGTAGGTGCACCATCAATCGTTTTACCTTTTGCAGCTAATCCACTTACACCATCAGCAATAGATGGGAATAGGATTGTCACTGGTAAAGAGGTGTCATTAACATCTGTAGCCGATGCCCGTGCTTCAAAGACGAGTTTATAGATTCCTTCTTGTTTATCTTGCGGTTCAAACTCTAATCCACCAGTTGGAAAAGCGTGATGCATGATGATAATAATTGGATCATCGCTACCAGTAATTGTTCCAACATAGGCCAAGTTTTCGATGTAATCAGACGTTTTAACTTCACGTCGAGTCGTAATGACATCAAATCCTTCTGGATATAACGTTCCGTCAGACGTTTTAACATCTGCTAACAAAGCACGTTTCAAGTTGTTAGCCGTCCACTCAATCATGTTGACCTCAAACTTACCTTCACTTGATTCGATACTGTCAGCACCGACAACGGCAGTAAAGACGCCATCAATTTCAGCTTGACGGAATGTATTTACGAGTGAAATAGAAGAACCACCTGAAGTAGCACCGATTAAATCACCGGACCATTTCCCACCTGCTTCTTCTGCACCTTTTACCCATGTTAAGTTTTCCAATAAAGCTCCAGCATTCAACTGGAATCGTTTCGGTGTATCTTGTGTATAGCCTGTTTTAGGCAATTTTTCATATTCTGTTGGCATTTTATTTCCTCCAATCAAATTTGGCGTATAGCCTTAAATTACGACGTTTTAGCATATCGGAACCTGTTGGAACAAAGTCATCCGAGTTATAGCTAATCTGAATTAAAAAGCTGTCAGTAAGTTGATTAAATGGTTCCTGACCATTAAAAAATTCAACCATCGCCGACAGTGTTTTTTCGATACCTACATCGCTTTTACTGTTATCAAACAAATCAACATCAATATAAAAACCTTGACCTTGGAAACGAATAGGCTCGCCTGTCAAAGTAAAGGTTTGATAAGGATATACGACTGTTTTGTTATTATTTCTTGTGTAATGTGTTTCAGGAACGATTGTTTTAAAAAGTCCCGTCAGATAGTTAATTACTTCTATTCGTTGACTCATTTGCTACAACCCTCCAAAAATTTCTTTTGCTAGTGCTTCGATTCGTCCTTTATTCTGTCTAAAAGCCGGTCTTAAATACGGGTGTGGTTCTTGTCCCCAGGTAAAGAACCATTCACCTGAAGGGTCTTGATATACCCAGCCACCTTTACGACCTTGACCATTTTCAGCAAATTCACCGGTCCCAAACTCTACATAAACGGCGTACTCAACATTACTTCCGACATATCCGATTAACTCCTCTTCATCAACTGTATGATCAATTGAGTTCCTTAATCGAGCCGTTTGTACCGTAGCGAGTGCCACGGCTTGCCCTTCGACTAAAATACAAGCCTGAAACAAAAACTGTATCGAAGCCTGCGTGATCGCGTCTTTTCCTTCTTGCGAATTGTCGACAAATGCCATCAAGCCCACCTCTTGCAATAAATCTCGTAGTGATCACCAAGTTCCATGACATCATCAACAAAAGTAATTTCATAAAGGATTCCTGTCCGAGGGTTAAAAATACGATCAGTTGATTCAATGACAAAGCTTGTATCTTCAGTGATAAAAACGTGGCTAGACGTCGCTAGTAAACTATTTTGATACTGCTGTTCATCCGAACCACTAAATAGGTCTAACCATCCGACACATTCATGAACGGTTTTCCAATCGTAAATCGGTTGATTTAACTCGTCTTTTTCATCCGTTTCAACTTCTCTTTTAATTTCAAAAGGGAACATCTTACCACCTCATCCGACGATATTTATCAATAAACGACATCATCGCTGCTGGATAACCGGCAATTGATTCCGTGCTATTTTGGTCATAGTAGGTTTCAGACATGCGAGAGACCGTCTTGGATTTCAGACCGATTTTATCTGCAGTCTTGGCATCATACTTCAGCAATCTTGTCACTCCGAACACAATATCCGGAGGGTATTCAACCTTAGTGATAAAGGCTGATTCATCGTTGCCGACAAACAAACGAGCGCCATCTCGCACCGTAATTGTATTGCCTTCTAAGGATTCAACAACGTATAGACCGTTATTCCACTTGCTACCCGACACTTGGATGGTATCGCCAGTTCGCAAGCCTTCCACTTCATCAAAAACGACAATAGAATTTTCTGAATCAAATCTTAAATTATGAAATCTTACTTTCAAATTTTGGAAAGGATTGTTTGTTTCAGCACGAATAGCCTGTTCAATTCCGCGCAAGTCGTCTTGCGTGACGCTTGGATAAAGTTCTTTTGCTTTATCAAGAGCAATAATCATTATGCAGACTCCTTTCAGACAAATTAAAAAGAGAATGGTTTCCCACTCTCTTATGCACCGCCACCTTCAACTTCAGCCGGTTTTTGTTTAACAATGAAGTCAACTAAGCAATCCGGTTGAACGACTTTACGACCCCAAACATTCAAACCTTTAACAGCATCGCTAAAGTTTTTCTCTGGACGGTACGCTTCAGTTTCCACAATTTGGTTCGCGAAGGTTGTCGCTTGGTCTGTTCCTGCTGGACAATGCACTACGCCACCGGTAGCTGTTTTTAAGTTGTTTGAAGCCAATAATTGGAATCGCCCAACCGTTGCTCCTTCTACCACGCCATTCGCTAAGATATTTAAATCTTTAGTAAAGCGTGCATCCTTAGCTAACATCCCTAAATACCAGTGTGGTAAAGCAATTTTACGCCCAACTTTAGGAACATTTTTCTCGTCTAAGAAGACGCCCAAGTCAACAAGTTTGTCGTAAGCGTTTGTTACATCAATTTCAACCGGTGTAGATACCGCCCCTTGTTTATTCGTTGCACCGGTCACCATTGTTTCAAAAATATCTTGGTCAACTACATCTGCCATTGCGTAAGCAGCACGACCCATTGAACCATCTAACAAATTGACATTCGCTTGGACCTTATCAACATCTTTTACAGCAAAGTTGAAGTATTTCGCTTGGTCAATTGCTAATGTTTGTTGCGTTGAATCTAATTCTTCAGGATCATCAATATCAGCACCTGTGTAGTCTTTGATAGTGATATCGCCTAATTGATTGATTTTAACCGTATCACCGTATGCAGTGATTTCCCCTTCATAATCACGGTTTACAAATTGTAAGGCTACTAAATTCTTGTCTAAATTCGCAAGTAAACGCGCGCTCCAAATTGTAGGGATAAAGTTTTTAAAGTTGCTTGTTGGTAATGCCATTATTCATTTCCTCCTTGTAAGGTAACGCTCACTGCGTCCCAATGTTCATTAATTTCTTGTGCTGTCATTTTTTCAACCTGCGCCATTGTAAATGACGGTGTTTGTTTGCCATCTTTTGGATCAGGTGTAATGGTTTTAAATTTATCCATTGGATCCGATTGTTTGTTCTTGTCATCTGATGCAGCAAAATAATCAGGTAAATTACTTTGCAAATCCTTAACCTTATTTGCTAAATCTTTGACATTGCCTTCTTTATCAAGTTCTAAAGAACCTAATTTAAAAGTAGCGTATTCGATATCTTTGGCACCTGCATCACGTAAAGCATTTCCGACTTGTTGATTGATGACTAATTGCTTGTTGTCTGATTCAAGCTGTTCTGCTTTCGCCTTATAGCTTTCCAATTCTTTCTGAACTTCCGGATTGTCCTGTACCTTATTTTCTAAGGTTTTGATGGTGCTATTCGCTTCTTTCAAACTGTCAGCAATATTGTTGTACTGGTCTTTTGGTACAGCGTGCTTAGGGAATTCCTGTTTAATTTCCTTGTTCAACGCTTCTGTATCAACCGTTCCGTCGTCTTTTGTATGCTTTACTAAAATCTCTTTTAACCATTCCATTACAAATTCCTCCTATACCATTTGTATAGCGGTCGGTTCCGCTTAGGATTTTCGGATATACTGCCGAATACAGTAGCAAACCTTTTAACGTCATGTTTAGGACAAAATAAAAAGGCTTAGTAAATTCCTAAGTCCTCTGCTTCCCAATATTCTTCGTCTTCATCGTCCATATTAGTTTTTCCAACTCTTATAAACCACAGTAGCACCTTGTTTCTCATACCAACCAACCGTCTGCTTCAGATTCGGTAACGTGTGGCTGATAATGCCAATCCGTAAATTAGTATTAGGGAATGATTGGTCAATGTCCACATGAACATGATTGCCATTCCATACAGGCTTGATTTCTTCTTTGATAATTTCGCCTTTGCCGTTTTTCAGCTCATTTTTTACCCAGTAGCGACTGTTTTCATCTTCGATTGCTTTTTTATAAGCACCTGCTAGCGTAGTTGGTACTTCCAGCGTTAGCATTGCTTCGTAAAAGTCATTCATTGTCTTGCTCCTTTACTAGAAACTACTAGAAACTATTTCACGCATAGCTACGAGATTTTAGATCACCTTCACTTTCCGCTCTGTCAGCCTTTACACGTTCCCATTCTCTTTGTTGGGTTTCGTATAAGCGCCTGACAGTATCAGGTGGTTTCTTCTGTCGCTCCAATTGTTGAATCGCTCTAAGTTGCAATTCAACCGGCATATCTTTGAAGAATCTTTCTGCATCACTCGGTTTTCTTTGGTTTTCCATGATGTCCACTCCTTAATCTTCTAAAGCGAATCCAGCAATATTTTCAAGATTAAAAATTGCTTTACGAGCAACTTTTGTTGATACACCAAAATAATTAAATCCGATTACTTCAACGCCAACATCTTCTTTTGTTGTCATAAAATCAGTTACTTTTTCAAATTTCATGGTTTGACCATTTGTCAACCAGATGATTAATGTTTTTTCTTGTTTTTCCATGATGTTCACTCTCCTTTATTTTTTGGTACAAAAATAGCACTTGCCAACTTTTTAGTTAGTAAGTGCTATTTCTCTTAAATTCATCGATTAGTTTCTGTTTGTCTGTTTCAGTAATTCCTTTGAAAAATAATTCATCAAAACTACTAATCTCAACAAATCCATCTACTGTTTTTTGATTAAATTCCCACAAGAGTCTATCAAAATCATCAATAGATTCATCTGGATAATCATAATCACATACCGCATACAACTTTTCCAACACAATCAATGATATTCTCATTTCATCACACCCACTTTACTACGATTAAATATGACTTGAATTGCTCCAGCGTCAATACCATCATAACCTGAAAGGATAGCAAAAACCTCATCTTGTTTATCCATCAAGCTATTTTTCGAGGTTATAAACTCATAAAAGTCGGCGTCTTCGCCGAATTCATCTTTATGATTTTTGAAGTATTTTTTCTCCTCAAACAAAGCATCTCGATTTAACATTTTTGCGTCATTTAAAATATAGGCGGAGATCATCTCACTATCAGAACCACTTATCGCTTTTTCTGCACCTGATTTATCAGTAGCAAAATAGATACCACGACCATTAGCGGATCTCTTAGCACCAGAGACTTGTATTTTGCCTTCTAAGAAGCTTTTCACTTGATCTTTAGCTGTAACATTCCCATACCCGTTTACACCCCTGAAAATAGGTGTCAGTCCTTCTGTTTCAGTGATGATTTGAGGGACAGAATCACTATACCCACTTTCATCTAACAGCCACGTGACGAATTTTGATTTTTCATCATTATAAGGATTTTTCTTGTCAACAAACCCTTTTTCTCGCCAAAGTTGAACAGGATCAGCACCAGTCTGTTCTTGGTATGAATTTATCAGTTGCTTACTACGTTCAATCATCGTCGAGATACGCTCTCGATTACCTATCGTGTCATTAGTTAGTGGAGAAAAACCAAAAATATTAGGTTTAGACTTTTCAAGAGGTTTATCCTCTTCCGTGTCTTTTTTCCCTTCCAACCAATCCTCGTAATTCTGGTACTCAATCTCTTCGCCCGTCTCATTATCACGTCGCAATTTGGGCTCATACCCAACAACTACATTAATTGTCCGACATCTGCAGTTGCAATCCTCACTGGCAACTCCAAACATATGCGGTTGAAGTGCCTTGTGACCGTCGATCTCAAAGTATTCATCGATTCCAACTTCTTGACCATCAAGCTTGCGGTGATTGGTACGAGTATCGCCATCTAAGGTAGACACCCAACGCTTTTTCGTATCAATCCCTAACTCTTTGGCATGCTCCTGAGACTTTTGACGAGTAACACTGGTAACACGCCCTGATTCGGTTCTAGCAATGGTCATTCCTCGACGATAATCAGCGCCACCAATTTCAGCAATTTGAACCGCCATTTTTTGAGTTGACCAACCTTTAGCAAACCCTCTTGTTAGCACCCTGTTCATGTTCTGTTTCATTTTGGTGCTATTACCCTTTAATCGAGTTGAAAGCTTTCTACCTGCAACTGGCGTATTAATAATCACGTTTATCTGTTTGTCGGTCATCATCACAAAAGATAGTGGGATTTTCTCGGTCATTTCAAAATCGTAAAACAACTCATTAAAAGCCACGTGACCATCATGAGTGAGAAAATCATAGATGTTTTTCTTTTCTTCGCCTTTTAATTGGTCAACTTTTGCGTACATTTGACTACGAATCGCTTCAAGTCGTTCTTTCTGCAATTTCTTGCTGAATTTGTCGTCTTGTTCAATCTGTTCAGCCAATTCAATGATGTCTTGTGTGACTTCCTCAGCTAATTCCTTGTACAACTTTTGCAGACGTTTGTTAACGCCTGATTCTGATTTGTTTAGTAAGGATTCAATTTCTTTACGATGTTTTTCAGACATTAAATCACATCCGATTCATCTACTTCTTCATAGTCTTGCTCGCCAAGTCTAGCTTGGACTTCCTCATAATCTAGTTCTAATATTTCACAAATGTATTTCAATACTGACTCATCATCAAGACGAGTTGCAGCATTTAACACATTATCAATTTCAATCTGTCTGCGCTCCGCTTTGGTTTTTTCACGTGTTTCATTTTCGGTTTCGTCAATCATCGTGTCTCTCGTGATGTTGATGGTTAAATCTTCGGCATTATAAGCCTTACCAAAGCGCCGGTTGATGTCAGCAATGATAAGCTTCAGCATTTGTTTTAAAAGCTTACGCAAACGAATTTCAGCCTTATTACACTTCAAATCAAGCAAAGTATAACGGGATTGAATCACCACGTTCGTAATATTTCCATCTCCGACCTGAGAAGAATCAAATCCCATACCAAACTTGTAGATACCTTCCTTGTCGACTCGAAGTTTCTCCTTACGAGCCTCAACAGGAATGTTGACAGTATGAACCTCAATGCCCCCATTTTCACCTGTACCGACCGCGCCACGACTGCGAAGGTTATTAATTAATTGCTCATAGCCATCACCATCAAATCCTTTGACAGCGAAAAATGGTTGGTCAAAATCTTGTAGATTATTCGATAATGAACAGGCCATTAAATCATAATCATCAATTAGCGCTTTAATTGGTTCTAAATCCGTTGTTTGATACTTGTTGTTGTCGTAACGAAGAAAAGGAATAAAATCATCGATGTTTAATGCATCACCTAATGACTGACCAAACGCTTCTTTCGTTACATCATTTACTTTTGTATTGTAGTATAGCGGATTAATTTGATAGGACGTGTCTGATTGAAACTCTTTATTTTCAGTTGCAACAAAATAATATACTTTTTCATTATCCCAAAGTTCCGCTTTAGTGACCTTTACAGATTTATCATCTTTATAAATTTCTGAGTCATAATAGCGAACGATTGCGATCAATTGATTATTTTCGTCGAACACTTGAATAACTTTTAATGAATCCGCCGCACTAAACTGTAGTCGGTCACCATTAAGTTTTGTATAAACGAACTCAAAACCTTTTTGACTACCACCATCGACAACCTCTTGCAACATCAACTGGAATTCCTCATCAAGATACTCTTCAAGGTATTCTTGCAGTCCTTCCTGTTCCGTCAAGACCTCTACAGGGTTAGACAATAAATACTGCGTTTTTTGGTCCGATAACTCTGTAAAGTATGAATGAGAAATCTTGATATTTGATCGCGCCGTTTCTTCATGTACTTTACCCTCGTTATCCACGTAAAAGAATCGTAGGTCTTTGATATCGTGCTTGTGTTTGTAGTAATCAATGCCTTTGCGCATATTATCTTTATAGCTTGCAGCACGGTCGTTACTTACTGCCTGCTTAACTGCAGATGCTAGTTCTTTACTATTTTCTGACTTAAATTTATTTGGATTCAAGGCATTCACTCCTTTCGTTGTTAAAATAGCCAACCACTACCCATAGCCATAGTGTCAGCGATACCTGTAATTGAATCTGGTGCATCATCGTGTGCGTTTTTCCCCTCACGCTGATACGTCGTCATTGCCTCATAAAACTCTGGCCAACGAGTAGCCCAGTCATCCGGATAATAAACATTGTTTTCTACCCAAGCACTGTTGGATAGAATACGCGATTGTTTATTTGCTGATTGGTGGAAGTCTTCCCAGTAAGCAGAACGATAACCAAGCTCTTTTGCTCTACGCTCTGAGTTACGTTTGAACCCACGACCACCATTGTTTCCCTCCACTCGAACATGATTCACTTTGTTCCGAATAATCATATTGGCATGAGCGTTCTCGGTCACTTCCATCGGCTCTTTGGTATAGAGAACATCTATCAAATACGCCTTGTGATCAGAAGTTTCAACCCAAACAGGAGATGACAGATAATCGGCTCCTTTGTCTGCAGTATCGGTGTAATTCCAAGTCTTGATAATATCGCTAGGCAATGTATCGTAGGTTTGGAATTTCTGATACAAACGCCCTTTCTGGTCAATTGGTTCTTGCTGATAATTGGCATTGGCAATTGCAGAACCCATTGCAGCACGTTTCTTTTTATAATCTTCAAAGGATAAAATCTCCGGACAAAGCATTTCTTGCGTTTCTTCGTTGAGTAATGCTTTTTTAACAACTACACGTAGCTTGTAGCCCATTGCCGGCATTTCAGCAATAATACGTCCAGCCAAATCCTTAGAATGCCAACGCGTCATAATGACGATGATTTTACCGCCTTTTTCAACACGAGATAACATCTGCTTAGTAAACCAATCCCAATGTTTCTGCAACTCATTTTCGTTAGTGGCTTCCTGAATCCCTTTGATAACATCATCAACAATTAGCAGGTCAAAACCTTTACCAGTGGCAGAACCACCCGGAGAAGTAGCGAGGTAGGACAATTTGCTCCCTTGCAACGCCCATCGTTTAGCAGCTGCTGATCCATGCTTTAGTTTTGCATTGGGAAAAATATCAGAAAAAACAATTTGTTCATCGACAACTCGTTCTTCAGCAATATTTTCTCGGACGTCTTTCGAAAAATCCGTTGCCATGTCTTCGTTGTAGGAACCGGTAGCCACCCTTAATTTAGGGTTCTTCCCAAGCTCCCACTCGACAAAGCGCCCTGCAGTCGTTGACTTCGCATGACGCGGTGGTAAATTAAGCAACATGATGTCGTCATCTGACTGCATAAACTCCTCAAACTCACAACATAACTCCTTGAGATACCGCCTATCTGACTTGTAAAGGTCAGGGATTTTTAATTGGCAATAAGAAAAGAAGTCATCACGCGCTTTGCGTAATAACTTCTCTCGTTTTAATTGTTTTAATTCTTTCAGGTAACGATATTTTCGAATACTATCCATCATCATCACTTGCGACTTTAAGCTCTTGCTCAAGCTCTTTGATACGGTCCTCTAATTCGGCATCAGTCAGTCCATCCGCGTTGATGTTAACAGTCGATTGAATCTCATGAACATCGACTGCTTTATAACCAGCACGATCAAGTAAATCTTTCGCTGCATTGATTCGGTCAGCATCCTTTGATTCCGGATTATTGACGATATCAGACAGGATTTGACGTGCATCTAATGCATCAAAAAAGAATTCACGCTTCAACTCTTTTTCTAACTGCTTTTCTCGTTTCTCCAGATACTCTAAAACATTAGGATTCGTTAGGAGTTGAGACGACTGTGATTGCGCACTTTTAATACTGTAACCTGCATTGATGGCAGCTTGTTTCTGATTCTTTTTTCTAAGTTTTAAGTATTCATCCACAAAAAGTTTTTGTTGTGTGGTAGGACCTCTCACGGACATATTGACCAACTCCTTTTCAAATTTTATGTAAAAGAAAAAGACGCCCATCCGGACGCCTCCCAAGAAGAATCATAACGATGAAAGGATGCACTCCTTTCTTGTTATGGAATATTGTGAGTAGCCCATAACCGACGACTCTCTTTTGTTAAATGATTACGGTATTACTATAAAATACTTTTTACAACATTTCAGCATCATAGGGTACAGTACTTAAATAGTACCTTCAGATTGTCTTGATAACTTGTATTTAAATTTCACTTTGTTCTTGATGTATTCATCTGTAAAATCAAGGTACTTCTTTAAAGCTGCATGCCTAGTTTTAATGTAAGAGTAACTGTAAGATAGATCGCTAGCTATTTCTTCCAGAGTCTTTCCATGGATGTACTTCATCATAACTATCTCATTATCCAGTCCTTCGAATGAAGATACTAAGACTTCTGTTTCTTCTTTTTGGTTGTATAAAATATCCAACTCTTTCTCAATAGCTTCGATATTTTCTTCAAGTTTTGCTGACCTAGAATTTTTATCTAATCTGACGTTTGCTAAATCACCATTGACCCAACGATCTAATTCCAGCTTACTTTTATTTAGATTCCACCTAAGATACAGAATCTGTTGTTCAAGTTCTTGATAGTCTTTTAACCATTGGAATCTCACAAACGCCACCCCTTTATGCTATAATGATTTTGCTGGGTCATCTCTGAAGAGGTGGCTTTTGTTATTTCTTTTTGTTGTTAGTACCGTTAGCAATTGCTTTTTGCTGCAACCGACGTTTCTTTTTCTTGATTTTCGATTTCGTTTTCCCCATATGAGAATCCTCCTATAAACGCATACCGCGTTCTTGAATTGTATTTGCGACCTGTTCGATTTTGTCCTCTGCGGAACGTAGAAGAGCCATATTTTCATCTAATTTACCTTATCGTTTCCATTTTTTTGCTGAAACTATACTCCCAAGTTGTAAAAACTCATTTAACGCTAACCATTCAGCAGCAGTAATATTATTTTTCAAAATCTAACCTCTCCCTTAAAGCATTATTTTCTTGTTTCAAAACTGATATTTCTAAATTCTGGCGACTGATTGTCTCATCTAATTTTTCAGCTTGCTTCAGTGTTACAGCTAAACAAACGGTTAGCAAAGTGATTATGGCGAATACAGCAACAGTCGATATTTCGTCTTTAGTCATTGATTTCCTCCATTCTCAACTTACCTGACATCAAATCTGGCAATAAAGCATCTCGCAATTCAACCAGCAAACGATTTTCTTCGTTGTTCAAGGTTATTATTTGTTGACGCCACATATTAAAGAAAAGTTGAATGATTTCAGGCATTCGTTCAAAATTCTTAACTTCAAATTTCAATTCCTTATTGCGACTTAAAGTAACTACATCTTCTTTGGTAATTTTCAAATCTAAACCGCCAAGCCATACGTTCATTGCTTTATTTGTTTCTTGTCCTTGTTTAAAACTTTGGGCTAAATCATAGACACCTAAATTTTTAGCCATATTTTCATTGATAGTGATTTTGACACCGTTCTTATATTCAATGATTCGGTTCAAGTCAGTCACTATATCTTCATAATTTCGATGTTCAGACAATTCAAATTCAATTTCAATATATCTCTTGGGTACTAAATTATAGTCCTGACTTCTAATTGATTCCAAATCAACTAATTGACTGTATTCAGTTTTATCTATTTTATTATCGATAATCTCTAAGGCTTGTTGAATCAGTTCGTCTGTAAGCACATTTACTTCTTTCGTGTAAACACGGTTGGTTTTTGACTTACCGCCATATTGACCTCTTTGTTCTCTGATTTCTTTAGTTCCTTTATCGAATAAATCAATCATTTGAACTTTTCGTGTCTCTTTATTCTTATTTAAAAGTAAGATACACGTTGGAATGCTAGTTGATTCAAACATATTCCCTGGCAATGAAATAATAGCCTCTAAATAGTTTGCTTCACATAAATTCTTTTTAATTTCCAGTTCTTCTTTTTGAGTAGTCGACAGAACACCTTGAGGCAATAGAAAAACTTGTTGTTCTGTATGATAAATCGCTGTTTGAATAAAAGCGAAATTCGCATTACTTTCAGGTGGTACACCTAAATCAAATCTAGGTTGTGATTGAGCAAAGAACGGTAGTTCCCATTTCATATTGTAGGGCGGATTACTAATTGTTGTTGTCAATTCGTCTCACCTCGCTATATTCTTCTCGTGGCGTTACTTGATAAATTGCCATTACATCATTTTGCAAAACATCCGTATGTTTTACAGTAGCTTTGATATTTCGTACCGCTAAATTGAAAAGTAATAAAGGCAATACGTTTTCATCAAATTCTAAGCACTCAAATTCTGTTTCATGATTTAAATTCCACGTTTGGATAGTTAAAGCCCCACTACCAGCACACATATCAACTATTTTCGTTTCGCCTTTTCTAAGGGCTAAAGCTCCCATGAGTTGAGCTAGACTTTTTGGAGTGTAATCTTGCATTTTTTCTTTTCTATCCGCTAAGTGATATTGGAATATCCGTTGCAACCAATCTATGCTCAAATCTTGTACGGAATTTTTGAACGCTTGATACTTTTCTTTCTCGTTTCTCAAAACAGTAGTCATTATTTTTTTAGGTAATTCTTCCACTGATTCAGCATTAAAATTTCCCAGTATTTTTTTGGTTAGTTCACTCAGTTCCATATTGATCACTACCTTTCTATCTCTCCAAGAATTTCTTCGATAAGGACAACTGCAACGTCATTCATCAAATCGTTTATATGATCCGACAAACTATCGCAATCAATAACTATCCCGTTACCCCCGTACGAAGTTATTTCCGGATTACTTTCATCAAGAATTAATTCCACATCTTTTTTGATTTTTTTAGCAATCATTTTAGTTCGTTCATCCATGCTTGATTCCTCCTAGATGGCTTTCTCGGCTTGGGTTCTCTCTTGTGGACGTTGATCACATGACCGCCACAATTTGCCGCAGCTGCTTCTGCCTCTTGCTTGGTGTCGAACGTTTTGACATCTCGGACTGCGTCAACTTGCACGCCATCGGAACCTTGATACACATTTTTCTTGATTGCGAATCCTCTTAGCATAATTAATTGCTCCACTCTCCAATCATTTTATTCACCAAATCAAGGGCTGCTTGTGTATTTCCTTCTATTTCGCTACTGGATGATGGTTGATATAGTGCGCATTCTAGCAATTCTTTGATGTCGCTTAGGTTTTCCAAGTTGGTCTCAGTAGGTAGTTCAACTCCTCTGACTGTGTGAGTTCCTCCATAAGTTCGATATCCATCGATATGGACATCTCCTTTGATTTTCTTCAATTTTTCAAATTCTCCCCAAGCTTTACCTTGAATAATTAGTTTATTCACTCGCTCCACTCTCCTTAATAAATACCGTCCACTTAGTTTTCGCCCTCTGTTTTCTCCTCTGAGACGTTTTCGCCTTTTTGCGGGTAAATACTCAATTTATTTTCTAAATCGTCGTCACCGTCTTCATGTTCGGTTTCCGTGTCGTTTTCTTCGGCTTCGTCAGGGAACAAGATATCTTCTTTGTGTTTATCCCAGTAATCTGCGAACGGTGCGAAATGCTGACGAGATTTTTCCAACTCGTTAAGTAGCTTAGAATCTGACATTTCGTAATCGTCAGCAATTGATCCTAAGTCCTCGCCATCATTTAGACGAATAATGACATCACGCGGATTGATCGATACATCGTCTGGAAGAATCAGCGTGCTTGAAGCCATGATGTACTGATCAATCAGATCTTTATCTACTTTTTTCTCGACACGTTTGATATCGATATTGCCTTGACCATCAACGTCCAATTGAGTTTGCTCGGTTTTGCGAATTTCTGCCGTACCATCGGCATTAATAATCCATTCAGTAATTGGCTTTTTGGTGCTGGTGTCAAATTCTTGAATATAGGTGTAAGTTTCCGGAATGACTGCGATTAATACTGTTTTCCCTGATAGCTTGCGTAACTCGTCATATTTTCCGTTTAGTGAATCGTTTTTAACTTCAAGCGTAATTTTAGTTAAATCCTCGCTTGCAATATTGATTGATTTTATTGATGGTTTAAATTCTAATGACATATATTTCCCCTCCTAATAATTCGTCGCATCTTGCCAGTGATAGTCAAAATCACGGACAATCAACGGTTTTTTCTCATTCAACGGCTTAGTGACACCCTGCGTAATTACTTTAAAATCCCTAGTTCGTACAACGACCGCTTCGACTGGATGGCCATATTTGATGGCGAATAGTCGAAATCGTAATTTGTTGGACTGGTCAATGCCATACATACCAAAGCTATTTTTGACATCAATCACATGCAACCAACTGCCGTCGTGGTTTTTAATGATGAAGTCTGGAGAATAGGCGATTTGCGATATTTTTCCACCACCTCCAGGTAATTCGGTTAGCTCGGTTAGCTTGAATCGCGGATGAACCTCGAAAGGAAAACCGCAATTTTTTACGAATCGCTCATAAAATTGAGCTTCTTTGGCTGAGTCAAAGGTGAATCCATCGACGATCACCTTGTTTCCGCGTTTATTTAGTGCTGTTGGGCTACTCATTTCCTTCCTCCTTGCTCTTTTGATATTCCTGCATACTTTTCTGGATCTTCGCCATCATTTCTGGATCATCGACCTCTTCAGGTGGGTTGTCCACCCAGTCAGGTAGCTTTTCTTTCCGTACCGGTTTATTGCTAAAGCCGTTAGGCTGATAAGATGGTTTGTTTTTTTGTGCCGTCATTTTGTCAAAATTCCGTCTCAAACTTGATGGAGACAAGACCACTCCTGACCAAAACTCGTGATTGGTTGCCCAAACGATCATGTCCTGGACTTCTTTCCCGGATCGTTTATCTGATTCTATGGTCAAACGAATCGTATTCGCCCACTTATCAAAGTCAGGCTCCTTGATGTTTTGATTTTGGGAAAGGGACTTGAAAAGTAAAACAGCTAATTTCTTATTCGGGTCGTCGTCATCGTAGACGCGTTTCTTGCGGTTACGAGGATTATTATTATTCTTATCATTCTTATCATTCTTATCATTCTTGTTTGTGGACAAGCGCTGGACACTTGCTGGACAACCGCTGGACAACCGCTGGTCACTGGACTGATAGTCACTCCATTTTTTTATTGATATAACGCTATATTTTGGGGTTGAAGTGATGGACAACATTTCCTCACTTTCAAATTTTTTCATCCATCTCCATAACGTACGGCTGACAACGACCTGGTCACTCGTCGCTCCTTGGTTGTATTCTTTTCCCAGTGCGTCGCGCCCTGTGACGAATTGACCGCTGGACAATGACACTTCATTTCCATTAAACAAAAATCGCCTACCTTCGTGACTAGCTTTCATTAAACAAAGCAACCAAAGTTTCAACATATTAGGATTAGCCCAAACGAATGAACTAGTCACTTTTCTATACAGTTTGATATAGCCTATGTCCATTCGTCTTCACCACCTAAGCTATATAAACCGGAACGCCGGAGACTTTTTGAACTTCGCCTTTGAACTGTTTGGCGTGGCTGTTGCTATCAGACAAATGGATCAAGTGAATTTCCTGCAGGTAGGTCCCACGATTCGCTTTGACGAATTCGATCGTGTTCGCTAGGTCGAAGTGACTGCCTTTGATCCGCGTCTTCAGCTTTTTAGAGAACTTGTCGCTGTTTAGCTTTGATTCGATGATCTCGTCAGAATAGTTGGCTTCGATCATCATGTGTGTGACATTGGGGAATTTATATCGCACGTAATAGGAATCAGTGATGAAAACCAAGCGATCGCCTGCAGTATTATCAATCAGGAATCCGCAAGGCTCTGCCACATCGTGCTTGGTTTCGAATGGCGTGACTCTCCAGGTGCCGATTGCAATCGTTTCTTTGTAAGTAACTGCTCGGAATCGATAGCGATTAATGTGTTTTAGCTTGAGAACATCGTCTTTGAACATGGCATCGATCGTGCCTTTGGTGGCGTAAATATCTGCACCAACATGATCAACGAATGATTTAACATACTGGCAATGGTCCCGATGCTCGTGCGTGATCAGTACGCCTGCCACTTTTGACAAGTCATGTTTCATCATTTCTTGTATGCGCCGGAATGAAACACCAGCCTCCAGGATCAACTGGGAGTAGCCATCATCTATTAGATAACTATTCCCTTTGCTCCCACTGCCGAAAACTTTTACCTTAATCAATAGGGATCACCCTCTTCGTTATCGATGCCTAAGTCAGTTTGACCAGGCTCGGTGAAATCACCGTCAATAATTTCACCATCGTTTGTGACGTTTGACGGTCGATCATTGGTTCTAGTTGTTGCTGCTTTAGCTGGTTGAGGATCCAAAACTTCTGTATTGGCATTTTCGTTGATTTCTTCGACAATTTCCGCTTCTTTGCGGCGTAACTGTCTTGATTGGTAATCGTCATCTACTTCATCGACAACTGATTGGATATACGCGTTTGAAAAGTCTTTTGGAATTTTTTTAACGATACGATTACGCATTTTGCGAACAATCATCGTTTCACGGCTTTGCGGCTCTTTCCATGCTGGACTAATATTTCCCGTGTCTTGCATATCTTTGCTATCCAAAATTTCATCAAGGGTATGAGACTCTGCAAATTCTTTTATTTTTTCTTTTTTCTCCACTTTTTTGTTATCCCACATCAAATTGTTATACATGTGTGCCAATAAATTAGCTTTGACATCTTCACGCTCTGAAATGAAATATTCCACTTGGCCATCAATGTATTCAATTGGATAAACAACACGAATTACTTTTCCTTGGCCAGTTGGTGTCCAAGTTGGTGGTGTTACTTGTAGTCCGGCATAACCTGGGTAGGTAAATTGGTCTTTTTCACGAACTTCCCAATGGCGGTGAACCGTTTTGACATTACGACCAAAGCGAGAAAGAATCGCGTCGTTTCCATCCCCTTCTATGCCCATTTCGATAATTTGGATTGGATTGCCACCCTTGATTTTTTGATTACGTTTGATGAAATAGACTTCTCGTGGTGTGGCAGTTGCATTAAGTTGCAATGCTGCTACATGCATTAACGTTTGAGTTAAATTGCTTTGATCTACATCTTTAATTCCAATGCCTTCTTTTACGAGCATTTCGTTAATGGATGAAATCGAATTGATAACGCAGGTACGTTGGTACTCAGTCATACGGATTCCATTGCCATGAAGCTGTGTCTCAATTTGTGGCATATACGTATCATTGATTTTTGCTAATTGTGATTTATAAACTGGTGCTGGTGTATTTTGATTTGTCATTATTTCTCATCCTCCAAAAATAGTTTGTATTCTTCTCCGTTTAGTAAAAAGAAAGTTTTATTCGTTAAATTGGAACGATTAGATCTATCCAAAAAATCCATTACCTCGTCAGTCAAAGTGTCAATATCTTCAAAAGTTCCGATAAACTGTTTCGTTCCGCCAACTCTGGCATACACTAAAATGGTTTTCATACTCTAAGCCTCCACTACTAATTCATTATCTTCTGTTACCTGCAACTCAATCATCTGGCTATCGATGGCTACTAATTCATTGACTGACTCGGCATTATCCACAAAAACTGGCATAAATACGCCGAATTGATTGGATAGCGTATTGACAATATCTAGGTCACAATTGATTCTTGCACCATTATTTAAACCGCTGCTGTACTCCACACCGTTATAAGTCGCTTCGCACGTTTCGGCGATCGCGCCATTTTTCTGAACATCAAACAATTTCCATTTAACCAGCTGAAACTTCGTGTTGATCGACTCTTCGATGGATGACACTTTTACTCGAGTAAATTCATCGATTAGCCACAGTTTCCTCTCTACGTCTTGATTTTGAGCTTTTAGCTCAGAGTCCTTTTCTCTCAACGCCTGCACACGATCATTCAATTGATCCACCATTTTTTGCTCGCTTAACTTTGCTTGAATATCAACGATTTTAGAACGAAGTTCATTAACGTTGATCTGCGCTTCATGAGCGGCCGCCTCAGAATCTTCTTTTGATCTAGTTATTTTTTCTTCAACAACTTTGATTTGATTGCTGATTTTTTTGTATTGTTTTGAATCCTCAAACTTCCCTTGACGACCTTTTTCGTAATTGAGTTCCTGGTAGATGGCATCTACTTTTTTCGTGAACTTATCAACGTCTTTTTTTGCATTGGAAAGGTTGCGTTTCGTCACACCTAGCCTTGCATGATCTCCAGCCATGACTTCTTTTGTCGCACCTGCAGTTTTCACATTGTTGATGTTTTCTTCCAAGCGTTCCGATTTATCAACGTTAAATTTCTCCCGCAATTGATTTATCTGATCCGTTGGCAGAGCTTGGCCACAAGTAGGGCAATCAACCGCATGCTCGTCAAACGTGATTGATTGAATATGCTTGTATTCGGCGATCATTCGTTCGCGATAGTTTTCTTTTTCTTTGACTGTTCGCTCGACGTTGGAAAGTTCTAGCTGGAATTCGTTGACCTCTGCTCTAGCCTCACGCAATTTGCGATCTAATTCGTCTGCGTCTGCCTGCAGGCTTTGAGTAGCTAAATGCTCTGCAGATAGAAACTTGCGCTGTTCCTCCGCTAAGTCAAGCTTTAATTGAGCAAGTTCTTGTTGCGCATCTAACGAAGCATCACCATTTTTGATAGCTGCTAACTTATTTTCTGCTTTTTCCAGATCTGCTTTGTGAGTGCCAAGGTTAGCTTCCAGTGCGATCACATCACCGATACGATCTTGAATTGATTTGATAGTATCTGTGTTCTCCTGGATACGTGCAGGGATCCCATCGATCTGTTGCTTGATTTCCTTCTTTTGCCCAGCAAGGATTTTTTTGAGTTCATCGATCGAGTGATCGCCCAGGGCTTTTTGTAACTCCTGCAGGTCAGGGTTATTTTCGATGATGGATTCGTCAGTTACTCCAGACATTTCCATCAATATCTCCCGGCGCTTGGACCAGTTCAAAGTCATGAAGAAAGCTGAGTTAGAAAGCATTTGAAGGCGTTGTTCGCCTCCGAGATTAGAAATAAACTCTTTCCATTCCTTTTCCTTTGATGGCACGCCATCCACAAAATACTTGGTAGTATCAGAGGCGCGAGTTGCTTCTAGCTCACCACGTTTGGTAGACCATTTTTCCTCCTGGATCCGTGTAAGAGTTATCGTTTTTCCGTCAATGATCAGTTGTGCTTCGACAGTTGGAGCCAAACCTAGCTTTTCCTGGTTGTTTTGATCTAGCGGTTTCGGATTTAACTTGGATCCATGAGAATCTTTTCCAAACAGCAACCACTGGAAGCTATCGGCTAAAGAAGTTTTACCAGCACCATTTTGACCGCTAACAACAGCATTTCGGCCATTTAGAGTTAAAGTGAAGTCTTCAAACCCCTTGAAATTCTTAATGCTTATTTCGTCAATTTTAATTTTTGTCATTTTGTGTTATCCTTTCATTGTGATAAATTTTTGTTAGCTTACTTCGTTGGCGGACGAGGTAGGCTTTTTTTGTTTGTTGAACACTAGCCAATGGGTCTCACTTCGACGATTGCCAAAGAGTGGCCTGAATGGCTCAATTGCTTGTAATACCTCTTTGAGTTTTACCTGGTTCTCATTCCACTTAAAAATCAATACACCATTAGGTTTTAAAACCCTCATGCACTCAGTCATGCCTTGTAAAATATCAGCTGGCCAAGTATCTTTATCTAATTGTCCGTATTGAGCCTTCATAATCGAATTAGGACCTGCCCACTTTAAATGTGGTGGATCAAAAACGATTAAATCGTAGGTATTATCAGGAAAAGGCATGTCTCTAAAATCGGCAACCACATCCGGTTGGACGTTTATTTTTTTACCGTGAATTTCAAATGTTTCCCTACGCTTATCCATATAGGTGGTATATTCGTTGTCTTTATCAAACCAGAAAAGACGACTTCCACAACAGGCATCTAAAATTCTCATTCACTCACTCTCCTACGTAATTCCAATTCTCTTTCCTTCAGTTCTTCCCAAGTCAATCCTCTATTCGCAATCTGAATTTCTCTCAGCTCGTCCAACTCAGCCCGAATACCTTGTAGAGCTACAGTAGCGCTAGGACCAATCAAGCTAGTATCACTTAATGCCTGATCAATAATTTCCGCACGCTTAGTTGCTAGTACCAGTAAACGTTCTAAAATTTCGTGATCATTCATGTTTCTCACCTCTCAATTCATCCAATGAAATCTCTAATGCATCAGCAATCTTACAAACCAATTCAAAAGATGGTTTATCGATTTTCCCTAATTTCAAAGCAGAAATAACTGTATTATTTACATTTGCTCGTTTAGCTAGTTCCGATTGGTTAATTCCTTGTTCAACCATCTTATTTTTAATCAACAACCACAATATATTGTGTTTGTTCGTATTTCGTTCTCGCAACATGTTGCGATCACCTCCTTTTTATTGTATAATCTGTCTTATGAATACTGCGTCTGCCAACGTTTTATTCAAATAAGACGAAAGGGGTCGATCATATGGCTCGAATAAAAATAAAAGTACCAAGCAAAGCTAAAATTAGACGCGAAATGACTAAAGCTATTCGTAAAAATTTACTTTGCTTTAATTGTGGAAGAAAACTTCCTAGTGGTCTTGCCAGTACCGTAACTTGCCCAAATTGTGGAGCAAGAACTAAATTGAATTAATCGTAAAATTCAATTTTTACAACTCGTCCGATGACTACTCCAATAGTTATCAGGGCGAGTATTTTTATAGTTTTTCCCATTTACTTTCTACCTCCATAAAGTGCTTAAATTTTTGATCCCAACGATATCCAAACGAATGTCCCTTACTTGCCTATCAATCTTTGCAATTACTTACTTTCTCCAATTTCTCCAACCTTTTCTTGTAACGTTCCAAACGCCGCATCCTATTTACATGAAGACGGTCAAGCATTTCTGATTTCATCAACTCTTCGAGATACGAAATTTGCTCTTTTAACCATTTGATTTCCACCTGTTTGTCCACTTGTATATCCACTCATTCACTCCTTTGCAAAATAAATTTTGATCAGATTAGTTAGTGCAAAATAAGCAACAGCTGCTAAACCAATCTTGATATTGACTGACGATGCCCACACTAGCAGTACCAGCATGCCGATCGTGTCAATACTTACAAAAGCTTTTTTGTTCATATTTTTCCTCCTATCTGTGTACGGACATTAACCAAACACGACATTCTTCCTTATCGTAGAATTTCAAACGCTCGCCCATCATTGAAAAAGGCATCCCTTGGGTTTCCCATTCTCGAATGGTCGTAGTCGATACACCAAAGTATTGGGCAATTTCAGTTTGATTCAGTACCCTGCGTTCTACTCCAGCATCGGTTCTAGCACGCTGGACTTCTTCGGTGATAATTTGATAAATGAAACTTCTCAACTCATTGCTATTTTCTTCTGTTAACATGACTTGCATTGGATTCACCTCACTTTTTTTAAAATTCGTCATTCCAAACTTTGTATTTGATAGCAAACTCTTTAACGATAGCTAGGTAAATTTCAAGCAACCGTTTATCGCTTTCGATAACATCCAACTTATTTGTTTTATCTCGTCTCGATTTGGAAACTCCTTCTCCAGCCATTCGATCTCGTAAATTGGACAATCGTCTTCCTAAGTCAGCTTTCGCACGTCTATCTACTTCCAAATAAATCGCATTTTGAATTTCACGATAAGCTTCTGGGTCTCCACCAACTTTATTCGCCATTCTACGAATAAGTTTCTTGGAATCATTTCTCCAGTCAGTCGTGTTCAAAGCCACGATGTCGGAAATGCTATCAACTTTAGATTCAATACGTTTACTAGACAATTCTTGATTAGCGATTGCTTGAAATAATCCCTGGAACATTTGAAGTTCTGGACTTAAATTTGACGTGTCTAATTGCTGTTTGATGTGTTCTTCCATTTGGTTGAATGCTTCAATGTATTTGAGTTTGAATTCATCTGCTTTCCGTCCAGTGAATCCCATTGCGATAAAAGTGAATCCGTCTCGGTTCATGTAGTACATTTTGTTATTCTTACCACTTTTATCTTGGTAAGTTCCTTCTGCGAACATGTTTTGGTACTGAGCGTAATTTTGCGCTGAGCTAAACTTGTTTTCGATAGCCCTCATTACATCCTTGTGTTGCTTCTCAAATCCTTCTGCTACTTGCAAACTTGTTGTTACTGCTTGTTGGTCTTTCATGATAACTAAATTTGTCATCTTACCCTTCCTTTCTTTGGTATAATTCACTTATCAGCAAGTGGTCTGCTGAAATAACTAATAAGGTGGTGAAATTATGTCTGAAAATTTACTAGAATCTCTTGTTCAATCTTCTGTAAAATCCGTTTTATCAAAAGACAGATACTCTGAAAAAGAAATAATGAAAATGTATACCTCTAGCAAAGATATAGGTGATATATTAGCAAATTTGACTAAATTCAATATGCAATACACAAATGAAGTCATTTTCCAAGTACTTACTAACCTATCTGATGCCGGGTATCTTCAATTGCCTGATGAATCTGAGTAGCTATTTTGCTTAGTTCATCTTCACTAAGTAAAAATGATTGTTCTTCTCTATTCTCAGTAGAAGAGAACAACTTAATCTCAACACCATCAATGAGAGCGTAGGCAAAAAGCTTATGCTCTTTAAATCTGTCCATTTCAAATATTTTCAAACTCCCTTCCAAGCTGTTTCCGAAGATTGGCAGTAGTTGGTTTACACCATCTTTTTTTGAATAGATGATTATGTCTTTCATTTATTTCGCCTCCTATCTAATTTTGTAATACGAAATGATATCTGTTAGTTGTTTCAAGTGTTTTTCTGGATTAGCCAGTATTCTACGTAAATATTGCTCTGTAACCCCCAGCGCACTAGCTACATCGGGAATTTCCCACCCATTCTTTTCAAAATGGTCTAAAATTTTTTGACGCGTTTCCTGTACTTTCGCCATTAGTTCAACCTCCTTTCAAATTAAGTAAACAAATTTAACAACTTTTTTCTAAATTAAATTGACTTATTCGGAATCATACTCTATACTTAAAGCGTGATTAAATAAGACTTAAAAACACTAATATTATTAGCTTTCTTGGCGGTCAGCGTAAAATAATTAAGGGTATTTTTGTTGTCTTTTTAGTTGTTAAACTTGTTTACAAAAACTAGTATAGACTATAATTCTGAATATATCAAGTAATTTCAGCGTATTTTTCTAAACTTTTTTTGTGAGCGTTCAGAAAGGTTGATAAATCAATGAATACTTACGAAATTATCAAAGAGCTTGCGAAAATGAAGAAGATTTCAATTAGACAATTGGAAATAGATTTTGGATATTCTAACGGCTATCTGTCAAAATGGAAAAATAATACTCCTAACGCAGATGAATTATCGCGCCTTGCCGACTACTTTAATGTATCGGTAGACTATCTCCTAGGAAGGACGGACACATCTGGCGAACATACAGAAACAGAACTACGCAAAGCCTTAGAAAATGTAATGTCTTTTGATGGTGAAGAGATGACAGAAAATGATAAAGAAGCGATTATTGCCTATATGATGGGTCGCAAAGGTAAATGAGGTGTTGTTGATTGCAAAGGTTGAAAAACAAATTAAAGGAATTAGGTATCGAATTAGAATTTTTATCGATGGAACATTCTGGATACTATGTTCCTGATTTAAAAAAAGTATTTGTTAATGAATCACTAGATGAGGAATATATGAAGTTTGTTAGTTTGCATGAATTAAAACATGTGTTAGATCATGCAGACTACATAGCTTTGTACGACACGTTTATTCACCACTCTAAAATGGAAACTGAAGCTGAATTTTACGTTATTGATACAATTATCGAAGAAAACAACGGACAGTATAACTATAGTCAACTGATTGAGGAATTTGATATAGGAATAGGTTATGATGTTAGATTTTCACAATAAAAACACCCTCACCAGTGCTACCAACACTGGAAAGGGCTACCTCTTTCGAGATATGTAAAGAACTAAATATATTATATCAAAGAAAAGAGGAAAAGAAATGCTTAAAAATGAAATACCTAAATACGTTGTTTTACAAACTGTTTTGAAAGAAAAATTTCTTGGAACTGGATCAGGAAATCTATCAGAACTAGAAGGTGTTATTAACAAACAATGCTCTAAAGGATTCCGATTACACACTATTTCTACAACCACTAGTGGAAGTAAAGGTTTTGGTGGTGGCGATAGAATCCAAGCAACTATGGTTTTTGAAAGTCTGTAATAAAAAAACACGCCCCTCTTTCCTGGCAGTCAGAAGGCGTGCTAACCATAAATAAAACCTAACAATAGGCTTATTTAACTATGCCTATTGTACCAAATCTAAGGAGCTGATACAACATGGCAACATTTACCCAATACGAAAAAAAGAACGGTAAAAAGGCCTGGATGTTTAAAGGATACCTCGGAACAAATTACATCACGGGTGAAGAAATCCGAACGACTAGACGTGGCTTTTCTACTCGAAGAGCTGCGCAACAAAAATTTAATGAATTAAAGAATGATTTTAACAATGGTGATTACTCACCAAATAAAAACAAAGATATGAAGTTTAGCGAGCTATATGATCTATGGTTCGATGTGTACAAAACAACCGTTAAAGAAAATACCTGGATACAAACAGACAGACGAATTAAAAAGTATATCCTTCCCAAATTTGGGAATATGTATATCCAACGCATCGACTTAAAAACTGCTCAAAAGACAGTCAACAGCTGGGCGAAACAGTTCGGCATGTACACGAAATTATTGTCTTATGTAAAACGCGTGATGGATCATGGTGTGATGCTCGAACTGATTACTGACAATCCCTTTCGTAAAATTATGATTCCCACTGCACTAGATGTTTCCAACCAAGATAAAAAATTAAAATTCTACACCAGGGAACAACTTGGCGCGTTTCTCACCTATTTGGAAAACAGACACAACGAAATTCCAGATAGTCAACCGGTGCGCCAATACTATTCCGAGTTAGATATGATTCTCTTTCGTGTTCTCGCCTTCTCTGGACTGCGTATTGGCGAGTTACTAGCTCTCACATGGAAAGATGTTGATTTAGTAAACAACACTATCACAGTGAATAAAACCGTGTCTGACACGAAAAAGGGTTTCACCATCACTACACCAAAAACGAAAAATTCTTATCGAACAGTGGATATAGACAATGTGACAATTCAGAAGTTAAAATCTTGGAAATTGTATCAAAAAAAATTCTTTTTCAAAACAAATGTACAAAAGAATAATCTAGTGATTACTAATTACGAAGGTGGATACATGAGAAGAAACAATGTCTACAATCGTTCAAAACGTGCAGCAGATGGTGCAGGGTTGTCAAGAATGGGGAATCACGGATTTAGGCACACTTATGCAAGTCTCATGTTTTCAGCAGGAATCAACATTAAAGATGTGCAAGAACGTTTGGGTCATGCATCTATATCCATGACACTAGACATCTACACTCACATGACAAAAGAGAATCATAAAATAACAACGGAACTATTCGAAAAGTATGTTGGTTTTTAACCCAAATTTGACTCCGGAAACGGTTCGCTTTATGTTTTTCGTTGTTTTTCTTATTTATGTAAGTAGTTGATTTAACGCTATTTCTCGTCTATTTACTTCTATTTAATAACAAAAAACATAACACCGTGAAACTAAATAATCACTAATAATAAACGCTGGAAGTTGGTTAAAACCATATTCAGCGTTTTTGTTTTGCTTATATTCTTTGATAAACTCTTGATTTTCAATCGTTCAGGAATAAATATGCCACGTTTGAGCAATTTTTGGTTATTACAGATAAATTTGTGATATAAATAGATTAGCAAGAATCTTCCCCGTTGAATAGTTGTTATTCTTGTTTGGTCACAAAATTTCGATTGCGTGGTGAAGTTTTTTTGTCAGGAAGACCTTAGCTGAGCTAAGGTCTTTTTTGATGTCTGAAGAATCTCCTATCATAATAGCTTTGCTCTATACAACAGCTTTTATCTTATAGGCAAAAAAACAAGATGCACTGAACATCTTGTTTTTTCATATCTTCTTAGAACCACCTGTTTCATAATTGATCTGATACCCCTCCTGAACATTGTACAAGAAAACATTAAAACTTAAATGATTATCTTCAATGCTCTGGGCCTCTATCTGTACCCCTCTTGCCACCAATTCCTCTTCCTTAAAAAATGGGGTCACTCGATACCGAACATGATGTCCTGTTTCTCGTAAGTAGCTTACTACCATTTCCTCGTACTCAGTCATTGCTCGTTGATTCAACTGCTGAGTCCCGGTAAAAAGATTGCGCCAATTTTCATTTTCTCCACTAAAGCGAAAAGCGATCAAATGGGATCGATTATACAACCATTTGCCATCAGGTAATTTCTTTTGTTTCCAACCGCTTGGATAGACGTTGGAAATATCTCCTCGCTCTTCCGTGGGCATCATACTTTTATGAAGTAGAGCATCCGCTGGTCCGACTCGATTCAAACGATCCAGCAGAGAAAAATTCTGCCAAGTTCCCCCACTTAAAGAAAGGCTTTCTTCTGTAAAATCTGGGTGATTATTATTCAGTGTAACAATCGAGTGTTCACCGTCGTATGTCGGTAGATCTTCAAGCTGTCCGTAATCAAGTAGTGGCGACTGGTCAAAATTAAAGGCTGTAATAATAGTAGACGGATCCGTCCAATCAACCTTTGACAGATCCACTTGTCCTGCTGTTGCTGTAAAAACAAACAATACCAGCAAGGAATACAGCAAAGCTTTGCTTTTATTTACTGGTTGTTTCCTTTTTGTCATCTATTCTCACCCTATATTTTTTCAGAAAGAAACGAGAATCCTAAAGAGAATTCTCGTTTATCTTTTTATTCAAAGTGTTCGCCGTAGATATCATCCACAGTATTGTTTTCATCGATCACGATGTAAAGACTCTTTGTTTTTTCACTTACTTTTGTTGACTGGTAAAGATTGTCTAAGCCATCTGTTGATTTATCTTTGTATGGGAAGTAAACCAAATCAGGTTCACCTGTTTGATATAAGATCTCCATGCGTTCGATATCTTCATATTTTAACGCACGAGCGAACATTCCCAACTCTAAGCCACCTAGATTGATATCATGTGTTGCCACATGGTCTCCTTCTTGGAAAACTTCAATTTTGAAGCCTTCACATGGATGAATCTCTACAAATTCACTACCTTTGATACGTCCAAAACTAGTTGAGATTTGCTTGATCCATAAATCACCAATGTAACGACGATCGATCGTCCAAGTTTCTCCATTACGGAAAAGTAATTTTAACGCTTTCATATGTCTAGCCATGTTGAACTCTCCTCACCTTGTTGGTTATTAAATTCTACATCCTCAGTGTAACATAACAATTGTCCAACGTAAATAAAATACACGTTGGACAATTCAAGATTTTCTCTTAAAAGATGGCTTATTCGATTCAATATTCAGCTAAGAAAACTCGCCCAAATTCAAGCAGTTTTTCTTTTTTATTTTCAATTTTTCCATCGATTACTGCCTCTTCACAGGCAGATAAAACATCTTTTAACCATTTTCCAGGTTTTTGATTAAAAGCTGTCATCAAATCATGTCCTGTGATCGCTAAATCACGCAAAGAAAATATTGGTAATTCTTGATACATTTGCTGTACCTTTTCCAATTGAGGTGTCCGATCAAAATAAGGCAACAACTCTTCAGCCAAAAGAGCCTGTTCTTCTCCCAAGGTATACAATAACTGTTTTGTAAAGAATGCTTTTTTTCTAAACTGTAAGCCGGCAAAAACTGCCTGTGTTTTTTTGATCAGATCATTGGAGCATTTCCAGCTTTTCAAAAATGGACGAATCTCTCCCTCACTCAATCCAAGTTGATCGGCTAATAACACCCAAGCATGAACTTCTTTGTGAATTTGTTTGTCTGTTAAATTAGCAAAACGAAGCAGTGCTTCTTTGGCATTTTGCAATTCTGGACAATATAAATAGCATTGCGTTTGGACAAACATCTCCAATCCCTGCTGACGGTGTTTTCCCAAAAGCAATTTTACAAATTCGATAGTGATTCGTTCAACAGAGATTTTTGCCAGCAATTCATGATTTTCCAAAATAGAGTCAAAGGTCTCTTCGTCTAATTCAAAACCAAGCTGACTAACAAAGCGCAAACCACGCATCATTCGTAGTGCGTCTTCGTGGAATCGCTCATGTGGATCTCCTACGGCCCGTAAAACTTTATTCTCCAGATCTACCAAACCAGAAAATAAATCAATGACTTCCCCGTCTTCTTTCAAAGCAAAGGCATTGATCGTGAAATCCCGCCGCTTTAAATCTTCTTCCAGAGAACGAACAAATTCTACGTGATCGGGTCGGCGAAAATCCTGATAGGTTGATTCCGTTCGAAAAGTAGTGATCTCGTATTTATCATCATTTTCCAAAACTAGAACGGTTCCGTGTTCGATCCCTACATCGACTGTTCGCGGAAAAATCTCTTTGATTTCTGCCGGGAAAGCACTGGTCGCAATATCAACATCATGAATCGGCTGCTGAAGCAAAACATCCCGGACACTTCCTCCTACAAAATAGGCTTCAAAGCCAGCATGTTCGATTTTTTTTAAAATCGGCAATGCCCGCTGATACTCAGGAGGAATATTCTGTAATCTCATTTCTTCACTTCCTTACTGATCAACTTCTGATTTTTTACCATCTTTTCGCTCAAAACGATAGCGATCCCGATGATTGAATTTTTCCATGTTTCGTTCAAAAACCTCTGTCAGATCAATATCCAGCGAATTCGCCATGATCATTGTGACAAATAAGACATCTCCCAATTCCTCGGCAACAGTCTTGACTGCCTCCGTCGATTTTTTTGGTTTTTCTCCATAATAATGATTGACCTCTCTGGCCAGTTCGCCGACTTCTTCTGTCAGTCGAGCCATCTGAGACAACGGACCAAAATACCCAGCTTTAAACTGTTGAATATAAGCATCGACTTCTTCTTGCATCGATACTAAAGAACGTTGATTTTCCACGTTGTTTCACCTCTCTAGAATTCTACTTATCTATCTTAACAAATTGATGAGAGAATTCATAGAAAAGAAGTGTTGTCTAAGAAAGATTTACATGCTACATTAAGACGGTGATTTTCCAAACAACGGAGGTAAACATGAAAGAACTATTTTCCTTAAAAACATTTAGAGATATTGTCGTAATCGTTCTAGGAACAGCCATTTACGGATTCGGAATCGTCTTTTTCAACATTCCAAATGAACTGGCAGAAGGTGGAATCACAGGGATCACTTTGATTCTACGAGCCCTTCTATCGATTGATCCAGCCATCAGTACACTCTTTTTAAACATCCCATTAATTTTGATTGGTGGAAAAATATTAGGTCGTCGCTCTCTTTACTACACCATTCTCGGGACATTGGGCTTGTCTTTTTGGCTATGGTTCTGGCAGAGAATTTCTTTAGTGATCGATCTTCAGCATGATTTACTGATTGTAGCTTTACTAGCAGGTTTGATTACTGGTGTCGGAAGTGGGATCATTTACAAAGTTGGTGGCACCACTGGAGGAAGTGACGTTGTTGCCCGTATCATTGAGAAAAATTTTGGAATTTCTATCGGACGTTCCTTATTGATCTTCGACGTAGTCGTTCTTATCCTGTCACTTTCTTATATCAATTTGAACAAGATGATGTATACCTTGATTTTTGCCTATGTTTTTTCTAGAGTCATCGATTCTATTTTGGATGGCGGATATTCCGCCAAAGGAATTTTGATCTTTTCGGATCGCAATGCTGAAATTGCTCCCTTGCTGATGAATGAACTAGAGCGGGGTTTGACCTTCTTTAATGGTCAAGGGGGGTATTCCAATGATGATAAAGCCATTATTTATATCGTCGTGAGCCCCAGAGAAATTTCTGAGGTCAAACGTATCGTAAACGAAGCTGATCCAAGATCCTTTGTCTCAGTCATTAACGTTCATGAGGTTCAAGGAGAAGGTTTTAGTTATCTCAAACCTAAAAATCGAATTTTTTCTAGAAATAGAAAACAAATATAAATTTTTCGACAAACTAAAAAATCACTTTTTATTCTAGAAGCTCTCTCTAAGTTTAAAAGTGATTTTTTATTGTCTATTCCTGTGTGATAGTGCTCAATTTCAAAAATAATTTGAGGTGATACTCTTTGAGGAAACTATAGGCACGAGGACTGCAACAGTCACTCTCAAGTAATTCCGTCTGTGCTTTTAGATTTCAATCCATGCAGTCACGAGGACTGCAACACTTACAAGGCGAGATGGAAAAGGTTAATAAAACATTTCAATCCATGCAGTCACGAGGACTGCAACTTGGAGAACTATGGTCGAAGTAATAATCATATAAGATTTCAATCCATGCAGTCACGAGGACTGCAACGTTCGGGAACTGGATGGACATTAATTAAAGTATATATTTCAATCCATGCAGTCACGAGGACTGCAACTCAAACTCATCACTAAAGTTGACTGGTAGCGATCATTTCAATCCATGCAGTCACGAGGACTGCAACCTGTTGATCGTAAGTTTGACATTACCGCCTGTAGATTTCAATCCATGCAGTCACGAGGACTGCAACAGTAATGCTGGCAAGGTTCTCATTGCCGTTGTTCATTTCAATCCATGCAGTCACGAGGACTGCAACTTCGTTGACATTAAATTCTTTACACAACATATTGCATTTCAATCCATGCAGTCACGAGGACTGCAACTAACTTGGTCATAATCATCATCTATAGCAAATCTATTTCAATCCATGCAGTCACGAGGACTGCAACTAAGATGTAGCATTAGGCGCTTCGTCATAACCCATTATTTCAATCCATGCAGTCACGAGGACTGCAACGGGGGTGTATTCCCCACTTTTGCCTCGTATATGAATTTCAATCCATGCAGTCACGAGGACTGCAACTCCTGACTCTGACTCAGTAGCAGACTCCGAATCAATTTCAATCCATGCAGTCACGAGGACTGCAACACCTAAGTTTGTTGGTCTGTCGCTTCGGCATTTTATTTCAATCCATGCAGTCACGAGGACTGCAACGTGGAATTGAAGGACACATCATCAAATTTACCGAAATTTCAATCCATGCAGTCACGAGGACTGCAACGATAAGAGATAACCAATTAGGAGGAAAACAAAATATTTCAATCCATGCAGTCACGAGGACTGCAACAACAGTAGTCGGATTGTCGTTAATCACAAGTTTAATTTCAATCCATGCAGTCACGAGGACTGCAACGGTTAAAGTAGATTTCGATGGAAACATTTTGGATATTTCAATCCATGCAGTCACGAGGACTGCAACGGCGATTTTTTGAAAAAATACAGTCTTATTAGACTCTTTTTGATGAGAATCGCCCAAATATATCTTCTTTTATTGTTAAAATAAATATATTCGTATTTATTTCCTCATCATTTTATCATTTAACACTGAATCTTTAGTGCGAATCTCCTAGAAAATTTATGGGAACATCCGATTCGCACTATATCATTCTATTGATTCTATCTGTCATACAATTCATTTTATCATGGATACGTTCAGCAGAATACTGAAAAACGCAAGAATCAAATACATTCATTGATTCTTGCGTCTTTCATCATTTGGTAACCATCGATTTCTTAGCTAATAACTGATTGACCTCTGCAGAAAGGTTCAAGAAACGTTCTTGTTCTCCCTTTCCCAGAGCTTCATCAATTTGCTTATACAAAACGGAGATTTGTCCGTCGATATCTGCCTGAGAAAAGTATGCGTCCACTTTTGTAGCCATTTCTGCATCTAAGGTTTCATTCCAGCGATAATGTGGATTGTCTTCCAATACAGCTAGAAAAAATTCATTCGACCAACAGTTTGGAAAAAGACATTCCAAATATAATGGTTCTTTCCAATTCAAACGAATCTCATGAAATATTTGATCACTATCAACAAATATTTTTCCTTTCAAAAACAAGGAAATCGGTTCTCCCTCAGCTTGAATCCCCTGCACTCGAATCCCTCTTGGTGTTTTTTCTGCATGTTCAACAAAGCAAACATTTTTTAAAATCGTTTCATGAGTAGCCAGATAGTTCAAGATCCAGGAAACTTCTCGTCTCGAAAAAGAGACATGAGAAACAAACCAATTCAAAAAACGTTTTTTATCTGCAACATTAATGGTCATCATATTCACCTATCTTCTGATAAATCATCCAAAATCGACTGTACTTCTAAATCACCTGGTTCATGTGCCAGATAATGTCCCAACAAATGACGAGCTTCTTCTAAACGTCCTTCTTCTCTTAAGAAAATACCATACTCCTTCATAAACTCTGGTTCATGATGCAACGCAACATTGGCTTCTTCATAGTATTTTGCTGCGGAATCAAACTCTTCAAGCCCATTGTAGGCATTAGCCAGATTCCATAATGCATAAGGATTGTCCTCTTCTTCCATTTGCTTGATCGTTTCAATGACTTCTTCAAACATTTCTTCATTCAAATATAAATTACTCAACGTCAGCAAGGTCTCGTCTTCTTTTTCCCCAGTCTCCAAAGCTCGGAGTAAGAATTCCTCTGCTTTTTTGACATCATGAAGACGATAACTATTTTCAGAAGCGAAATGATATAAATCAACTTGGAAAGGATTCTCCTGGATACCTTCTTCGATTACTATTTGAGCTTCTTCCAACTGCTCCTCTTCCTGCAAAGCCTCAGCTAAATACAAATACAAGGCCTGATACTGCGGATTCATCGCACGTAGCTGCTGCAAGTAATAGATTGCCTTTTCATTCTCCTTCAATTGTAGATAAACAAATGCGGTCTGGAATAAACGGTCGTCCGTCTGCTCTTCTTCCAAAGCCTCTTCAAGAAAAAGGACAGCTTCTTCAAATTCTCCTCGCATGCTCAAGACTGAGCCGATTCTTTCTGTGATAGAAATACCAGCCACCTCTAAATCGTCATCCGACAAAAGCATCCGATAAATTCTTTCAGCTTCCTCAAATTTATCTGTAGAAAAATACAATTCTGCAAGTGCTAATTGAATGATATTCTCCTCAGGTAACAGTTTTTCTGCCTCTTTCAGTTTCGCTTCACTGACTTCTGGAATCCCTAAGATCTGATAAAGATCAGCCATGACCAGTAGTGACTGTACATACACATTTCCTTCTTTGGAAACAGCTTCCAGAAGCTCAAAGGCCTCCTCGATCTCATTGTTTTCAATCGCGATCTCAGCTAATGGTAAGTTATACAATTCTTCTGCTGGTTCTCGTTGTTTCAATGTTTCAAATACTTCTTTGGCTTCTGCCAAAAAACCGATCGCAAAAAGCTCTTCTCCTAATTCAGCCAGTACCTCTTGATCGTCTTTTTTTAAAGCTTCTGTCAAAGACAGCTGCGCTTCTGCTAAATCTTCATTTCTCAATGCTTCAAGCATTTTTTCACTATATGTCATTTTTCCCCTCATATCTCTGCAATCAGTTGTTGATACTGTTCAACCGTCTGCAATAATTGTCGTTCATCGATTGGGTGCTGTTCTCCAATTTTACCAACCTCTGATAAAACCACCAAACTCGGGTTCTTTTCTTGTAAATGTATCACATTCTGCAAGTATTCAGCAACAGAAAGCCGCTCAGGAAATGTGACAGGATATCCTAAATGATTAAGCCAGATCAAAAAATTTTTTAATTTAAAAGTAGCTCCGACTACTTCAAGATTCCAACACAAATGTAATAAGATACCCAAAAAAAGTTTCATATTCTCTGAAAGCAGATGACCATTATCTGTCAGATAAAAGGCCTCTTCAAAAATTTTTCCAAATGCTTCAATTGCCGGAGTCGATTCTTGGTACAGCTCTGTCAAATGCTCAATAAAGGCCGTGAAGGCAGAGGCATTAAGCTGTTTAGGTGTGGAAAAATTTTGGAACAGAGTCTGTAAAAAAGAATAATCACAGACAAGCCCTGCTCGAATAAAAACCAATAAATCTACCAGCTTCCCTTGCCCCTGTCCAGCAACGATCGTCTGATCCAAAAAAATTCGTGTTGGCAGATTTTTTGCTGTCAATAGCATCTCTGTTGATTTACGACAAATAAATCGATCTGGCACCAAGGCTGATGCGTAGGCTCGTAAGGAAACCGGCAATACCCAAAATTCCCCCTTCAAGATCGTCGTTCGTTGCAGAAAGCCCGTCAATTGAACGACCCCCTCATTTCCGAAAGCCACAAAAAGGTATTCTTTGGTCGGAGGGAATTTGCCTAAAAATTGCAGCACATCCATAAATTCTTGTAGATGATTTCCATAGACCAGATTACTGCAAACATACCAATCAATAGGTTCAGAAGAAAAAATACGCTGGATCTTCTCAAAAAAGCGATCATAATAACGCTGATTCGTCAAAACGATGACGTGTTTTCCTTCAAACATTGACGAGGAAATACTAGTTGACAGCACTTCTCCATAAACAATGGTCGTCTCTTTTTGATAAGTGATCTGCATGTCTTCTTCCTCCTTACCTTTTCCTTATTATACCACGTTCTTTCCTTTAAAAAAGAAAAAGCAAAACCCCGAAAGATTTTGCTTTTTTATTATACAAGTAAAGTAAATAACGATTGGTTTTCACTTAAATCAATGTATGTTGGATCAAACGCAGCGATTCGTTCAAAGAGACTTGGCACATCTTCTCGTGTTTTCGACAAGACCCCCAATACAACAGGCCCTGAACCACGATTGATTTTCTTTGTATACTCAAAACGAGTGATATCATCGCCCACGCCCAATACATCATTCACGAACTCTTTTAAAGCTCCTGGACGTTGTGGGAAATTGATCACGAAATAATTCATCAATCCTTGATAGATCAACGAACGTTCTTCGATCTCAGCCATCCGGTTGATATCATTGTTCCCGCCACTGATAATACAAATGACCGTCTTTCCCTTGATCTCCTCAGCCATTGATTCTAGCGCCGCTACACTCAATGCACCTGCAGGTTCTGCAACGATTGCCTGTTTGCTGTACAATTCCAAGATCGTAGAGCACACTAGCCCTTCGTCAACGGTCATCAGTTGATCAACATATTCTTTGGCATGCTGATAAGTGATTTGTCCGACTTCTTTGACTGCAGCCCCATCAACGAATTTATCCACTTGTGACAAGGCAACCGGTGATCCGTTCTCAAAGGCTTCCCTCATGGAAGGCGCTCCTTTAGGTTCAACCCCGATAATTTGAGTGATTGGACTGACTTCTTTCACATACGTACTTACACCACTGATCAAACCTCCGCCACCGATAGCAGCGAAGACATAGTCGGGCTGATAGCTTTCTTTACGAGCATCAGCCATCATTTCTACCGCCAAGGTTCCTTGCCCAGCAATAATGGCTGGATCATCAAATGGATCAATAAAAGCCATTCCGTGCTCTTGGGCAAATGCTTTAGCGGCAGCCGCGGAAGCATCAAAGGTATCCCCCACTAATTTGATCGTTACATTGTCACCTCCGAAGAAAGAGACCTGAGAAACTTTTTGCTGCGGCGTAGTGCTAGGCATGAAAATTACTGATTGCACTCCGATTTCTCGGCAAGTATACGCGACACCTTGTGCATGATTTCCAGCACTGGCACAGACAACTCCCTTCTCAAGTTCTTTTTGAGGTCGTTGCTTGATCGCATAGTAAGCCCCTCGTAATTTGAAGGATCGTACCTTTTGAAGATCCTCTCTCTTCAATAAAATCGTTGCCTGGTATTTTTCTGATAAATATCGATCGTATTGTAATGGTGTATGGTCAACAGCTGATTTGAGTAGCTGATAAGCTTGATCTACATCATTTCTTGTGACTAACCCCAAATTATTCACCTCTACTTCATGTGTCTTAGTCGATTGTTTTAACGAATGGCATCATTTTTCTTAGTTCTGCACCAACTGCTTCGATTTGATGTCCAGCACGTTCTTCGCGCATTTTTTTGAATTCTGGGAAGCCGTTTTCGTTGTCTTTTACGAAATTATTGGCAAACGTACCATTTTGGATGTCAGTCAAAACATCTTTCATGTTTGCTTTAGCAACTTCTGTGATAACGCGTGGTCCAGAAACATAGTCACCGTATTCTGCAGTATTTGAAATAGAATGACGCATTTTAGCGAATCCTCCTTCATAAATCAGGTCGATGATCAATTTCATCTCATGACATACTTCGAAGTAAGCTAATTCTGGTTGGTAACCAGCTTCTACTAGCGTTTCAAAACCAGCTTCGATCAGACTAGTCAACCCGCCACATAGAACAGCTTGTTCACCAAACAAATCTGTTTCAGTTTCTTCTTTAAATGTTGTTTCCAACACACCTACACGAGTTGCCCCGATTCCTTTTGCATAAGATAATGCTTTGGCTGTTGCTTCACCTGTAGCATCTTGATAAACAGCGAATAAAGCAGGCACCGCAAAACCATCCGTAAATGTACGACGAACCAAATGACCAGGGCCTTTTGGTGCTACTAAAAAGACATCCACATCTGCTGGAGGTGTGATAACATCAAAATGAATATTGAACCCATGGGCAAAAACTAAGGCATTGCCAGCTTCAAGATTTGGTGCGATTTCATTATCATAAAGAGCACCTTGAATTTCATCTGGTGCCAAAATCATGATCACTTCTGATTGTTTTGCAGCTTCACTTACTTCAAAAACATCAAAGCCGTCTTCACGAGCTGCTTCTGCAGATTTTCCTTCACGGATACCGATAATAACTTGGTGGCCATTATCTCTTAAGTTTTGTGCATGAGCATGACCTTGAGAACCATATCCCACGACTGCGATCGTTTTTCCTTCTAATGCATTTTCGACTACTGCGTCATCATAATAAACTTTTACCATAAACTTGTTCCCTCCAAAGTTATAATCTTTTCTATATTATTAAAAGCAACTAAATGCGATTAACCACGTTTTAATCCGGTAATACCGGTTCTTGCTAACTGTTTGATTCCGTAGGGGCGTAGAACATCAATGAACGCATTGATTTTTTCATGTGTCCCAACAACTTGAACGACAATCGTTCGTTGGGCAACATCCACGATATCTGCCCGGAATGGTGCGATCACTGCCTGAATCTCAGATCGAGTCGCTGCCGGAGCACTGACTTTGATTAACGCCAGTTCTCTTTCGATATGTGGATCAGTCGTGATGTCAGAAACCTTCACCACTTCGATTTGTTTGTTCAGTTGCTTGGTCACCTGCTCCACTTCTGACAATGTATCTACTTTTACAACGATCGTCATTCGAGAAATGTCCGATTCGACTTCTCCAACTGAGATACTTTCGATATTTACCTGTCGGCGGTTTAAGACACTGGTGATTCGGCTGAGTACACCGGATTTATTATAAACCATCGCCATCAAAATTCGTCTCATCTTATTCCACCCCTATCATTTGATCATTCGGTATTCCTGCAGGTACCATCGGCATGACTTGTTCTGAGTTAGACACGATCACTTCGATCAACATTGGTCCTTTATTCTCAAAGGCAGCTTCAAGTTCACTATCCAGTGTAGCAGGATCAGAAATACGAACGGCATCGATGCCATAAGCTTCCGCTAGTTTTATAAAATCAGGCTGTCCAGAAAAAACGGATGAAGAGCGACGCTCGTTGTGGAATCTCTCCTGCCATTGACGAACCATTCCCAGTGAACCATTATTGATCAGTACGAATTTAACATTCAGCTGATTTTCATTCAGAATCGCAAACTCCTGATTTGTCATTTGGAAACCACCATCTCCAACAAAGACCACTACAGGACGATCCCGATAGGCAAACTGTGCACCGATCCCTGCTGGAATCCCATACCCCATAGTTCCTAGTCCACCACTAGTGATCAACTGATTTGGAAAATTGAATGGATAATACTGAGCTACCCACATTTGATGCTGACCGACATCTGTAGAAACAAAGGCCTGGCCTTTGGTGATCTCGCCTACTTTTTCAATCACTCGCTGTGGTTTGATCTCTTCTTTATTTTCACGATCAAATGTGAAAGGATAGTTCTTTTTACGCTCTAAACACAAATCCTGCCATGCTTGACTATCTACTTCAAATTCTTCATAGTCTAGCATTTTATTCAATGCATTTTTTGCATCGCCAACGATTGGGATATCGGTTGAAATGATTTTGCCGATTTCAGCAGGATCGATGTCAATATGTGCGATCACTGCTCCCGTTGCAAATTGACTTGGACATGTTGCTAACCGGTCATCAAAACGGCTACCAATATTGATAAGAAGGTCACATTCAGCTAACGCCATATTGGAAGCAAAACTACCGTGCATGCCACCCATACCCAATGAGTACGGATGATCCGCTGGTAAAGTACCCAAACCAAGCAAGGTGTTAACCGTTGGCAATTTATAGCGTTCAACAAAAGTCTTCAATTCCTCAGATGCTTGAGCAGCTGTGACTCCAGCACCAGCAAGAACGATCGGCTTTTTCGCTTGTTTCAGTTGCTCCATTAAACGGCTAATTTGCATTTGTGATGGGACAGTTGTCGGTTGATAACTAACTAGATTCACAGGTTTTGTACTGGCCTCATATTTACCTTCAATGATCGAAATATCCTTAGGAAGATCGATTACAACCGGTCCTTTTCGACCAGTGGTAGCAATATGAAAAGCTTCATCAATCGTTCTTTCCAACTCATCCACATTACGAACCTGATAATTATGTTTGGTGATTGGTAAAGTGATTCCTAAAATATCTGCTTCTTGGAAAGCATCTTTCCCGATTCCCGGTGTAGCGACCTGACCGGTAAAGACAACTAACGGTACAGAATCACCCATCGCATCCGCGATTCCTGTCACGACATTCGTTGCTCCAGGTCCACTGGTCACGATAACAACTCCAGGTTTTCCTGTGGCTTTCGCATAGCCTTCAGCGGCATGGACAGCTCCTTGCTCATGTCTTGTCAAAATATTGGGAATCTCTGCATCATACAAAGCATCATACAACGGAAGAACTGCGCCACCAGGATAGCCGAAGACTAATTCGACACCATGTTTTTGTAAACATTCTAATAAGAGAGAAGCTCCTGACATTGTTTTTGATGTTTTTGCGTGTTCTTGAGTCTTCATCGATTTTCCTCCTAGTTCAGACTAATGTATTCATTTTTCACTACGTATATCATCCCACTAGTCTGTCAAACTTACGTTAAGTGGGACGGATATTCTAATCTTCTGGTATCTGCATGATTCCACCTGTATGAGCAGACGTCACTAACGCTGTATATCTTGCCAACCAGCCATGTTTTACTTTAAATTTAAATTTTGGACGTGTTTTTTCACGTTCATTTAATTCTTCTTCCGAGATTTCTACGTTCAATGTCCGATTTTTCAAATCGATCGTAATGATATCGCCGTCCTGAACTAAAGATAAAGGTCCACCTGCTGCAGCTTCCGGAGAAATATGCCCGACAGCGATTCCTCGCGTTGCGCCTGAAAAACGACCATCTGTGATCAAAGCAACGTCTCTTCCTAAACCACGTCCAACAATACTTGAGGTTGGTGCCAGCATCTCTGGCATTCCAGGTCCTCCTTTAGGTCCTTCATAACGAATGACGACGACATGTCCTTTACGAACCGTTCCATCATCAATTGCAGCAACTGCTTCATCATGGGTGCTGAAGCAAATCGCTTCGCCTCGGAACTCATGAATATCTGAATCGACCCCACCGACTTTGATTACACTGCCCTCTGGTGAGATATTTCCATATAACACAGATAAACCACCAACTGGACTGTATGGATTTTCTTTTGGATGGATAACTTCAGGATTTCTAATCAATGAATCTTGTACATTTTCACGAATCGTTTGGCCCGTCACCGTAATACGGTCTGGGTGGATCGCATCTGGAATCTCACATAATTCATGGATGATTGCTGAGACCCCACCAGCTTCATGCACATCATGCATAGAGTAAGCCGAAGATGGTGCAATTTTTGAAAGATACGGTACTCGCTTGGCGATCTCGTTGACATCTGCCAAATCGTAGTCGATCTCACCTTCATTGGCGATTGCCAATGTATGAAGAACGGTATTCGTCGATCCTCCCATCGCCATGTCTAATGCGAAGGCATCATCAATCGCTTCTTTTGTTACGATATCACGAGGTTTGATTTGTTTTTTGACTAAGTCCATCAAATGAGTAGCCGACTTACGAACAAGTTCCCGTCGATCTTCAGAAACTGCTAAGGTCGTCCCGTTGCCTGGTAAAGCCAGTCCCAAGATCTCCAACAGACAGTTCATTGAATTGGCTGTGAACATTCCTGCGCAAGAGCCACAAGTCGGACAAGCATTTTCTTCCATAAACTTAAATTCTTCTGCAGACATTTGACCTGATTTGTGAGCACCCACTGCCTCAAACATACTAGACAGCGTGATTTGATGTCCTCTTGGATCAACTCCAGCTTTCATGGGACCTCCTGAACAGAAGATAGCAGGTACGTTGGTACGCATAGCGGCCATGATCATGCCAGGAGTGATCTTGTCACAGTTCGGCATATAAAATACTCCGTCGAACCAGTGAGCATTGATCACTGTCTCAGCTGCATCACAAATCAATTCACGACTAGGTAACGAATAGCGCATTCCAATGTGTCCCATCGCGATTCCATCATCAACACCGATCGTATTGAATTCAAAAGGGATACCACCCGCTTCACGAATCGCCTCCTTTGCGACATCTGCCAATTCTCTTAAATGAACATGTCCTGGAACAATATCAATATAAGAATTACAAATCGCAATGAACGGTTTGCCCATGTCGTGAATATTTTTTACTTGCCCGGTTGCATACAGCAAACTTCTAGCGGGTGCTGCGTCGATCCCTTTTTTTATTTGATCGCTTCTCATAGTTTCACTCCTAAACACTATCCCTGATTTTTCTGCAAAAAAGAGCATCCTTCTAACAAGTAGAATGGGATGCTCTTTTGTAAGAATCCCATTCATTAACACAAATAGGACTCAAACAATCGGATTTTTTTCCGCGTTCTAAGTCCAGTTACCTAATAATGACTAATAAGTATTGTCTTTCTTTGTGCATATGAATCGTCTCCCTACAAACATGAAAAATCTTTTTTAATTTATTGATTTTTTACAATATAACGTTTCTAAAAATAAATGTCAACAAGTTTTCTGAATTTTTTTTATTTTCTGTACAAATGTTAAAATAAGTAAAAATGAGAAAAAAATGAAGAAATAAAGATGTTTTTATCATTGTACATGAAAAACAGATGAATGTTAAGTAAAAATATAAGAAAAAGAAGGCAACGACACTTGAAATGTCGTTGCTCTTCTAGTTTAAGAGAATAGGTTACTGATCAATTCCTGTGTCTCAGCTATACCATCTTTTTCCAAGCTTCGGACAAGACAGCTGCCGATAATGACTCCATCACAGGAACGATTGAAGGTTTTTACATGATCCGCAGTTGATACACCAAAACCTGCCAAGACAGGGATGGCGCTTTTTTCTGTGATTTTTTCCAGATGTTGATACAGCTTCTCTTCATACTGTTGATTCAAACCGGTCGTGCCTTTGATCGTCACGGCATAGATGAAACCCTCTGCTTCTTCGACCAACTCAGTGATGCGCGCTTCTGAGCTAGTCAATGTCACTAGCTGAATAAAGGCAATGTCACTTTTTTGAGCTGGTTCTAAAAACATCTCTCTGTGTTCATAGGGCAAATCTGGAATAATGATGCCTTTGACATCGGTAGAATTTAAATCCTCCAACAGTTTCTCTATCCCATAATGGAAAAAAGAATTCCCATAACCCATCAAAACAAGAGGAACAGGTGAGTGGATATTTTGTAAAAGATCCACGATTTTCTTCAATGTCGTGCCTCGTTTTCTTGACTGGATCGCTGCTTGCTGGATAACAGGCCCATCTGCAACAGGATCTGAAAAAGGCACACCTAGTTCAATAGCGCTAGCTCCGCTCTCAGCCAGCATCTCGATCTCAGCTTCCAATCGATCCAATCCATTGGCTCCTGCCATAATATAAGGAATGAATAATTTTTCCCCTTGATCTTTTTTCAACTGTAATACGCGTGTCAGTGATTTCATTTCATCTCCTCCCGATCTTTTATTTGTCGAACATCTTTGTCGCCACGACCGGACAGACAAATCAAGATACCTTCTTCTTCAGACATTTGAGGTGCTAGCTTCATCGCATAAGCAATCGCGTGAGAGCTCTCTAAAGCCGGAATGATTCCCTCTGTTCTGGAAAGCAGATGGAAGGCTTCTACGGCTTCATCATCAGTGATCGTTTGGTATTCTGCACGCCCAGAAGCATATAAGTAAGAATGCTCCGGACCAATACCAGGATAATCTAAACCAGCAGAAATCGAAAAGGCTTCGATCACTTGACCGTCTTCATCCTGTAAGAGATGCATGCGACTCCCATGGAGAATACCGACCTCTCCTTTAGTGATCGATGCTGCGTGTTCCTCAGTGTCCAACCCTCTCCCAGATGCTTCCACACCAATCAAACGAACCTCGTCATTGACAAAAGGATAGAATAGACCGATCGAGTTACTACCACCACCGACACACGCCAAAGCTACTTCCGGAAGTTTTCCTTCTGCTTCCTGATACTGCCGTCTGGCCTCTGTCCCGATCACACTTTGAAAATCACGAACGATCTCTGGAAACGGATGAGGTCCTAAAGCCGATCCTAAAACATAATGTGTGTCTTCCACAGTAGCTACCCAATATCTCAAAGCCTCGTTGACGGCGTCTTTTAATGTGCGACTGCCAGAAACGACACTTTCAACCTTCGCGCCTAAAAGCTCCATACGATAGACATTCAATTCCTGACGCTTCACATCGACCTCTCCCATGAAGATCACACATTCCATGCCAAACAATGCTGCTGCCGTTGCTGTTGCTACGCCATGCTGACCTGCTCCTGTTTCTGCAACGATCTTGTTTTTACCCATTCGTTTAGCCAATAAAACTTGGCCGATCGCATTGTTGATTTTGTGCGCACCGGTATGATTCAAATCTTCTCGCTTCAAATATATCTTGGCACCGCCTAGTTTTTTCGTTAAATTTTCTGCATAATAAAGCGGTGTTTCTCGACCAACATAATTTTTCAAATAGTCATCCAGAGTTTTCTGGAATTCCGGATCCGCTTTGGCTTCCTCATATACTTCCGTTAATTCTTTGACTGCATACATCAGTGTTTCAGGAACGAACTGTCCGCCAAACTCACCGTAGAAACCTTTTTCATCTGGTTGTTGATACATGGTCATGCTCCTTTACTTTTTTAATAAATTTCTGGATTTTTTGTAAATCTTTTTTGCCATTCGTTTCCACTCCGCTAGATACATCTACCGCCATTGGTTGAAAATAAGTGATTGCTTGCTGGACATTCTCCACTGTTAATCCACCTGCAATCAACAACTTTTCATTTGATAAATGCTTCGGATTGATCGATTCCCAAGAAAATGTCTCACCATTGCCTCCATAAAATTCCTTTGGTGGTGCATCCAACAATAGAAAATCTGCTTTGGTCTCAAAGCCTCCTGTTGACTCTCCACTTTTGGCTTGAATCAAAGGAACCGCACAGTGACTAACTAAAAAATCGCCATGGATCTGAACCAGATCAAGTCCTGCCTCTTGAACGGTTTGATTGACTTCCTCTTCAGTTGGAGAAACGAAAACCCCTACCTTTTTGATCGCTTTTGGTACATTTCTTGTTATTTCTCTAACGAAAGAAGGCGACACTCTACGCTTACTCTTGGCAAAGACGAAACCGATATAATCGGCTTCCAACCGGCAAACTTCCTCGACGGTCTCTTGATCCATCAATCCGCAAATCTTGACTTTAGTCATTTCGTTTCACTCGCAATTCTTTGATTTTTTCTGCAGGTTCTTCTGCTCGCATCAAGGTCTCACCCACTAAAATCACATGAAAATCTTTGGCTACTCTTTGGGCATCCGCAGCTGTTACAAAGCCTGATTCACTGATATAAACCGGACCATCATCCAGCTGGGCCAAATCTAGGCTATGTTGAATGTCTACCTGGAAGGTTTTTAAATTTCGATTGTTGACACCAATGATTTTGGCTCCGATAGCCTGCGCTTTTCTCATTTCTTCTAAATCGTGCGTCTCGACCAATACCTCCAAATCCAAAGCCAAGGCTTTTGCATGTAACTCTTTCAGCTCTTCAAAGGATAAGGCAGCCACGATCAATAAAACGATACTTGCTCCTGCGTTTTTGGCTCGTATTAGCTGTTTCTCACTGATGATAAAATCTTTACATAGCACGGGGATCGAAACTTCCTGTGCAACTGCTGCCAGATCCTCGATCGTTCCTTTGAAAAAAACAGCATCCGTAAGCACTGAGATCGCAGAGACGCCAGCCTTTTCGTATTGTCGAGCTTGTTTGAGTATATCGACGCCCACATTGATCTCTCCCTTTGAAGGAGAAGCTCGTTTGATCTCACCGATGACATGTAAGCGATCAGGTTGGTCCTTGACTCTTTGAAAAAAGGGATGAGCTTTTGCTTGATTTGTTCGTTCCATCATCACTAACTCCGCCACTTCTTGGCGTTTTTCGACAAGTATTTTTTCTAAAAAATCCATTACTGAACCTCCTTTTGTTTAGCAACTAGCTGATTCAGTTTTTCTTTCGCTGCACCAGAAGCAATCACTCGTCTGGCTTCTTCGATTCCTTCACTAACACTGGCCACCTTGCCATTGGCATAAAAACCTAGTCCCGCATTCAACAAAACAGTTTCCAAGAACGGCGAAGGTTCATTGTTCAGTACAGAAAGCAGGATCTCAGCATTACGTTTCGCATCTCCACCCACGATCGCTTGTAAGGGATATTCCTGTAAACCTAACTCTTGGGGAGTAAAGTTCATTTCTTTGACTTCTCCGTTCTCATACAGAGCGATACGAGTTTCTCCGGCCAGATTGGCTTCATCCATACCGTAAGCTCCTTGAACGACAATGGCACGCTTTCTGCCTAATTTGCCCAAAGTCTCGGCGGTTTCTTTCAATAAATGCCCGGCAAAGGTTCCCATCAGCTGTGTTTCCAACTGGACTGGATTTGTCAGTGGACCAATCAGATTCAAAATCGTTGGTGTTGCTAGTTCTTTACGGACGTTGCTAACGTATCGCATATTGGGATGCATCGCCTGTGCGAACAAAAAGGCGATGCCGATCTCATTCATCAACTCACTGATTTTTTCTGGGGAGGTCATCAATTCAACACCCAGTTCCTCCAATACATCGGCACTTCCTGAATTGCTCGAGATACTGCGATTCCCATGTTTAGCCATCGGGATCCCACCAGCTGCTAAAACAAAAGCTGCAGTCGTGCTGACATTGAAACTATTCGACTGGTCACCGCCAGTTCCACAATTGTCCATCGCATCGACTGGAGCACCTTCGATCGTCAACGCGTTTTTCTGCATGACTTGTGCGATCGAAGCCATCTCCGTTGAAGTGATGCCTTTCATTTTCAAAGCAATCAGTGCAGCACTGATCTGAGTTTCAGTCAATTGACCAGAAAAGATCGCTTCTGCTAACGTCAACATTTCTTCTTTAGTCAAATCATTTCCATCATATACACGCTCAAATATTTCTTTCATCTATTTTTCCTCCACTACTGCTAAAAATGTATCGATCATCTTTTGTCCTTCAATGGTACCAATGGATTCGGGATGGAACTGTAAACCATAGATAGGATAGTCTTTGTGTTTGATCGCCATAATCTCCTGATCAGCATATCCGTAAATCTCAAATACATCTGGCAATGTTCCTGGTTCAATGATCAGCGAATGATAACGCATGATCTCGGTATTCGGTGATACTTCTATGAACAGACCCTCCTGCTTGTGTTCCAGCTGCGAGATTTTTCCATGCATGATTTTTCCTGCTACCCGTACTTTTCCACCAAAGACTTCACCGATTGCCTGATGTCCTAAGCAAATGCCCAGCATCGGTTTTTCTTTGTAAAAACGGCGAATGATCTCTTCCATTAATCCTGCTTCATCAGGTTTTCCTGGTCCCGGAGAAAAAACGATCGCCGCAGCTTTCTCTGCTGTTTGCATTAATTGAGGATCGTCGTTTCGAAGGATCACGATCGAATCGTCGAATTGATGCGCAAGATTATGTGTGAATGAATCGTAATTGTCTACCAATAAAATCATCTTCCCACCTCCAGAAGTGCTTTAGCTTTTTGCAGTGTTTCATAATATTCCGATGTCGGATCAGAATCTGCCACGATGCCTGCCCCCGCTTGAATATACGCTGTTTGATCTTTGATCAGCATCGTTCGGATCGCAATCGCAAAATCAGCCTGATTGTCCATGGAATAGTAACCTACTGCACCTGCATACATGCCTCGTTTAACTGTTTCTAATTCGTAAATACGGGTCATTGCTCGAATCTTTGGTGCCCCACTGACCGTTCCAGCAGGCAAGGTTGCTCGTAACGCATCCATTGGTGTCAGACCTTCTTTCAAGTCCCCTGTAACGAGAGAAACGATGTGCATCACATAGCGGTATTTCTCGATCACCATTTGCAATGGCAGTTTGACAGTTCCTCGTTTGGCGATCTGTCCGATATCATTTCGTCCTAAATCGATCAGCATCATATGCTCGGCACGTTCTTTTTCGTCAGCCATCAATTCTTCCGCTAAGGCTACGTCTTCTTCCACTGTTTCTCCACGTCTTCTGGTTCCAGCGATCGGATTCGTTGAGACTTTCCCATTTTTTACACTAACTAAACTTTCTGGCGAACAACCGACGACTTGCAACTCTCCAAAATTCAAGTAATACATATAACTAGATGGATTCGACAAACGTAGATAACGATAATAATCAAAGGAATCTAAATCAAATTCAGCTTCCAGTCGTTGCGATAAAACGATTTGAAACAAATCGCCTTCTTCAATCAATCGTTTGGCTTTTCGTACACGATGTTCAAATTCTTCTTTTGTCACATTGCTTTCAAAAGGCAAATGGATCTGTTTTTTCTCGATCAATTCTTTTTTCGAAGCTTGATGCAATGACTCGATCACTTGCTGTATTTTGGCTTCCATTTCTTCAACTTTTTTATTGCTGTAAGCATTAGAATGAACGATCGTCACCATTTCTGTCCGATGATCATATATGACGAACAGTTCAAAAACGTAGAAAAAGATATCCGGTACATTCAAATCATCCAAAGGAATTGCTCCAATATCTTCGTAGCAGGCAGCGACATCGTAACCGACATAGCCGATCGCTCCTCCTTGGAAAGGAATCTCAGGAATTTTTTCTTCCTCATGAATAATGTGTTTTTCCAGTTCTTTTAGAGGATCTGTGCAAGTAAAAGAGTCTTCGTTCACAGAAAAAATTCCTTCTTGGTAACGCAGCTCCTTCACTGGATCGATCGCGATGATCGAGTAGCGAGCCCCTTCCTCTCCTTCACGAGAATGACTCTCTAATAAAAATTTTTTCTCTTCTTGGATTCTCAAATAGATTGAAACGGGTGTTAAATAATCCCCTTGAATTTGTCGAATGATCTTCATCTTTTTCATCCTTTCCTTACAGTCAACTCTTAAATAAATACAAAAAAGCCCCCAGACTCACTAAAAAGCAAGTCTGAGGGCGAATAGCTTACGCGGTGCCACCTCAATTGAACGGGTAAGTATGTACTTATCCAATCATCTCTATCAGTCGTCTATCAACGACTTTTCTCTGTAACGGGAGTTCCCGGAAATACCTACTGACATTCAGTATTCCAGCGCAAAAGCCCATTCACTAATTCTAACTTACTGACTTGCACCGACCGTCAGCTCCCTGGAAAGTGTCGAAAAAGCTACTCTTCTTTTGTTCGCTTAATATTTAATGAGAATATTATAGTATTTGAGTGAGAATGTCAAATGATTTTTGTTAGGAAATTTATTTATTGATCTAAATTCTCTGCCACTAAAGGTATTTTTTGTTCTGAAATAGTATTTTTATAGTTAGATGATGTATCAAAAGCTAAGTTATCCACCCACAGTTCACATTGACCAATAACTTTCGCCAAAGCTGACTCTAGCCCTTCCGGAGGATATTTATACTTCTTCAACAAACGTCTAACCATCCGACGCATTCTAGCTCGAGCAAACTCTTTTTTCTGCCAATCAATTGTTCTACTTTTTCTTAGTTGTTCTGTCAATTCTCTGGTTAATTCAACCAATTCCTGATTTTCATAGAAATCCTTAACTGCGTCAGAGTCAGTCAAAGCATCATAGAAAGCTAACTCTTCCCGACTTAATCCTAAAGAATTTCCCTCTTGATTTGCTTTAGATATTTCATTAGCGATTTTCATCAATTCAGCAATGACTTCTTCATTAGAAATCATTCCATTTAAATAGGCTCTCATTGCATTAGATAATCTTTCGGAAAATTTTTCAGACTTCACTAAGTTTGTTTTCTTGAAAACCGTAACCTGTTCAGCAAGTAATTTTCTTAAAAGTTCTACTGCAATATTTCTTTCTTTCATTTTGTTAATTTCATCTAAAAACTTCGGATCGAACAGAGAAAATCCAGTATCTACATCTGAGAAAAGGTTAATAACCCCTTCACTCTTAATACTCGCTTTTAACAATTCATTAATTCTTTCGTTAATCTCTTTCAATGAGAACTTCTTGCCACTACCTGTAATTCGAGTAATAAGTGTTCTAACAGCTTCAAAATAGGAAGCTTCGAATCTATATTCAGGTGTTAAAAGTGAACGACATAAAGATTGTGCTTGTCTAAGCAACATTGCTTCTTTAAGGAATAATTCTTTAGATTTTTCTCTAGACACCTCAGATAAAAAGTTGACACCTGCCGTAATAATTCTTGCACGAGAAAGGTCTGTAGCGGACTCTTTCATAAAGTCTCTGTAATCAAATCCATAAAATAAATCTCTACAAACTTGAAGTTTCTCTATAAATTTAGGATAGGCAGTTTTAGCAATATCTGTATCGCCATAATTTCCTTTGTCACGTTTAGTGTAGTCATTCATCGCTTGTTTTAACGCGCCAGCTATCCCAACATAGTCTACAACCAAACCACCCTCTTTATTCTTATAAACACGATTCACTCGGGCAATTGCTTGCATCAAATTATGACCCTTCATCGCTTTGTACATATACATTGTAGATAGGCTAGGCACATCAAATCCTGTTAACCACATGTCTACTACAATCGCTATTTTAAAGTCATCATTATCATCTTTAAATTTTCTAGCCATTTCTTCTTTATGACTCTTAGTTCCGATGATATCATGCCATTTCTCTGGATCACTATTTCCTGAAGTCATGACTACCCCGACTTTTTTACTCCAATGTGGTCGTTTTTCTAGAATTTTTTTATAAATTTTCATAGCAATTGGACGAGAATAAGCAACAATCATTGCTTTCCCAGTTAATTCTTGCGCTCTATTTTCCTCGTAATGAGTAATAATATCCTCACATAAAGCTTCAATTGTGGGTTCGGCTCCTAGAATACTATCTAATCGACTTAGTTCCTTTTTGCTCTTTTCGATTGCGTAGGACTCAGAATTTTCAGCCATTACATCATACTCTGCATCAATCATTCTTAAAAGGCTTTCATCTAATCTTAGATGGATAACACGGCTTTCATAATAAACAGGACGAGTTGCACCATCTTCGACAGCTTGAGTCATATCATAGATATCGATATAATTACCAAACACCTCTGTTGTTGACTTATCTCTACTCGATATAGGTGTCCCAGTAAAACCAATGTATGTAGCATTTGGTAGGCTATCACGAATAATTCTTGCTGTACCAATACTGATTCTTCCTGTCTGAGCATTCACTTTTTCTTGCAGGCCATACTGTCCTCGATGAGCCTCATCTGCCATTACGATAATATTTCTACGTTCAGATAATGCTTCTGCGGATTCTTCAAATTTTTGCATAGTTGTGAAAATAATTCCATTCGCTTCTCTACCGTCGAGCAACTCTTTTAAGTTGAGTCGACTTTTCGCTTGAACTGGTGATTGGCGTAAAAAATCAGCACACTTCGAAAATTGTCCAAACAACTGCTCATCCAAGTCATTACGGTCAGTCAAAATAACTACCGTAGGAGAATCTAACTGTTCTTGAAGTAAATGTGCATAAAAAACCATTGATAGTGACTTACCACTACCTTGAGTATGCCAAAAAACACCTCCACGACCATCACTTTTTGTTGCGGACAAAGTTGAGTCAACTGCCTTACAAACAGCAAAATATTGATGATAGGCAGCCATAATTTTTACATCATCAGAATAACAAATAAAATTTTTAATGATATAAAGCAGTCTTCTTTTTTCAAAAATTCCTTCGAAAAATGTGCTAAATTCCGCATACTGGGTGTTCTCATAGCTTCCATCCTTTGTTTTCCACTCCATAAAACGATCCTCACCAGCTGTAATCGTACCTGCTTTTGAAGTCGATAAGTCGCTCATCACACAAAAAGCATTGTAAGTAAATAAGTTAGGAATTTCTTTCATATACGTTTTTAATTGTAAATAAGCTTGAGATGCATCTGTTTCTTCTCGTGAAGGACTTTTCAACTCAAATACGACTATCGGAATACCATTTAAAAATAGAATAATATCTGGTCTCTTCTCTTTGTATTCAACAATTGTCCACTGATTTGCTATGGTAAACACGTTATTAGAATAGTTACTAAAATCCACAAGATACACTAAAGAAAAACGTTGTTCTCCTTTGGAATAGTAGGAAACCTCAACACCGTTCTGTAAATATTCCATAAAAATCTTATTTTTTTGAACTAATGTTCCATTTTGAATATTTCTCAATTTATTAATGGCTTCTGTAATTGCTTCAGCTGGTAATATTGGGTTTATTCTTTCCAAAGAAAAAAACAATTCATCCATAAAAAGTGCATCTGTATAGTCTCTATCAACTTCAGGACCATATCTATATGAATATCCTAACTCACTCTGAAATAATTCGATAATTGCATTTTCGTAGTTAGTTTCAGCAAATGACATAGAATAACCTCCTTCCTAAAAAAAATGCTTTATTATTAATAATTATAGGGGAAAAAATGGATTTTGACTTATAATAATCAGGTTTTTATCAGTTTATTTGGTGTTTTTAAGTGATAAATCATCATTTAGTGGCTTAATTGTTAATAAAGATTTCACCTGATAGAAGCTTAGGTAATAGTAATTCCCTTAATTTGTTTAGAATCTCAGTTTCATTATAAAGAAACTCTATCTTGTTGGTAAGAGGTAAAATTCTTGACTCAAACTCAATAATATCCCTCTCAGGAGGAATTTCAATTACGAGTTTCATAAATTGTGTAACTTTAATGCTTGGTTGGACTGAGCCTATATCATAGCTTTTAAGTTGTTGTTGAAGGCTCCTTAATACTTCAAACAAATAAAGTCCACTTCCAATTTTCGGTCTTAAAGCAACTACATTTTGAGCAATAGTACCTTTCTCTTTTAGAAACATCTTAATACTACCAACTGAACCAACCGTTGAAATAAGGGAATCATATTTTTGAGGATGTCCACTCCTAAACCACGTTAGATAAGTAGTCTCATCGACATATTTTTGAACATTATTATAGTTAATCAATCTGCTGTTATCAGCCAACGTTTTTACATCCAAAATGGGATATTCACTATAAGTAATTAACGGAGGAGTCTTCCCACGATTATCTATTATATCGGCAAGATCACATAGAGAGCCTTTTATTGAATTTGAGCTTGATTGAATAAATTGGAGAAACAATAAATGTGAAATCTTCTCTAAATGATGATTTATCTGCTTGTTATTTTTTATTTTGTCATCAATTACCTTCAGTACTTTTCCTATTTTTCTTTGTTCAGAAATCGGAGGACATAATATTTCATATTTTTTTAGAACATCCAGTTGAACACGCTGACGACCTGAACTACCAACCATAGATTTAATAGCCGTTTCACGAACTTTAGGTTCAAGCATCAAATAGTAAATAAAATTTTCATCGCTGATTCCATCAATTGCACGTGCAACAATAAATTCTGTCGAACCGAAACCAACTTCTTCATCATCCAACAATTGGATTTTAGCAGTCTTCCCATTCTCTAAACTGGGGGTAATTCGAGCCATTAAAGTATCTCCATTTCTAAATTTTGCTCCTCCTTTAAATTCCAATAATTCATACTCTTCAATATCACGTGTAAAAGGTTCTAACTTTTCCATTGCAATTTTTTTTGCAATTGTGCCCTTTGGAATCCGTTCAGTTGGATTAAAATCAATAATTTCATCGAGTCTAACTTTCTTCCACTCTTCCAATTTATTCTCTCCTATCCTATAAATTTCCTATGGGAATTTTTCACATTCATTTGGTTTACCATAGCATAATGCATTGTAGTATCTATCTTTACATGCCCAAGTAAATGTTGAACTTGCTCTATAGGCATCCCTTTATCTATTGCTCTTGTTGCTAGCGTTCGTCTAAATTTATGCGGATGAACTTTTTGTAAATCTGCTTTTTTTCCAATCTCTCTTAACCTAGTTTCAACTCCGCCAATCATTAATCTTTTATATGGTGAAGCTAATGACACAAATAGCGCAGAATCACCATCAGTTCTACTATCTAGGTAATTTAACAAATGGATTTTAGTTCTAGCATCGAAATAGACAACTCTCTCACTGTTTCCTTTGCCTAAAACCACACATTCACGTTCATAAAAGTTAATATCTTCCCTATTCAAGCCTACCAATTCTCCTACACGCATTCCAGTAGAAGCTAAGAGATCAATCATTGCTAGATCTCGGGTTTCATTACAAGCATCTCTGAGCATTTCCAAACTTTCATCGGTGAAAGTTTCTTTAATCGTTTTATCAGTCTTAATTTTATGAATTCTTCTAACAGGACTCTTTAAAATATAATCCTCATCTTCTAGCCAACTAAAAAAACTGCTAAATATTCTTCTCATATTATCAATTGTTACTTTACTTGAATTACGTTTCTGCTGATATTCTGAAAGATATACCCTTAAATCGCCAGTATCGATTTCACGTATTGGTTTTTGAACTTTAGAAAACATATTTACTATAGTTGAATCATAATACTTCAATGATTTTTCGCTACATCCCTCAATACGTTTTGCAGACAGAAACATATCAAGTAATTTTTCATTTGATTTTTGGTTGTTGGTTGAAGATACACTAACAATTTCAATAGTACTAAAAACAGCAGTTAAAACTTTTCTCAAATCTCCCAATTGCTTTGAATCCAGCATCGCTGACATACCATTTTGAATCTGTGTAATTAATTTATCTTTCATTTTAGTTCCCACCTTTCAATAATTGTTTCTATTGTACAGTAAGAACTAAAATTTATTGTATCTAAGAAATAAATCATCATTTAGCTGAAATGATATCAGCTTGTTACGAAAAGTTAATATCTGAAACTAACAATATAGGTTTTATTGAAGATCTCGGACAAATTGTGGGAGGAGGCACTCCTTCTAAAAAAATAGATGAATACTATGGCGACGAAATTCCATGGTTAACACCAAAAGATTTGTCAAACTGCAATCTTCTTTATACAAAATGCGGAGAAAACTCTATTACCCAACTTGGTTATGACAAGAGCAGTGCAAAGCTTATGCCAACCCATAGCATTTTATTCAGCTCCAGAGCACCAATCGGTTATTTGACAATTGCAGATAATGAAATATCAACAAATCAAGGTTTCAAATCAATCGTTCCTCATAAAGATATACCATACACTTTTGTATATGAAACATTAAAACATGAAACCGTAAATATTGAGCATTCTGCAGGTGGCTCTACATTTAAAGAAATTTCGGGAACACAATTAAAAAAACATAAAATTCCCTTACCAAATAAAGACGAGTTACAAGTATTTCATTTAACGGTTGAGCCTTTTTTTATTGAAACTCGAGAGTATGAACTACAAAACCAACAATTACAAATTTTACGTAATACATTGTTACCTAAGCTCATATCAGGTGAAATCTTTATTAACAATTAAGCCACTAAATGATGATTTATTTTGCTGTTAATTGAAATTTTGTTATCAATAGCAGAAAGAATATCTGCTATTTTAACTTGCTCCATGAAACTAAAATGAGGAACAGCATATTTCATAATCGCCAATTTATCTCCTCGCGGCATTTTAGTTCCTTTAGACGTTGATGTACTATAATTAAAAAATGAATCGTTTGATAGAACATAATATAAAAATCTTGGATTTACTTCTCTTCTTGCCCGAATAACTAATACATCATTTGAACATCCACCATCAAACTCAGCTTGCCATATTTTTTTAAAATATGGTCTAATATTTGAAATAAGTATATCCCCTTTTTCAAAAGAAGAAACTGTTTTTGCAGAAGGTAATTTAGTAGCTCTTATTATTCCACCTTTATTTGATACCATATTTTCAGTAGAAATATAGTTAGCTGCTGTTAAACTTTCGACAGATACTCTTTCTTTAGAAAAGTAACACACATCTGAAAGCAATTTATATTTCAAAGCCAATTGCCCCCAATCTTTCTCGAATTTCATCTTCAAGTTCATGGGAACGTACAAACATTTCTGATAATTCACTTATTAGTCGTGTCATTTTTTCTTCAAACGGTTCTCCATCATCTTCTTGATCTTCTATACCTACATATCTACCTGGCGTTAAGATATAGTCTTGTTTCGCAATATCAGAAGTTTCAACTACTGCACAGAATCCTTTAACATCTGCCAACTCTCCATTTTGGAAAGCTTCAAAAGTATCAGCAAGTTTCTTAATGTCATCATCATCAAAATCTCTATGTTTGCGATCTACCATTTCTCCCATTTTTCTTGCATCAATAAAAACAGTCTTTCCTTTTTGTTTTTTATTTTTGCTAATAAACCATAAGGAAGCTGGAATTGTCACACTATAAAAAAGCTGCGGTGGTAACGCAATAATTCCTTCAATTAAATCATCTTCAATAATTTTTTTACGAATTTCTCCTTCTCCACTTTGCATACTAGACAATGAACCATTTGCTAATACTAGCCCAATTTTTCCGTTTGTCGGGTCTAAATGATGGATCATGTGTTGAATCCAAGCATAGTTTGCATTACTATTTGGTGGTGTTCCATATTTCCAACGAACATCGTCTTGAAGTTTATCTGCTCCCCAATTTGAAATATTGAAGGGTGGATTCGCCATAATATAATTTGCTTTCAAAGTCGGATGTAAATCATTAAAGAAAGTATTATCTTGATGTTTACCAAAATCGGCTTCGATTCCTCGAATTGCCATATTCATCTTTGCCATTTTCCATGTATCAGCATTAGATTCTTGTCCATAAATTGACAGATTAGAAATGTTGCCACTATGACTTTGAACAAATTTTGCTGACTGAACAAACATTCCACCTGATCCACAGGCTGGATCGTAAACTCTTCCTCTATATGGTTTTAAGATTTCTACAATTGTTTTAACAATACTTGTAGGTGTGTAGAATTCTCCGCCATTTTTTCCTTCATGTGCAGCAAATTGTGCGATACAGTATTCATAGGTTCTTCCAAGAATATCTTTTTCATCACTTCCATCAAACATATTAATATTCGTAAAAATATCGACAACATCACCTAATACTCTCTTATCTAAATCTTGACTTGCATAGATTTGTGGTAAAACATTTTTTAATGACTTATTTTCTTTTTCAATAGCTCTCATTGCATCATCTAAGATAATACCAACTTCTGAAGAGTGAGCATTACTGGCAATCACATTCCATCGAGCATTTTCTGGAACATAAAAAATACCATCAGCCAAATATTCATCTCTCACTTCTTCAAAACCAGAATTTTCTTCCATTAATTCTTGATATTTTCGCTCAAAAGAATCTGATACATATTTTAAAAAGATTAGTCCAACAATTACTTTTCTATAGTCTGATGCAGAAATATGTCCTCTCAAAGAATCTGCAGCATCCCAAAGTTCTTTTTCAAAACCAATATTTGCATTCGTTTTCTCAGCCAATAAAATCTTCCTTTCTATTCCTTAAAATAAAAAATAATACTAATTTCACTAGTGTTGCATAAAAACATTTTAGAATATTCTGAAAAGTCGGTTTTCTGAAAATAGGTCAAAAGAAACTGTGCTGACGCAGAGGATGACTTTTTCCAGAAAATTTTTTACTTGTTATTCAACTGAAAACCAAAAGTAACGAACCATTTTTCCTCTTTCTCAGGTGGGAATTAACTTTTCAACCCAACATTCAAAGGGCCGAAATAGTAAATAACGAAAGAAACGTTTGATTTGGAACACCGATTTTTTCGTTTTCGTCTCCAATTTGACGAGAAACGTAAGGAGAGCGGAAATCATGGTTAAAATCAACTGACTCTGCACGCCTTTTTCACTTTGAGAAAAGAACGTTTTACTGGTCATG